>JAYUVP010000100.1:0-25211 GCA_043753995.1 Fibrobacterota bacterium
CGGCACGACAGTGAAAATCAGCACTATGCTGGGACGCTTGACCATACCCGTGCGCATGCAAGAACTTTTGGCCGAAGCCTCTTCCGAAGGCCAAAACCTCAGCCGCAAAATTCAAACGGCCTTGCCTACTCTCGACATTTCTTCGCTCGATGACATGGAACTCTTCTCCGTCGGCCCCGACCCGCGTCAAAGTCCCGGTACGGACACCCATGTTTTGGCCCGTGACAATTCGGCCACCCTCCCAGCTGGCCATTCCTCCCAGGGAGAGGGCTCGGTCGAAGAGGGTCCCAATCTTTCCGAAAATCACGCTTATAGTCTCGAAGAGTATATACGCCTCAAAAAAGGCCGCCCGGGCTAATCACTCCAAATTTCCCGTTTAGGGTCGGCTGATTCCGGGATCGGTCGACCCTCTACTTTTTCATTCCCGACTTCCCACTTGCTCCAAGTTCCCCAGTTTCGCTATAATCTGAAGGCGTGAAGGCTAATACGCTCAAGGAGCGGCCGATTCAAAACGCCAAGGGGGATTTCATGTTGCTGATGCTGGGCTTGATCTGTTTCTTTAGTTGCGTCGGCGGCATTCTTCTGGGCCAAAGCCTCAAGGCCAATTACATCTTCAAGCTCGGCCTGGAAAAGGGGCAAAAGAAAATGTTCAATGCCGGCGTCATTAGCGTGATCGCCGCCTTGGTCATTAGCTTGGCATCTTTATTTTTTCCCGGCTGCCGCTTGTAGCCGAGGATCACGCTATCGGCTCAATTCACGAATTCAATGATTCAATACGCGAATTTTCAATGAGGTCAATTGATCCTGCATTTCGGAAATAAGCTTTAACACCTTTTCCTTATCCAATTCATCAGGGGCTTCTGAAGCAGGAATAAAGGTTACGCCGTTCAAAACAATGGCGTTCTCGGAGTGTTTTGGGTTTTTGGACTGACTTTTGAATGACATAGGAGTTTTGCCTTTGGGCCTGAGACGAATCTATTAAGTAGATAATTTAAATCCGCACGCTGTCGAGTGCCGTCAATAATATTCCCTTGCATCCTAAACGCAAGAGCTCATCCATGATTTTTTGCGCTTGCTTCTTGCGCACCATGGATTTGACAGCAAACCAATCGGCCTTAGCCAAGGTGGTGATGGTTGGCGATTCCAGGCCAGGCGTGATGGCGCAGGCGGCATCGAGCAAAACGCGCGGGACATCGTATTCGACCATCATATATTCTTGGGCCAGCATGCGGCCTTCGATACGGCTGCGCAATATTTGCACTTCTTCGGTGATTTCCCGTCCGGGATGGGCAAACAGGGCTGAGCGCGATTCAAACAGGGGTTTGCCTATAATACGCAAGCCCGCCTGAATCAAGGTGGAGCCGGTTTCGACAATGTCAACCACAGCATCGGCAATGCCGAGCTTAATGGAAATTTCTACCGCACCTTCCAGTTCAATGAGCTTGGAATGGCCGCCGAAAAAGCCGGTGACTATATGAGGAAAAGAAGTTGCGATACGAAGGGGTCTTAAACCTTCCAGGTCTTGAACCGGGCTATCGGCGGGAACCGCCGCGCAAAGCTTGGAGGCACCGTAATTCAAGTCGACGAGGCATGTCGGAGAAACGCCTTTTTCGGCGACGAAATCTTTGCCGGTAATGCCAGCGTCGAGAATGCCATTCGAGACATAAAGAGGGATATCGGTAGGACGGAGGAAATAAAACTCAATTTGATTCTCGGTATCGAGAGTCATGAGGCTTCGCAGGTTTTTATTCACCTTATAGCCGCAGGCCGCCAGCAATTCCATGGTCGGTTCAAAAAGTTGGCCCTTATTGGGCAAGGCGACCTTAATCATAGACGGCGATAAACCTCTTCGAGCGAAATGTCTTTTTCGGCCATCATGCAGGCCACGTAATAAAGCACTTGGGAAAGTTCGAGGGCCAAATCGTCGGCGCTTTCATAGCGAGCGGCCATCCAGCTTTCAGCCGCTTCCTCAACCAATTTCTTGCCGATGGCATGCGGGCCCTTTTCAAACAGCGCCGTGGTGGATTTACCCACCGGCATGTCGCGTTTGCGCTCTCGGGCCAGGGTCAGCATTTCTTCAAAAGTCATAGTCCGTAAAACCTAGAAAACCGGTTCTACCGGCCCGATTGGAAATCAGGTAACCGTTATAACTTCAGGAAGGAAATACCCACGGCCAGGCCTTCCTTACTTTGATAGCTGTCGGACAAATCGAAGTCATAAAGCATGTCATAGGTAAAGTTGACATTGATGAAGTCATTGACCTTGGCCGTCACCACATTTTCCCATTTGCCATCCACTTCATCCATACCCTTGAAGTTCACGAATACGTCGAGGGCAGTAGACAATTGAATATTATCCCAAACATCGATTTTATAAGACCCGAAAAAGGAGGCACCCGGCTCGAATTTAAAGCTTTCAATCTTGGCGGTTTCTTTGTCGTCAGCGATGCCATAGCTCGTATCGGAAAAGGTTTCTTTCAAAGTGGCACCCAAACGAAGGTTCAAGTTTTTCACGGTCGTAAAGCCGACGCCAACGGTTTGATAAAGAAAGGTCGGGTCAAATGGGCCAGAGGCGCGCACGCGAGCCGAATCGGGATTGGGATAGTTATAGCCTGCCGCGAATTGGGTTTGCAATTCGGCTCCAGCGAAAGGATTGACCCAGGCGCCAAGCTTGTAGATATAGGTCGATTTCAAATTCAATTCATCGGCTGATTTTCGCGAATTCAAATCACCCAGCTGGGTGCGACCATATACGGCCTTGCCCTTATTTTCCCAGGTGTATTTTGGCATGTCGAGCACGGCGAATTCATCGAAATGCAATTCCCAAGCCATGGAATTGGAACCGCCCTTGACCCAGTTGTCATAATAGTTCTGGCTCAAATTGAAAAAGCCATTGGTTTGGGTTTTCCAACCCGAGCTGTCAACGGGCGCGGCGGCGACCGTCCCCGTAGCAGTGTAATCGGCTGAGGCGGGAACGGACTCAGGATTTTCACCCTGATAGGCCAAATCCGAATCAGCAGCAACCGAAATTACGGGGCCAATGGCTAAAATCGCTGCATATCCGAGCAAAAGGCTCGATAAGGAGGGGGTCCAAAACATGATATCCTTTCAGGAGCCCTCCAAAACGGGACGGCAAAAAACCTGGGAGTTTTACTCCCGAAAGTTTAGTGAAAACTCTAAGGCCTGAGTAGAGTCAGCCTTCGTCAGATTCTCGCAAACGCGCCAAAACGGACAAATCTTCTAAAGTCGATGTGTCTTGTTTACTCTCAATGCCGTTGGCAACATCGCGCAAAAGCCGGCGCATGATTTTTCCTGATCGGGTTTTCGGTAAAGTATCGGAAAAATGGACTTGATCGGGAACGGCAATGGCGCCGATTATCTCGCGTACATGCTTTTTAAGTGACTCTTGCATGGATTGGCCTTTATGAAAGCCTTGGCCAAGAGTCACAAAGGCCGCTATGCCTTCGCCCTTAATATCATGCTTGAATCCGACCACGGCCGCTTCTACCACGGCAGCATGCGCTACCAAGGCACTTTCGACTTCCATGGTCGAGAGGCGATGCCCCGAAACATTGAGCACATCGTCAATGCGTCCTAAAACCCAGATATAGCCGTCTTGGTCGCGTACAGCTCCGTCGCCAGCCAGATAATAGCCCTGCTTTTCAAAACGTTTCCAATACACTTCCTTGAAGCGCTCATCGTCGCCATAGAGTGTTCGCAGCATAGAAGGCCAGGGCTGCTTCACCACAAGAAAGCCGCCTTGTCCATTGGGCAAGTCTTCGCCTTTTTCATTGACGATGGCGATATCGATGCCGAAAAAGGGGAAGGTGCAAGAGCCGGGCTTAGTGGTGGTGGCGCCAGGCAAGGGTGAAATCATGATGGCGCCGGTTTCGGTTTGCCACCAAGTATCGACTATGGGGCAACGCTTTCCTCCCACGACTTCGTGATACCACATCCAAGCTTCGGGATTGATGGGTTCGCCCACCGAACCCAAAATGCGTAGCGAGCTGAGATCATGCCCATGAACGTGTTCGTCGCCCCATTTCATGAAGGCGCGAATCGCCGTGGGGGCGGTATAAAACACCGACACCTTGTAGCGCTCAACGATTTCCCAAAAACGATCCGGGTTGGGATGATTCGGAGCGCCTTCATACATCACCACGGTGGCGCCATTATTGAGCGGACCGTAGACCACATAACTGTGACCCGTCACCCAGCCAATGTCGGCGGTGCACCAATAGGTGTCTTCTTCCTTGATGTCGAAGATATAGCGGGTGGTGAGATAGGTGCCCACCATGTATCCGGCCGTGGTATGCAAAATTCCCTTGGGCTTACCCGTGGATCCGGAAGTATAGAGGATGAATAGCGGATGTTCGCTGTCGAGAGCCTCCGCTTTGCAATTGGGATTCACACCCTTCATCAATTCTTGCCACCAAAAATCGCGCCCAGGCTGCATGGACACTTCATTGTTGCAGCGACGAAAGACAATGCAGGTTTTCACCACCGAGGTGAGCTTCATGGCTTCGTCTACGGTTTCTTTCAGCTTCACGATTTGTCCGCGCCGCCAGCCGCCATCCGCGGTGACAACGACCTTGCATTGCGCGTCTTCAATGCGATCGACCAGGGCTGGCGCCGAAAAGCCGCCGAAAATGATGCTATGCACGGCGCCAATGCGGGCGCAAGCCAGCATGGCTATGGTGAGCTCGGGAACCATAGGCATGTAAATGGCGACGGTATCGCCGGCTTTCACGCCTTTTTGCTTGAGGACATTGGCAAAACTGCTGACCTGTAGATGCAATTCTTGATAGGTGAGAACGCGCCGGTCGTCCTCGGGTTCCCCTTCCCAAATAATGGCGGCCTTATTGCGGCGCCAGGTGCTGAGATGCTTGTCCACGCAGTTGTAACAAAGATTGGTTTTGCCGCCTTCGAACCAGCGGGCGAAAGGAGGATTGTCCCAATTACGGACACGATCCCATTTCTTAAACCAGTGCAGATTTTCGGCTACGCGCGCCCAGAATTTTTCTGGTTCGCGTATGCTCTCTTGATAGAGAGTCTGATATTGATCCCACGAAGCTATGGCCGCATTATCGGAAAAGGCAGGTGGGGGCGCAAAGGTACGGGTTTCGGTGAGAACGTGTTCGATATTCGAAGACATGCTTCCTCCCGGGCGGTCTAAGACCTCCCGCTCGCTTTTACAGAGTACGTTCGGTCATCAGACTGCAAACCCGGCGCAAATGATTCGCGGCAGGTCCGGCGGGCAAGGCCGCAAGAAGAGGCAAGCATGCATTGACACGCTCCGCCGCCATATCGCGAGCGCGTTCGAAAACGCCCGACAGGGTCAATAGTTTTACAATGCGAGATTGAGCCTCAGCCTCTCCCGCACGGGACAGCAAGGACAAGAGTTCGGTTTTATCCGACTCGGATGCGCTGGCCAGGAAAAGCAACATGGGCAAGGTGAATAGCCCATTTTTCAAATCGGAAAATTGACGTTTGTCGAGATTGGCGGCGCCAAAACCGAAGTCGAGCAAGTCGTCGATAATTTGGAAAGACACACCAAAATTTCGGCCGATTTCAGCGCAACCGCGTATGCGCTCCGGGTCAAAGCCCGCGATAACCGCAGCGCATTCGCCGCAGGCTTCAAGCAGGGAGGCTGTTTTGCCTTCGATGGTAGCCAGGTATTGCTCTACCGTAACATCGGCGCGTCCGGCTTGATCGATTTCGGCGACTTCGGCGCGGATGAGATTGCTGCTGGCGCGGGACAGGGCGGTTGGGACACGGTGATCGCCGTCTCCCCAAATCATTTCCATGGATTTGGCCAGGATATAGTCGCCCAAAAGCACGGCGAAGCGATTGCCCCAGCGCTGATGAGCCGCCTTTTCATTGCGGCGCACATCGCTGTCGTCGATGATGTCGTCGTGAATCAGGGAGGCCAGATGAATCAATTCAACGGCGGCGCAGGCTCGCACGGCTCGAACATGGTCGAGGTCGGAACGAGTTGAAGCCAAAAGCAGTAAAAAGGTGGAGCGAATCCGCTTGCCGCGTTTTTGCAGCAAATCTTGCAAAGCTTTGGATAAACGACCCGGCGCCGCTTCGGCCACACCGACCATGAGACGGTGCACGGCGTCTAAATCCGAGGCTACGAAATCTCGGGCCTCTTGGAGAATCACCTCGTAAGGAACGGAAAGGGTCGGCAGGGAGTTCATTCCAGGTTTAACAGGCGGATCTTTCTCACCGTCTGGGGGCAGGTGAATATAGCTTTCCCTCCCCATGAGACTGGGTGACCTTTACTATTGGCTGCGATTTCGCAGCGAGCCCTCCGACCGGGAATGGGTCGAATATCAGCTTTTTGAACTGGGTGCCCTGGGTTTGCAGGAAGAAGGGCCTGACGGTCTGTCCTCCAGCCCGGATTCTCCTCCCGACGACCCCGTTTGGTTGCGGGCCTCTTTTGATTCGGAAGAGGCCTGGCAAGCCGCCTGCGCGGAATTCGGCCTTCGCCCCGATTGCACCCAAGGCTCGGCTCCGATCGAGGATTGGGACCAAAGCTGGCGCGATCGACAGGAACCGGTTGCGGTAACCGAGAGGTTAACCGTGGTCCCTCCCTGGCTGCCTTTGCCGCCCCAGGGGTTCGCGATAAGACTTACTGCCAAAATGGCTTTCGGCACAGGTTTGCATGAAAGCACACAATTGGCGGCCACCTTGCTGGAGCGCCTGGACTTGCATCAAGCCCGCGTCCTAGATGTGGGCGCAGGCACCGGCATTCTTGCCCTATATGCCGCCATGTTAGGAGCAACCTGGGCTGTGGCTCATGATATTGATCCTGTTGCCGGGCCTTGCATGGCCGAAAATTGGGCCCTCAACCCTCCTCCAGCTGGTCATAGCGTTCATTGCTTCGTGGGCACCACGGATGCATTGAAAATGACGACGGCTTTTAACGTCGTGGTTTGCAATATGATTCGCACCGAATGGTGGCCATTTCGGCAAGAGCTGAGAAATCTTGTCGGTCTTGGCGGGATATTGATTATTTCAGGCCAAAGGCTAGAGGACAAGCCCTTTGTTTTGCCCTGGCTGGCATTGGCGGGCTTGGTCCCCGTTGAGGAAGTAGACAAGCAGGGCTGGTGGGCCGTCGCCGCCCAGCGCCGACTGGATTTTGAAGAGGATACTCATGACGCTTAAGCACGAAAACCCGGCATCGGGTCGCGACCTCCCCCACCCCAAGCCTAATAATGCCAGTTTTTTAGAGGCGGCCTTAGGCCAAAAACCCAGCCGCCCCCCGGTATGGATTATGCGCCAAGCCGGACGCTACCTGGCCGAATACCGTCGGGTACGCAGCTTGTTTCCCTCTTTCCTCGATTTTTGCCGCTCTCCGGAGCATGTGGCTGAGGTCACGGTGCAGCCGGTGAATCTGGTTGGAGTCGATGCCGCCATTCTTTTCAGCGATATTCTGGTTCTATTGCCCCCCATGGGTGTCGAATTGGAATTCATCGAAAGCCGCGGCCCCGTGATTGCCAATGCCGTTCGCACGGCGGAGCGCATTGCTGCCATGCCTTCAGGTAATTTGAATGCCGAATTGGCCTATGTCTTTGAAGGCATTCGTCTGATTAAACGCGAACTGGCGAATTCGGTTCCCCTGATTGGCTTTGCCGGCGGACCCTTTACCGTTGCGTCCTATATGGTGGAAGGCGGAGGCTCTAAGGAATTGGCCAAGCTCAAGGCCATGATGTTCGGTGCGCCCGAAGCCTTCGATGGCCTCATGTCCAAATTGGTAGAAGTGACCAGCCACTACTTGATCGAACAAGTGCGACAAGGTTGTGATGCTATCACCTTGATGGATTCCTGGGCCGGTTTTCTCGCGCCCCAGGATTATCGCGAACGAGTTTTACCGCATACCAAGGCCGTGGTGCAAGCCGTGAAAAAAGCCTATCCCATGACGCCCTTCATTCACTATGCCAATGGCGCTCCGACCTTAATCGATAGCTTCTGCGAATTGGGCGCCGACGTAATCGGCCTCGATTGGCGCATGGAATTAGGCAAGGCTTTCGAGGCCCATCCAAAGCAAGTCTTTCAGGGCAATCTCGATCCGTGCTGGCTGTATGCCCCCATCCCAAAGCTTGTCGAAAAAGTGAAGGCCCTTAAGGCCCAAGTGGGTGACCGCCCTCACATTTTCAACTTGGGGCATGGCATATTGCCCGACATTTCCCCCGATCATGCCCGCGCATTCGTGCAGGCCGTTCACGGGGAAATCTGATTTCGATCGGTTAGAGCCGGGTTGAATTCACTTCACTGGCAACAAAATATCTGCACCACCCCGCCCGGTCACCACCGAGGTCGGGGAAACGCCATTCCACTTCTTCACGATTTCGAGTGAGATCACATCGGGCGCATTCTTCAATGCTTCACCCTTGATTTTAACCGACTTGGCTTCCGCCTCGGCATTCACCACGGTGATTTCCGCATCCTTGCGGGCTTTGTCCAATTCGAATGCTTTGGCCAAAGCTTCTTGCTCGCGAATGGTCTTTTGCTCGATGGCTCTTTCCAATTCGTCGGTGAAATCAAAATTGGTGATAGCAATGTCGGAGACCAGCACATAATCACCAATGGCTTTCTTCACCAAGGCCAGGACTTCGATCTTGATTTTCTCGCGGCTTTTCACCAATTCTTCGGCACGATAAAGCGAAGTGATTTGTTTCAACTCTTCCTGAATACGAGGTTCGACCAAGGTGGCATAGGGGTCCCCTGTGAATTGCTGAAAGATGGCGATGACCTGGCTTTCGGGAATTCGGTAAAGGGTTTTGAAGGTGATTTGCACGGTTTGCAAGTCGCTCGAATAGGAAGCAGCATGGCCTTCCACAGTATTCTGTCGAACTGGAAAGTCATAAATCTTCTCGATGAAGGGTTTCTTAAAGGAAAGGCCTTCGCCCTTAGCCACCGCCCCCACCTTACCAAGGGTGACAGAAATGCCTCTATGGCCGGGCGGAACGATATGATAACAGGACATGAGGAAAATAATGACCAGCAGAATTGCTGCGCCAATGGGAATCCACTTCACCCCGTTAAAATTGATTTGATCCATTTCGGATTGTCGCATGTTCATCCTGGGTTCGAGTTTGAGAGAATAGATAAGTCGAAAGACTATAAAATGAGCATGGCATCGCCATAGCTGAACAGGCGATAACGCTGCGCCATGGCTTCGATATAAACGGCTTTGGCCGCTTCAGTGCCCAACAGACTCGATACCAGCATGAATAAAGTGCTGCGAGGCCAGTGAAAATTGGTGAGCAAACCATCGACGGCTTTCCAGCGATAGCCCGGCAAAACAAAAAGCTTGGTTTCTCCCTCCCCCGCGACCAACTCCCCATTCGCCCCTGATGCACAGGTCTCCAGCACGCGCGCGGCCGTGGTTCCCACCGCAATGAGGCGACGTCCCTCTTCTTTGGCGGCATTCAGGCGGGTCGCGGCTTCAGCGCTAAGCGTATAGGCCTCGCTGTGCATGGCATGGTCTTCTGCGTTATCAACAGAAACCGGTTTGAAAGTGCCGGCCCCCACATGCAAGGTGACGGCCACGGTCTCCACGCCATATGCGCTTAAACTCGCTAACAAGCCTTGATCAAAATGCAGGCTGGCTGTCGGTGCAGCCACCGAACCTGAATGACGCGCGAAAACGCTTTGATAGCGAAGCGAATCCTCGGGACGAGCCTCGCGGTCGATATAGGGGGGCAAGGGCATTTCGCCGAGCTTTTCGAGGGCCGCAAAAAAATCTTCTCGGGCAATGTCGAAACGTAAGATGCGCGTGCCGTCGGATTCGACGCCAATCACCTCGGCGGATAAGCTGGATTTTCCGGTGCTTTCTCCAGGGGATAGGCCAAAATGAAGGGTGTCGCCTAGGCGAAAACGCTTACCTGGCTTCACCATGGCCTGCCAGCAGGGAGTTTCGCTTTTCTGTGGCGTAACGCCAAGGGCTTGTGGCTTGAGCAAAAGAATTTCAACTGGGCGAGCTTTGGCGTCGAGGCCACGCAACCTCGCGGGTAGCACACGTGTGTCATTGAGAACCAAAACGTCGCCCGGGCGCAACCACTGGGTCAAATTGCCGATATGGCCCCAGGCTCGAATTGGAGATTCGCCTGAGCGGGTTCCATCGGGAGCCGTACTGGGCCTATCTTGCCTTGCCACCACAATCACACGCGATTCTCCGCGCGGAACAGGCTCTTTGGCTATCAGGTCTTCGGGAAAGGTGAAATCAAATTCGTCGGTGCGCACGGGGTGCAAAAGGTAAAAGAGCCTTGTCGAATATTGGGCCGCAAGGACTTTCGTCCTCACCTCGGAATGACCGGTTTATTTCAATGCTCCGCTGGGGCTTTTTCCGGTTCCGGCTCTTTTTCCGGCTTTGTAGAAGCCTTTGCTTTCGTCTTGGGGACCAAAACGGAAACCACTTCCTCTGCCGTAAGAGAGACGGCGGCATCCGAGTCATTCATGAGGCGCTTGGCGATATCGAGAGCTGAAGGATGACCAATGCGCCCCAAAGCAGTTAGGGCTTCGCGCCGCAATCGGCTATCGGGATCGGCGCAAACCAGTTTTAATGGGGCGACCAAGGCACTGTCGCGCGTATGGCCCATGGCCATGACAGCCGCCAAACGCAAGGTGACCCCGCGAGCTGTATCCAGGGCAATGCCGGCAAAATAGGGCTTGGCCAAGGGCGGCAATTCCGCGGTGCGGGCAAGTAAGGCGGAAAGCCTTTGGGGATCGGTTTTCAGGCCATTCATTCCTTGATTCAGGGAATCAAGCCAAGCCGCTACAATGGAGCGTGGATCCGGGGCCTGGGCCGCCCTGGTCAGTGGCTCTGGAGCGGGTGGAGAAACTGGGCGGGTGCTTTGTTCCAAGCGCATTTTCACGATTTGCCCCTGCAAGCGCTGCACTTTTTGTTCGCGTTCACGATCCCGATCTTCCAAGTCCGCCATTCGCTCCGACAAGGTTTTTTGGGGTAGACGAGGAACAAAACCATTGACTTGCAGGGCGAAACGCAAGCCCGGTGCATTGTAGCCGGTTTTTTGCGCATGAGCGGGTGCGAGAAAAAAGCCCCATTCACCGCGCTGGCGTATCCACGATTGAAATTCGGTCAGCCCCAAATGCATCGCGAACATGGAACCGAAACGCCAAGTCAGACTCACATTCTGATGAAAATCCGAAAACCGTTCATAAAGTTCATACCCCAAAAAAGCTCCGCCTCCAAGATTTTGTTCGAGGCCGAAATTCATGCCGACCAGGCTTTTATTGGCGCCATTCAGCATGGACGCGCCCGCATGCAGACGAGTATTCAAGGCAAAGGTTTTCGCGACCATCATAAAGCTTTCCCCGCGAAGGCTGCGCACTATGCCATGATCGGCAACGCCGTATAAATCCGCTTCGGAGCTCCCAAAAAGGCTGCGAATGCCGAATACAATATTCGGCCAAATGGCATCTTCCTCAATTAAAAGCGCTTTGAAGGACATGGCCAATTCCTGACCATAGAACAAACCGATTTCTGCCCGGTTCTCTAGGCCGAATAGCACCTCGGTGCCATAGTTGAATTGGCGTGTCACCGCCGTATCGGTATTGCCAGAATCATTAAGGTGGAATTCAGAGGCAGAAAAGTATTGCAAGGAACCGACAAAGCGATATTGGCCATGGGCTACCACTTCGCCGCTGGGGACGCTAAGCAAGCCCCCAGAACGCAATCTTGAAATCGGAGTTGGTATCGCCTCAATAGGCTTTTCACCGATGCTATCCTCTCCGAAGGCGGAAAAAAAACCAGCAAGGCAAATTAGGCCTGACGTGCAAAGCCTAAAAGTCCTTGACCTAAGCCTCGGAAGTGAAAAAGAGAACGGAGCCACTTGCCGCGAGTGTAGCATGCCCTAGGGCTATGGCGCAAATAGGGTTGCTATCCGGGAGGGCGAAATTCGGCCCACCTGGCAATTTTACTTGCGAGGAGCCCTAAGCCTCGGTCTCCAGGTTGCAACTCAGGCGCAGGCTGAGAATTTCTTCTGGGGTCAAGGCTCGGCAATGGCCTTCGGCCAAGTCTTCTAGCTCAATGGGACCATAGCTAAGGCGGCGTAAATCCTTGACCCGATGGCCAAGGGACATCATCATGCGGCGGATTTCACGGTTTTTGCCTTCACGCAGGGTGAGCTCATAGCTTCCATGGGGCAACATTCTCACCTTGGCCGGCATGGTCCGCAGGCCGTCTTCCAGGGTCAGCCCCGTGCGCAAGGAGGCCATGGCTTGATTATCCAGAGGCGTGTCGGTCACGACTTCGTAAACCCGCTCCACTTCCCGGGAGGGGTGCAATAGTGCCTGGGTCAAGGCGCCGTCGTCGGTGAATAAAAGCGCGCCACGACTCAGAAAGTCCAAGCGCCCGACATAGTGCAAGGAGCGCCATTTCAGGGGAAGCAAATCAAAAACCAAGGGCTTGCCCACAGGGTCGGTGCGCGAGCATAAGTAGCCGGCGGGCTTATTCATCAGCACGCAAGTCGATTGGGCGGGCAAGACCGCGGTTTTACCCGAGACCAAGACTTGATCCGTATCGCTTACCTGGGTGGCGAGTTCAAGGCAAGGCTGGCCATTGACCTTGACCAAGCCGGTGACAATAAGGTGTTCTACCGAGCGGCGGCTACCGAAGCCGCAGGCGGCCAAGAATCTATTCAAGCGCATATTTGATTTCAGTCACGCAGCGATGGCAAAGCGCCCATGCGCCGCGCGCCTTCCAGTAAAAGTCCAAAGCGCAAACCTCGCGCGCTTATGCGATATCCCTGCAAGCCAGCCACGTCGGCCAAGGACTTCATCATGGCTGCTCCCGCCAGTAAAACGGGAGCACGGCCCGAGTCCAGCCCGGGAAGACTGGCTCGATCGCGCGGAGTCAAGTCGGCTAAAAGGCGCCACCAGCCATTCAAGGCTTCTAGTGAAAGTTGGCAGCCTTCCACACTTTCGGGATCATAAGCCGTCATGCCGAATTCGAGATGGGCTAAAGCCAAGGCCGAGCCTCCCACCAATACCGGCCAAGAAGGCAAGCTCAAGGTGTGGGACAAATTTTGTGTGAAATAATCGGTGGCAAGACCCAGCAGGGCTTCGGCTTTTTCTCCTCCGGCCTGCGATGCCAAAGAAATGGCTCCCAAAGGCAAGGAAAGGCTCTGATTGCGCCAGTGAATTTCGGTGCTTCCTCCGCCGATATCCAGCACCGCCAAATCGACGGGGGAATACAAGTTGGCTACGCCTGACCAGCTTAGAGCGGCTTCTTCCTCCCCAGTCAGAGGCCGACAAGGAAAATGCAATTCGCTACTGAGCCGGGATAAAACTTCAAGTCCATTGCGCGCTTGCCTGAATCCCGCCGTCGCGCCAACGGCCACCAGCGTAGCCTCTTGTCTGCTGAAGTCCTGTTTGAAGGATGCCAGGGTTTCCTTCAGGCGATCGACGGCGACCTCGCCTATGCGCCCTCCGGCGCGTAAGTCTTGCCCGATTTGGGTGGGCGCCAGGGCTTGGTAGACCGGCTGTACCTTGCCGCCAACGATGCGGGCAATGAGCAAGAGGCTGGCCTGGGTGCCCAGATCGATGGCTGCAAATAAACCGCGATCGCGGCGCAGTGGACGGGGTAGTCCGACTTGCGCTTCGATTTTGGCGACCGTCAAGGAAATCATGCTTTAGGTAAGCCTAATTTTTCAGCAAAGGCTTGGCGAAGTTTATCCGGGCGCAGCAAAAACTCTCGGGCAATGGAAACGGCTTTGTCGACGGTTTCGACGCCGAACTCATCATGCCAAGCTTGGACCCAGGCACCCGTTTCGCTGCCTAAGGGCTTGGCATCCCGTAATTCCCGTGCCATTCCCAGGGCAAGGCGTATTCCCAAGCCCATGCAAAAGCGTTCCATATCCTTGGTGTCTTCCAGCAAGCCTTCGAGGCGCTTTAGGGCCTCATCCAAATTTCCCTCGATACCGGGATTCGATTGCATATCCATGTCGTCTTAAACCGTTGGAAGGGAGTGAACCGCGACCGTGGCAAAGCCTTCTTTGGCGATGGGTCGGCTGCGTAAAGTTTCGGCATCTTGATTTAAAAGGCAGCCGTAAACCAAATAGGGATTGATGCCAGCGCCACTCTCGTGGGCGCGGATGCGAATCCACAATTCCTCGGCTTCGACCCAAACTGCTTCAACATCAAGAGACATGTCGAGTTGCTTTTCCCGCACCACGATGGGCTTGGCAAGCTCCCCCGCTTCGAATCGGCTCAAAGCCTTTTGCCACAGGGCCGTGCCTTCCGGCCAGACCCCGCTGCGATAGGTGATCGCCGTCACCTTTGGCAGACGCGATGATTTCGAGGGCGCGAAGCGAAAAACTTCCATGCCTTCGGGCATGGCTTCACTCATGGCGGCGCAAAGGTCGGCCTCGGACATTTCCGAAACTCGGCGCAATTCCACCACCAGCATTTCGTCGCGGGTTTCTAGCCCTAAGGGCAGGGCGCCGGTATTGCGTATCAAGGGCTTGGGATTAAATCCCTGACTCATGGCCAAGGGTATTTTCAAGCGCCGAAAGGCCTTTTCGAAAAGGTCGAGCGTATTCTGATGCGCGATGAATCGCGCCAAGCCCGTCTTGCGATAATGCAAATGAAAAGCGAAGCGTCCCGAGTGGCGGCTGCGTCGCTCGGTAGCCAAGCTGGCGATTTCTTCCGGCTGACGTGCAGGAGCTTGATGTTTAACCGGGATAGGCGCCAGGGAAATGTCGGCATAATTTCCGGGAATGCCGCACTTCTGGCATTCGCCCCATTTGCAATCCGGAACCGGGGCGCTCTCAACGCGAAACATTTGTTTGTACTCATGCTTCAAAAAGCCCTTGGTAGTGCCAGCATGAATAAAGTCCCAAGGAAAAATCTCCGTGAGTGAACGCTCACCGAAAATGCGTTCTTGGTCAAATCCACGTTCCTGCCAGATTTCCTGCCAGGTTTCGTAATTGAAAAATTCGCCATGCGATTCGAAAATTGCGCCGCGTTGATACGCGTCCATAATGAGCGGAGCCAATCCCCGATCGCCCCGGGAATAAAAGGCTTCGACATGGCTGATGCCCCAATCCGCCCAGGTGATGCGCACTCCCGAAGTGCGGCGAAAGCGTTCGCGCACGAAGCGAATGTGGCGCATGGCCCGCTCTTCGTCCATAAAAGGCACCCATTGCATGGGCGTGAAGGGCTTGGGAACCAATATGCCGATATTGGCATGGATAGTATTTCGCTGATTGTGCTTTTGCCCGATGGCATGCAGCTTCTCGATGAGATCGCAAAAGTCGCGCATGTCATCGAGATCTTCGGTGGGCAAACCCACCATAGTGTAGAGCTTGATATTGCGGAAACCGTGTGAAAAGACATTCTCTGCGGCCTGCAGCATTTCTGCATCGCTGATAGTCTTGTTAATGATTTTTCGCAGCCGCTCCGAGCCAGTTTCCGGGGCGAAGGTGGCGCTCTTGCCACCCGTCAGTGCCGCCGCCTTGGTGGCCAATCCCTGGCCGAAAGAATTGGCCCGCAGGGAAGGCAAGGAGAGATCCACGTCGAGAAAATCTTCGTCTTCAATCAGGGCATCGAGCACTTTTTCTGCCTGGCCGTAATCGGCCGTCGACAGCGACAAAAGCCCCAGTTCGCGCTCGCCCGTCGCCTGCATCCCAGCCTTGGCCAGGTCGACCACATCGTCAGGATGCAATTCGCGATTGGGTCGATACCAATAACCTGCTTGGCAGAAACGGCATCCCTGGGTGCAACCGCGCATCACTTCGACCGAAAAGCGATCATGCACCAAGGACATATGCGGCACAAGGTTGCGCACCGGATAATCCTGGGGATTAAGCACCTCGACCCAGGTGCGCTGCACGCCCTTGGCCTTGGCATAAGGGCTGGCGGCGCCATCGAAAGGCGGCACCCACTCCCCGCGTGGGCTTTGGACCATGGGCAACAAGGCCGGGCAATAAACGCCTTTCAAGGTGGCTAAGTCGCGCAAGATTTCGGTCTTGGACAAGCCATCCCGACGGCCGCGTCCGATGCGCCTTAAAATCTCCGGGGCTAAACTTTCGCCATCGCCGATGACGAACAAGTCAAAAAAAGGCGCCACCGGCTCGGGATTGGCCATGCAAGGCCCGCCGCCAATGACGAAGGGATCCGATTCCTCTCGTTTATCCGCCCATGGCGATAGACCGGAAAGTTCGAGGACATAGGGCACATTGGTGTAATTCAGCTCGGTTTGCAGCGAGATGCCGATGGCCTTAAAACTGCGGACGGGGCGATAGGATTCCAGGCTATAAAGTCCGAGACCACTCGATTTCAGCAAATCGGCGAAGTCGGGCATGGGTGCAAAGGATCGCTCGGCGGCTAAATCGGGTTCGCGATTGATCAGGTGATACAGCACCTTGGTGCCATTATGCGACATTCCCAGCTCATAGAGGTCGGGGAAAAGCAAAAGCATATCGGCCAAGATCGTTTGAGGATCTTTGACCGTTTGATTGGCTTCCCCGCCGATATAACGGCCGGGATTTTTGACCTGGGGAAGAATTCGCGCCAACTCGGCGTGAAAATGGGGATCGGAATGGAGCATCAGCGTGACCTTGACGGCGTTCAATGCGCCAATGGAGGCCTCCAAATATAGCCGAACAAGGTCCGAAAGACCGGGGTTGATTATCTTGCTGGCATGATCAAGAAACCCAATAAAATCCTGCTTCTCGATCGCGAAAAGTGCATCAGTTGCGCGGGGTGCGTGGGTACTTGTCCCGACGATGCCTTGGACATGTTCGGCGTTGATTTGCAGGTGTTCCAAGAGAAATGCACTTATTGCACCATTTGTGTTCGGTTTTGCCCAGTAGGAGCTTTGGCGATTGAAAAGCGCGGCTTATGACATTGTCGTGATCGGCGCAGGCCCTTCGGGAAGCGTTTGCGCCCGAAACCTGGCCCGTCGCGGTTATCAAGTTCTCTTATGCGAAAAGCGCCCCGTGGTCGGCGTTCCCGTCCGTTGCGGCGAAGCCACCGGCCCACGGTCACGCCTCGCCGATTTCATGACGGTCAGCGACGATTGGCTGGAAACCAGCGTGCAGGGCGTCATCATGCATGGCACGGGGGGTCATACCTTGCGTTATGATGCCGGTAAAGAAATTGGTGTCATGCTCGATCGCGCCAAATTCGATCAGCATCTCTCTCGAGAAGCGGAAGCTGCTGGAGCCGAACTTGTCGTGGATGCGCGCGTCATGAGCCTATCCCCTTGGGATGGCCAGGGCCGCAACTTGCAAATCATGCATGCGGGTCAAGAGCATACCGTGCGCGCCCGCATGGTCGTCGGTGCCGACGGCGCCGAATCCCTGAGCGGACGTTGGGTCGGATTGAAGACGCGGCAATTGCCTCCTTTCACCTGCTCGGCCATCGAATTGCGCGTGGACGCCGTCGATGCCAACCCCAATCACCTCACCTTTTGGCAAGGTCATGACACCATCAACAAGGGCTATATCTGGGTTTTTCCCAAGGTGAAATCCAAGGTGGTGAATCTCGGCTCGGGCGAACTGATTCCAAAGTTCGGCGCTAAAAACATGTATGACCTTTCCATGGAGTATAAAGAAAAACTTTATCCCAACTCTTCTTTACTTGCTGTCCATGGTGGCTGCGTTCCCGTGTCGGGAAACTTGGAAGAATATGTTGCCGACGGATTCTTACTCTCAGGTGACGCGGCCCATCACACCAATCCCTTGACCGGCGGCGGTATCATGGCCTCCATGGTCGGCGCGGATTTGGCGGCGAAATGGATAGACCTCGGCTTTCAAAAGGGCAATCTCTCGAAAGCCCATCTCAAGCAATACGAACAGGCGTGTTGGGAGCGCTTCGGCCGCAACCATTTTCGAGAAGCCCGCATACGTGATTTCGTCCTCGGCCTGCCTATGGAATCGCAAAAGCGCTTCTATTCCATTTTCAAGGACATGGTCGACAGCGGCCTCACTATGCCCGCAAAAATGTGGGGCTATACCCGCCTCATTGGCCTTGCCGCCAAGCATTGGAAATTGGCCAAGCCCGTCTTGCAGGCCGGGCGACATCGCCCCTACCCCAAGGGTTCGGCCACCTCTGCGCCCATCTCTGGGGATAAGGCCAAGGCCACATAGTCATCGCCTAAGCATGCCGGCGCGGGCGGCAGCCAATCCGGCCACTCTTTTCCCGCTATCGTGACCTCGCAAACACCCGAGCCGCGATGACAAATCACATCGCAACCGCACCGTAGCGCCTCAAGCACGGAGCGGCCAAAAGGCTCGGGCTCACGCGTGCAATGCAAAAGCAAATGCGTTTGCTCCAGTGCGTTTTGCACCTCGGGTGCGCTAAGAGCTCCTAAAAAACGCAGCCGATCCGCAAAGCGGCTGGCCTTCGCTTTGCGCCGCAATGTCTCCCGGTAACGCGCATATTCCGGCGCAGGATAAAGCACATCACCGACAATCCAAAATTCAGCATCAAGACCCGCCGACAGCCAGGCTTCGGCGCAATCGAGAAATAAATCCTGGCCTTTGTACGGCGCGAAATAAGCCACATGGGAAATGATGCGTCGGCCCCCTTGAGCTTGCTTCGGCTCCGGTGGGCGCGGCATTTTCACCTGGGGATAAATCACCGTCGCACCAGGATAATCCGCCGCGACGGCACGGCTATTGGCGAAGACATGGCACGCGCCAATCGAGGCCAGCCAGGCTAGGCTTCGCCGCAAGAACATGGGCCGAATGAAATCGCGAATGTCCGCTTCCCAGCGACCCCATAACAAGGGGAGTAAAAGCAAAGCCGCAAGATGGCTTTTCACTCCCAAGGTGCGCAAGTGATATCCCCAGGGCAAAACCCAGGCGATTCGCAAAGCGTAAAGCAAGGCAGCGAAAGGCAAAAACGCGAAGGCTAAAAGCGACGGAGAATTCGACCCGCTGCGCAAGGAAATCGAATCCAGAAGGGCGGGACGCGGCACGCATTCATATTGCCAATGCCGACGCTTCGCTTCTTCGCTCAAGGCACCTTCGCCGCTGAGCAAAAGCAGCCGAGGTATTTTTGAATCTCTAAGGCTTTCGAGGAGGCTTCTTTCCGCGCCGCCTAATTCGGGATTTTGCAGTAACAAGACCAAGCCGCGACGCGGCTTCAAAGTATTTCGCGCCCTATGGCCGTATCCACGCCGTTTTTCCAAACATGATTGATGCGCATCAACCAATCGCGTTCTTCTTGCCCAACATCTTCAAGCTTACGATCGGCATAGAGCAATTCCACCTTGCGCATGATATCGCGGCCCATGGCCGTGCGCCCCAAAAGCATGTGCAAGACAATGCAGAAATAATAGGTCTTGACCAAAACCGGGCGGGGAGTGGCCTTGTCCTTGAGCTGATTTTCAAAGTGGGTGAACGCTTCTCGGTAATATTTTTCGCCGAAAGGATGATGCAAGGCGCCCAATAAGGTCGAATACACGCCCGCCATGGCATAGGCTCCGGGCTTGCCGGCGAGAATAAGGCCATTGCAACACTTGTCGGCCAAAACCAAGGTATCGACCACCACTTCTTTGACTCGATTGGGTTCATCAAATCGAGAATCGACATCTAGCGCTTCGGGAACTAGCCGCTTGCGCATGGACATATTGCGCGCCAAAATTTTCTTGGACTCTTCGCTGAAGGGATAGGGGCTGTCGGACTTCTCGGCAAAGTCGGCTGGATCCGCCGAGGCGAAAAAACAATAGGGACAAACCAAAACCATGGTTTTGAGATGATCCCAATTCTCGTATTGCGGATTGGCGTGATAGAAAGGAAAGGGGCCCTTGCTCCAATCCTCTTTGAATCCCTCCACCACCGGACTAAAAATTTGAACTCGCTCAAAACCGCAGATATAGCAGCATTTGGCGCTCCGCCGAATGGGATAAGGTTTGCCATTGGCCTCGTTAACCACCAATTCGCCACTGCGCGTCCTTTTTTGCCGCAAAATGGTGCGCTTCAATTCTTCAATCAAGGAGGGAAAATCCAGGGGCTTGATATAAACAGCCTTAGCCCCCAGAGCGAGACTTTCCTTTTCCACGGTTTGGCGCGGGCGCGCGGTGATGACAATAATCGGAGTCGTATCGCCCTTATCGCGCAATTTTCTCATGACCTCGAAGCCATCCACTCGGGGTAAAACCAAGTCCAGCAAAATAGCGGAAAAACCATGCCCATCTTTTAGCATGCGCAATGCTTCATCCCCCTGAAGGGCTGCCTTCGAGGTGAAATCAGCAGAAAGGCGCTGTTGAATAATGCCGGAAAGCGTTTGAGAATCTTCGACGACAAGGATTGTCGGCTTCGAGTTTTCAGGATTGGGCTTTGCAGGTATGGCCATGCGAGTCTTTTGCGAGTTTGTCACGATTATAGAACCCGACATGTGCCAAGGGCAACAAAGACATTTCAGGTGACTTGGTTGTTTATTAGCTTTTGCCCCGTTTTGTCAGCTCAATATGGTATGCTAAAGGCCATCCTTCACCAGACTCATCGGCGAGCATGGACGAAAACGAAACACCACAGTCCAAATACCTGACCATGCCCAGCCTCCAATCCAATGGTCGGAGGTTTCCGCTAAAAGCGGGAATCAATATGCTCGGGCGCGACCAGGTATGCGATATATTCATTCCCGACCCGCATATTTCTCGCAAGCATTTGTCCCTGGATGTCGTGGGAGACGGAACCTTGACCGTCATTGATCTGGGGTCGACCAATGGCATGGTAGTCAATGGCAAGCGGGTTCCGAGCGCTATTCTATCGGTCGGAGATGAATTCGTCGTCGGCCAAACCA
Organism: Fibrobacterota bacterium; assembly: GCA_043753995.1. Taxonomy (GTDB): domain Bacteria; phylum Fibrobacterota; class Fibrobacteria; order UBA11236; family UBA11236; genus JAYUVP01. The sequence continues at coordinate 20,787 of JAYUVP010000100.1, forward strand.
GCTTCTCCATCATCGACGAACTGGCCTGAACCTTCAGGTTTTACCCAAAATACCCGCCTTTTCTGCCCTACCCGGGTAAAAATCAGGGTGGCAGATTCTTTCCCGCCCGGCCTAATCACCTTAGCTCGCACTTGCTCAGGCACTATAGGCACACCGCGCTTTTTCACCGTCACCTGCCCCACATCGGCTTCCCGAAAGGCGGCCTTGATTTCTCCTAGGTCGGCGGAAATCTCACGTACCAAGGCATAGCGTTTAAGCAGAGGATGTTCGACACGATTGTCTCCGGTCAAGTAAGCGATGCGAGCATCCAAAAGTCTTAAGCCCGTGCGTTCCGCGAGTAAAGCATGCAAATGGGCGCGCACCACACATTTCACTGGTTCATACAGGTAACTTCCCGGTTGCTCCTCTTCGTCCTGGGGGAAATTATGAAAGGCCTCGGCGGCCTCCTCCCGCGAGGCCGCCAGGGTGGCTCCCGATGGCCATTCGGTGGCCCGCACCAGACCAGAATCTCCCAAATCTCCACACCAAATCATGAGCTCCAGACAACTATCACGTAACCCAAGATATTCCCACTCGCCTTCTTGAAATTCCTCGGGCGGATTCAATCCAGGGCCGAGTTTGATGCCGACATGCTTTTGCTGGCGAATCAACTCCAATAAGGCATTCAAACCCGGTGTCAAATCCTCGCCATCCCAATGCTGGCCGCCCGCCTTGGCCCGGCGGGCCGGATCAATAAGGCAGGCTTGCACCAGAAGTGGAGACTGCAAGGCATCCGCTTGGACAGCTAGAACAGATCGATGCAAGCCCACATTGTGCCGATAAGCCATCAAGGTTCCCAAATCTTTATCCACGCCGATGACTTTCATCGATTCAGGCAAATGCATTGAATCGCCTCCGAGCCCACAACAAAGGTCGGCCACGCTGTGAATTCCCCTCTCCACGAATCGCTTGGCCTTGCCTAGTGCCAGGGCTTCTGAGGTCATTTGCATCCACCCCAAGGCCGTGAAAACCATTTCGCCGGCTCTTCCCTGTTTGGCGGCGCCGCGTTGGCGTAGGGCTCGCTGCTCCAGCAAGGCTGCACGCTCGGCCACGGGAAAACCTCGCAATAAAGAACTTTGGGCCAAGGCCAAATCATCACGAGGATCTTGCGCCAAAAGGCTCAAAAGCCTGAGACTATTGGGTTGCAGTAGAAATCGTATTTTTGCAGTCGTGTCCATAATGCCGATTCAAAAACAGGGAAAAGCTCAAAAGCTCGGTCTTAGACCCGTCAAGTATGCGGTGGAATCACGCCACCGTTTCGTCTCATTTGCTCTCCGGGACCTAGAATGGTAGTAGGCATTGGCACCGACATCGTTTCCGTGCAACGAATTCGAGATCTATCGCCAGGAGCGGTGGAACGATTCTTAACGCCGGAAGAGCAGGTTTATTGCCTTCGGCATGCGGATCCCAGCGAGCGCATGGCCGGTCGGTTTGCCGCCAAAGAGGCCATATTGAAGGCTTTGGGAACCGGATGGGCCCTTGGTCTTGGCTGGCATCAAATGGAAATATTACCGAATGAAAAGGGTGCGCCCCTGGTTACCTTAACTGGCGCCGCCCAGCAACGCATGCTTTTTCTTGGCGCAAGTCATTGTCTTATCTCGATTTCACACGAAAAGCTCTTCGCCGTCGCCTTTGCGATCTTGCAAGGCCCGCCGGGACTTGACTCGGTGCTAACCCAAACATCATCTTGACACGCCGTTGTGCGCGCAATAGACTTGAATCAGGGCTTCGATGACGCGGCACGGCGAAACGAATCCTGCAGGAGGCGCTTAAATGAAACCGCTCTACGTCAAATGCACCCATTGCAAAGAGGTCAGCGAACTCTTTTTGGGTTCCGAAGCGTATATGATCGTCTTGAACTGCCCGTCTTGCAATTCCGCGCTGATGTATTACTACGGGAAAACTTTCGAAATCGACGAAAGCGAAATCGAAAAAATCCAGGGTAACCTACAGATGACGACGGTGCAGGGCATTCTCAAGAATATCAGCGCCAGGGAAAATACTCGCCAGCAAACAGCCACCGTTGCCAAAGGCCCAGACTTGAGGCCGACGCATAAGGCGGGAGCGCCGGTACGCGAAGAGCCCCTGCTCGACGACGACATCACCAATTTGAAAATTGAGCTTGCCCTGGTCAAAGACGTGAACGAGTTCATCGGCAGACTGTAGTTAGACTGCCTTTTTCGAATGGGTTCAAAGCCCGCTCGCCTCGTAGCGAGCGGGCTTTTTTTATGCAAGGTTTTCAGGGCTCATAGGGGTGATGACAGGCGACCCGCGCACCGTCGCTCAGGGTTTTCAAGGCGGGCAAGTCTCGCTCACATTCGCCAAAGCGCTGAGCCAAGTAAAGTGGGCAGCGATTGCGAAAAGGACATCCACCCACCATTCTAACCGGCTCGGTATCGGGATATTCTTCCAAAATGCGATCTAAATCGGGACGACCCACGGCAGGCACGGAAGCCAATAAAAGGCGGGTATAGGGATGCCGAACTTTATTCACCAGAAAGGAAACCGCTGCGGCCTCTTCTACCAGAGTCCCCATATACATGACGCCAATGCGATCGGCGAGCAGGCGTACCAATTCCAAATTATGCGAAATGAACAAATAGGTCAGACCAAGCCTTTGCTGAAAATCCTTGAGCAAGGCCAAAACCTGGGATTGAATAGCGAGGTCGAGGCTGGCCACGGGTTCGTCGCAGACTAAGAATTTCGGTTGGGTAATGATGGCGCGGGCAATGGTGACGCGTTGCTTTTCCCCGGAGCTAAGATTGCCTGGATAACGATCCGCATGAATGGGATCGAGCTGCACTTGAGCCAAGGCCTCATTCACGCGCTGGCGCATTTCCTGTTTGGAAAGCTTGCCTTCGCGCTCCAAGCCTTCGGCCAAAATAGCGGCTATGGTCATGCCGCTATTGAGAACGCCCTCGGGATGTTGGAATAGCATGCGATATTCGCGCCGCAAATGTCTTAGTTCGGCACCATGGACCTGACCTAGGTCACGCCCAAGATACCGTATCTCACCCGCGTCATAGGCTTGCAAACGCATTACCGAAAGGCCCAAGGTCGATTTTCCCGAACCACTCTCCCCCACCAAGCCATAGGTCCGGCCAGCGTCGATGGACAAGGACACATCTTGCAAGGCGGTGAATCGGCCCTGTCCCAAGGCAAATTCTTTGCGCAACGATTTGATTTCCAGCAACGGCGTACCCGATGCCGCTACTTTCAGCGACGGCGAAGGTCGTGCTTTCCGATAAACAATGGCTGAGGACGCCCCACGGATTTCGCCGGCAATGAATTCAGTAGAAGGCAAAACCTCGGCTCTTTTGCTCAGCTCTGGAAAATGGCAACGCACAAAGCGCACAGCTTCAATTTCCTGGCTGAAGTCTTGATGCAAGGGTTTGTTTTGTTCGCATCGGAGCTTGGCGTCAGCACCCAGGCTTACACGATAGACGAAACACATCGAACGATAACTGCAACCTACCCCTTCTTCAGGCTGAGTCGGTGGCAAGGCCTGCCTATCCCCGAAATGGGTGAAGGACTCCAGAAGGGAAGCCGTATAGGGATGTCCAGGTGTGGCAAGCAAGGGAGCCGCAGATCCCGTTTCTACCACGGAACCACGATGCATGACATAGATGCGATCACAAACCTCTTGAATGACTCCGATGTCATGGGAAATAAGCAAGAGGCTTAAGCCACGCGAGTCCCGCAAACGACGGAATAGCCGCAGGAGCTTGGCCTGGGTAGTGACATCCAAGGAAGTCGAGGGTTCGTCGGCGATAAGTAATTTCGGCCTAGCGGCCAGGGCCATGGCCACCATGACGCGCTGCGCCATGCCACCACTGATGGCATGAGGATGTAAACCCATGAGGCTATCGGCATCCACCAATCCGACATCTTTCAACAAAGCCATGGCAGCTTCCCGTAAATCTCCGGGATTGCGATCGCGATTTCGGCGCAAGGCTTCCAACAAATGTTCACCAATGGTGAAGAAAGGATCTAGGCTGGCCTTGGGCTCCTGAAAAATCATGGCGATGTCACGACCTAATAGGGGCCGCAACAAATTTTGCTGTGCCTTCAGGAAGGGCAGATAACGCTTGGTGAATTCACCATTCTCCTTCAGGGTGGCGTATTTCTCACAGGGAGGTAATAAAGGCTTCTCCGACAGGGTCGCCGAGCCATTCCAAACTCCCGGGGCGCCGCGGATAAGGCCCATGAGTGCCATGGCAAGGGTGGTCTTTCCAGAACCCGATTGACCAATAAGTCCGACGATTTCCCCGGGCTGTACATCCATGGAAACCTGGCGCACGGCGTGCAAATAATTCGCGCCACGTCCAAAAGCAATGCCCAAATTGCGCACCCGCAATAAAGGTTCATCTGCTTCCAGGAGCTGCC
>JAYUVP010000101.1:0-2811 GCA_043753995.1 Fibrobacterota bacterium
CGATAGCATCCTTCTTGGCACCATTCCCCGCATCGGAAACGCTTAAAAAAGCCCGCCATTGCTTGGCCGCCGATCCCTTCAAACCCAGCTCAGCCACATCGGCGCAAATTTTATCGGCTCCGCGCAAGCCAGCTCCCGCGCCGGTCTGCCCATAGCGCAGGTCGCCGCCGAATCCCTTTTCATTGCCCGACAAAGCCCGCATCGCCACCAGGCTGGTGACAAAAAAACTGAAGCGAGGGAGATCGCCTTCCTTCAATAACACGATTTTCAGGCCGCTGGTGTCGATCCCCGTGCTGGGAGCAAAGAGTATTGCCTCATGGCCGAGGAAGCCTCCAGCCGTCACCTTCAAAACGTCGTTAAAGGCTGCGGCCGTTGCGGCCGCCTTACTCAGGTGTTTGAAGTCGTATTCCTTTTCGTCCACCTTCAGCTTGTAAAGGAAATGGCCGTTTTTACCATAGAGGGGTAAGGCATGATCTCCGCTTTCCAAGGTCTGGCTTTGGGAGGAGAGCTTCTCCCCCAAGGTGGAGAAAACATCCAGAGTCACTCTCGACTTATTCTCAAGTCGTAGATTAAGAAATCCATTCCGAAGGGTGCCTGAAAGTCCGCTGAGGGTCGGTTCACCAATGCCGGCGCTATTCGTGAGGGTAAAACGACCCTGGGCATCGCTGGAAGCCGTAACTCCTCCGGTACCCAGCGCGATTTGTGCATTTGCTACCGGCGTCCCCGAAAAATTGGTCACGGTCCCACTGATGCGGATGCTCTGGGCGAAACCCGGGGAAAGCATTACCAAATTTGCCAAAAGTATCGATTTACCAATCATGAGGCCCGCCATTTTTTCTGTTCTCTGAAACCTAATCGTAACAGAAGAGAAACGCAGGCCCTTTTTCTTACTCTTTCCAATACGAACCCAAAAGGGTGTACCAAGTGAGCACACAGGGGTGTACCAAGCGAGTATGCGAGAGCGTACCAGGCGGCACGTCCCCGCCATTTCCGCTATCGTACAATCAAGCCCAGGAATACTGGAGACCCTAGGATGACATCGAGAAAAACCCTTTTCGCGTTACTCGCCCTCATGGGGCATGGCGAAATTCCCCATGCCACTTCGCTTCCCTTTCAGGACAATCTGAATTCCCTCGACTCCGCTTGAAGGATGATTTCGCAGCTTGGCGGGAATCGTCCGGTACTATTTCGCGAGGTCCGCAACTCTGGAAATAAAGATGATTCCCGTGGCCGCCTTAACAAACGAAATTGATGGATTGCTTTCCTAGGGAGACTTCCGCATATGACCTTCCGCTCCCACAATCCCATTTGCTATTCGTTTTTGCTTTGCTTCCTGGGTTTTCTTCCCACCGCTTTGCATGCAGCTTCCGAATGCGACACCTGGCAGTCCCGCAAACCGGAATGGATTTTTTGTGATGATTTCGAAAAAGGCGGAGCCTTGGTGGCTCCTGGCCGCTATTTCGAATACGGCGACAACCAGGGGGATTTCGTCCCGTCAGCGGGCGCGGGCTTGCAAGGTTCTATTGGCATGCGCGCCCTTTGGCAAAGCGGTGAAGTGGATGCGGGGAGCCTCAAGCTCGGCTTCGGCCGCGCTCCCGGGACTTATTTCTCCAGGGGAATTCGTACCGACACCGATTTTCGAGAGATTTATTATCGAGTCTATATGCGCTTACAAAAAGGCTGGCAAGGAAATCCCTATAAGCTGTCACGCGCCACCATCATGGCGAAAAGCGATTGGTCCCAGGCCATGATAGCCCATTTATGGGGGGATAATGGACAAAAGCTGGCGCTGGATCCCGCGAGCTGCACCGACACCCTCGGCGCGGTGAAATGTTCCGGATATAACGATTTCAATAATATCCGGTGGATCGGGGCCAAGTCAGGCCTCACGCCCGTTTACGGCGGCAGCCATGACGACCAATGGCTTTGCGTGGAAGCCCATGTAAGATTGAATGATTCCGGCCAGACCAATGGCCTCCATGAATTTTGGATGGGGGGCACCTTAGAGGCTAGACGTGAGGGGCTGAATTTTCTGGGCGGCTATAAGGAATACGGAATCAATGCGGTGTTTTTCGAGAACTATTGGAATTCGGGATCCCCACGTTTGCAAGAACGCACACTGGACAATATCGTGGTTTCCACCCAGCGCATCGGTTGCGCCGCGGACTCGGGAGTTTCCAATGGACTGCAAATGCGATCTCACGGGAGAAGGATTACAACCGAGGGATACGTGGGACAAGGCTGGGGAGCATACCGAACCTTGATAGGTCGGAAGCTTGGGGCCACAAGCGATTGCCGACGTGGATTTGTCTTATGCCCAGGTGAATTTTAAGTAGGATGCTCGGAATACAATTCTTAAATCATCCAATGTTTTATAGAATTGCCAAAACCCCGCGCAAGGATCCATTCTTGTGAAGTCTTCCTGCTTTTATTCGCTCTATATTCTCTACTCACTGATCGGCCCAATCGCCACTCTGTCCGGCTCAGCTTGGTCCGCCATTCCCACCGGCGTCACCTGCACAACGATTCATGAGACGAATTCGACCAATAGATTAACGCTCCCGGTCTGGGTGGGCGAAGTCCCAGGCAAGGCTGGCGTCCTGCTCGTCGTCGAACAGGGCCGCGAAACCCCAACCGCGGATCTCTGGATACTGCAGAAGGAAGGCGCCACCAGTACCAAGAAAAAATTCCTTTCTCTAGCGGTGCGAAAAAATATGAACGAGATGGGCTTGCTCGGTTTCGCCTTTCATCCCAAGTTCGCCATCAATAGAAAATATTACTTGCATTACAATCCTGACGGCGCTTTGCGTG
>JAYUVP010000102.1:0-15895 GCA_043753995.1 Fibrobacterota bacterium
GTCGAGTATACCGGTATCGCCGAGGCGGAGGACATATTCGCTCACGACCAGGGGAAGCCAGAGAAAATCATCGGAGATGCGGGTTCTCACGCCACGTCCCTGAGGTGGATGCCACCAGTGCTGAACGTCGCCTTCGCGGAATTGTCTCCCTGCGCAGACCAAAATATGTTCACGAGTCAATTGCGGTCTAGCATGGATCAAGGCAAGAACGTCCTGCAATTGATCGCGAAAACCATAGGCGCCGCCGCTTTGATAAAATCCACTTCGTCCCCAAAGCCTGGCTACCATGGTTTGATACAATAGCCACCCATTGGCCATGACATTCACGGCTGGATCCGGCGTTTCAACGTAGACGGCGCCGAGTGTTTCTTTCCAGTATTCCCAAACATGATCACGCGCCTGATAGGCGTTCTGGGTACTGCGATGATTTAATATAAGGCTGCGAGCCTCCTCCACATTTTTTGCGGTTCCGAGGATAAAGACAATGTCCCTCTCTTCGCCTGCCTCTAAATCGAAATAACATTGCAAGGCCATAGCTGGGTCGAGTCCGCTTCCTACTCGTCCCGATAATTTCAGGCGATGCATGGCCTGGGGATTTCCGACGCCCCCATTCCGGCCCAAGAATTCAGTGCGATCGCCGGTAAACGTGCGCCGGCCTTCATTGGCTTCGAGGAAAACAACTCGACCTGGAAATTCGGTATTGTAAGGATTGGTGATGAATAATGCTCCTGTTTTCGAATCGATTTCCGAACGTAAATGCATTTGCGTCTTCGCACGGTGTTCACCCAAAACCATTTCAAGATAGAGGGTGGAAGACATTTTTCGAAAGCGATCCGAATCGTTTCGGACTTTGAGCATCCAATATTTAATGGGTAGGTGGATATCGACGTAAATCCATAATTCGGATTTGATTTGAAAAGACAAGTATTCAAAAACGCTATATCCAAAACCATGGCGATTGAGGTAATCTCCTGCTCCGGGAGCAGGCAGTGGGGTAGGGGACCAGAAAATCCCGGAAATTTCATCACGCAAATACATGGCCTCACCGCTTGCGTCTTTGACGGGGTCATTGTACCAGGGCGTCAAACGAAATTCGTGGGCGTTTTCACACCAGCTATATCCACCGCTTTGGGTCACCACGGTTCCGAATTGGGGATTGGCAATCACATTCACCCATGGCATGGGAGTCAATTCGCCAGGTTTAATGTGAATGACATATTCACGGCCATCGGGAGTAAATCCGCCCCAGCCATTGAAAAAGAGCAGTTTATTTTGGGGAAATGTCATGACCTGCAATGCAGGTCTTTCATCTCTCGCGGCCAATCGAAAGGGTATTTGCTTTACACGGACAGGTTCCATTTCCGTTTGTGATCGTAGTGTACCGTTTTGATCGGAAATGACAATTCGAGCCACGGACAGCATTAAGATTCGATCTTCCTCGGACATTTGCTCAGGATGGCGAATGAAAATTCCTCCGGCCCGATCGAATATGGCCGGATCGGACCCGGCCGATATCAAACCAACCAGCAAATCATTAAGTAATTGTCTATACCCAGAATGATCTTCATTCCAAATGACCAGGTCCACTTGAATGCCTTTGAGTCGCCAGTAGGCATGCGCTTGTATTAGATTAGCCGCTAGGCTGATTTTTGAAGCATCTCCGATTCTCAAGAGCACTATGGGTAAGTCGCCGGAAATACTATAGGCCCATAAGCCATTTTGGCCTTTCTGATTTTTTTGCAAGAGGGAAGACGGTGATCGGCGAATGGCATTGGCATAGACGATAGAACTGGCGAGATCGCCATACAATTGGGCATCCGATTCCGAGGCATTCAATTGCTGCAATACCACATTGCCGTGTATGAGAGCCATATCGAATACGCGATCACCCAGTCGGGTATCCTGATACTTTTCGATTAAAGCCAAGGCGCCTTGTCGGGTTTCCGCCATGCCGGTGATAAAGCCTAGGGTCGCGGTTGCTTCGGAATTCAATTGGAAACGGCAGCGAATAGAAACGATAGGATCAAGCACGGATCCCTCGCTTCCTGACAAGGGGCCGTCCTTCGCTATAGCCTCGGGCTGCTTCACCGATCCGCCTCGACCTAAGAATTTGAGCCTATCCGTTTCAAAGGTGATGGACAACGAGTCCGGCTTATTGCTTGTGAGCAAATGAAACATCCAGGGCGGTTTTTCGGAAGCGCTACGCGGACGCCGTGTGCAGAGTATGGCGTTTTGTCCAGCGAGTATTTCGGTTTGCACGAAAAGTTTGGCAAATGCGGGATGAGCCGACTCCGCGGAAGTGGCGATAAGCGCCACCTCGGCATAACTGGTCAACTCCAAGGTACGGGTGCGATTCGTAAAATTTCTTAAAGTGATTCGTCTATGTTCAATGTCATCCTCGGGGGAAACCGCGATTTCCGTATGCGTATTTATTCCCTGATCACGACGTTTGAATTCCGCTCGCGACGCAGAAAATATGGCCTCGTATTGATCGGATTCGGATAAGGTGGGTTGAAAGGCCGATGACCATTTGGTTTTTCCGCTAAGGTCTCGGATATAAACAAAGGTTCCGTTCGCATCGCGCGTTGCGTCTTCTTCCCATCGCGTCACGGAAAAATCCCGCCATCGACTATACCCACCTCCGGCATTGGAAATCATGACGTGGTATCGGCCATTGGAAAGCAAATGAATTTCAGGGTAGGTCGTATGCGGTGTTTCGTAAATCCGAAAACTGGATTCCGTATTTTCTGGAAGGTTTGCCTTGTGCGATAGCCCAAGGGATTTGATTTGAAAGGGAGTGGCCTTGGGTACTCGCTCCTGCAATAGCAGCAAGGCGGATTCAAAGCTGGGATCGGCTTGGAATCGACGCGGCATGATGTTGTCATTAAAATGATTGACTAAGGCAATAAAACTCATGCCCTGATGGTGCGCCATGAAGGACGGAATCAAGGCTTGGGTTTGGCCCGCCCCCAAGCGGCTGGGCGTATAGTCAATGGCCTCATAAAGCCCATACTTTCCCTCAAAACCGGCGGCCGAAAGCCTTTGCATATTGGCGCATGCCGCCGCAGGCCTCAACATTAAGGCTAATACCGAAGAATAGGGCGAAACGACTAAATCGTCGGCGAGGCCGCGTTTGAATCCAAGGCCAGGGATGCCGAAGGATCGGTATTGATAATTCAAGGCGGCATCGGTGATATTCTCCGCGCTTTCGGAAATGCCCCAAGGAATGCGATTCGCGCGGCCATAGGAGATTTGTTTGTCGATAATGGCTTCATGGGTTTGCCCCAGCAAGGTGTCGGCATAATGAGGCAAAATCAATTGCGGCATTAAATACTCGAACATGGATCCGCCCCAAGACAGCAAAAAGTTTTTCCCTTTGCTGAAGGCGACTAATCGTCCTAAGGAAAACCAATGTTCCATAGGTAATTGCCCCTGGGCGATTCCGATAAAGCTCGTGATTCGCGATTCCGAGGCCAATAAGTCATAATGGCTTTCATCTTTGGTGTGCTTGTCTGTGTCGTAGCCGATACTTAATAAGTTTCTTTTCGAATCATATAAAAAATCGTATTCCTGCCGCGCCAAATCGAGGCATTGGTTAGCGCAGCCCTTAATCTCGAGCAATCGTTCCTTGGCTAGAAAACTTACGGTCTGGATTTGGTTTAAAAGCCATAGGACTCCTTCCGAGTGGACTGAGTCAAAACGAACCGTATTTGCAAGCCAGGCTCGAATTTGTGTTTCTAATCGGGGGATGGATTCATGAAGATCCGCGATTTGCTTCAACGTGCGATTGGTATAAAGCTCAGGAAATGCTCCCGGGAGGAGCCGCTGCATTTCTTTGTTTTCCATGGCTAACCATGGAGTGAAGAGCATGATTTCATCGCATTGCTCAGAAATCTGTTTCGCAATCGAAGCCAGCCACCATAGCGCTTCGGGGGAATGACTGGGTTTGGCCATTTCCTTCAAAGCCTGTATTTGCATTGCGATATTCCGCAAGCGGATTATTGATTCTTGAAGGTCCAGGGAAGAATCGGATGCCGCGGAAACCGAGGCAATGATTTTTTGCATGGGCGCGGCAAATTCTGATTCCATGGAAACCATGCCGGCAAATAGGCTTTGTGCTGGAGCCAGAATTTCTTGAAGTACGATTAAAGCATCCTTAATTCCTAAAAATGCCTTTGGCGACAAAATCGGATTTTTCGGCAATTCGGAAAGCCCCATATGCAAGGTCCGCAAGTATCCTGCCAAATTGCCGCTGTCAACGGTAGAGACATATCGAGGCGACATGGCTTGCAGGGTGCGCGTGTCATACCAATTCAAAAAGTGCCCGCGATAGCGTGACATTTTCTCCATGGATTGAAAGGATTTTCGGGTTTTATGGAGGAAGGCCCCTGTCGTATGATATCCAGAATCATAGGCACCCAGATTTGAGAGCAGCATCAGCCCGATATTGGTTGGCGAAGTACGATAGGCGATGGCCTCTCGCGGTGATTCTTGATAATTATCCGCGGGCAAATAATTATTATCCTGGTCAGCGAAAGTTTCAAAATAGCGCCAGGTTTTTCGGCTTATGATGCGGAGATATCGATTTTGCTTATCAGATAGTTTGGGTTGATTTATTATAAATGGTTGGCTTAGCCACCAGGCAAAAAATGGCGAGAAAAACCACAAGACCAAAACAGGATAAAAGACAAAAAAGCTTTCGACGAATTGGCCATAAAGACAAAATCCCAATCCCAAGGTCGAAAGGGGAATGATCCAAGAAATTTCTTTATGCTTGGTTAGACCCCGACGTAGCCTGGCCTTGGAGTTGGCCGATGATTTCCATTCTAATAGTTGCTTATGGGTGATGAAAAGACGCCCGAATGTCACCGCGATGGCATCCATATTCATAAAGGCTTGATAGGGCAAGGCGCAAAATTGAAATAAGGCGGAAAAAGTCTTTTCTCCGGCGGAAGTCACCACGGAAAGGATATGCACTTTCCACGGGAATTTCGGTGGCTTTTTCAAAGAAGCGAAAATGAGACCGGGTAGGGTAGGTAAGAAGAGAATGAAACCGACAATAGCCATGCCGGCCCATGCTGGCCGTATATGAATCCAACTTAGAATGACGAGCAGTAAGAGTGCCTGTGGAATAAGGCTGCGACGAAGATTATCGAAAATCTTCCATTTTCCCAGAAGGGATATGGGATTGCGAGAGGTCGCCTTTTTATATCCGGGAACTTGACTCCGCAACCATGTAGCTATTTGCCAATCCCCTCGGATCCAGCGATGGTGCCGCGACATGTCCTCACCAAAGTCTTCTGGAAAATCATCAATCCATTGCAAGTCGCTCACCAAGGCCGATCGGCAATAATTGCCTTCTAACAAGTCATGGCTTAGTATTCGATTTTCAGGCAATCGCCGGACGAGGCAATGCATGAACATGTCTATGTCATAAATGCCTTTGCCGATGAAAGAGCCTTCGCCGAATAGGTCCTGATAAATATCGGATACCGCCCGAGTATAGGGATCAATGCCGAATTCGCTGCCGAATATTCGCGCATATCTGGAAGTCGCAGCGAGTGGAATGCTGGACACCATGCGCGGTTGTAAAATGGCATGTCCTTGCGTCACTCGCCCCAACTTTTCATCATAAATGGGATGATTGAGTGGATGGGCCATGGTTTCAATCAGTTTGCGAATGGAGTCTCTCGGCAGCCTGGTGTCGGTGTCCAGGGTGACGACATATTTGATTTTTGGGAACAGGGTGGTATCTCCATCCACCAGCAAGAATGAATTTTCGATTCCCCTTAAGGCCGAGTTCAAGGCTTCGAGCTTTCCACGCTTTCGCTCATATCCCATCCAACAATTTTGTTTTGGATTCCATTCTCGGCGACGGTGGAAAAGAAAAAATGATTTTTGGCCTTCACGGCAATAAGTGTCGTTTAAGTTGCGAATACCCTCGCGAAGTGATTGTAAAAGCACTTCGTCTTCAGGCATGGTTTCGGTTGGCGAATCAGGGGAATCGGTAAGTAAACTGAAGAACAAAAACCGAGACCGGTTTGCGAGATAACAGACTTCGATTTTATTAATGAGAATGGGAATATCTTCGCTTTTGGCAAGCATGGTCGGGATGGTGATTAAGGTCGAGAATTCTTCCGGAATTGATTTTGAAAAATCCATTCTTGGAAGAAGCTTGGGATTTACCCAAGTCGTGGATATCCAGTGGACCAGGGCAATGGCTAACTGGCTATTCGCCAGCATCAACAGCATGATCAGAATAATGGAAAAGGGTTGAAGCGGTAAGCCGATGAGCATACCCATGCCACCCGTCAATAGGCTGGTGAGCAGAACGATGGCTCCCAAATAATAAAAGAGGGGCCGACGACGACCCCATTTCTCCCACTTATCGCGTGGGGACGGCTTCATTAAAGTCGCGATTTCCAAATCTTTTTGGCCATCGCCAATCAGGATTTGTCCAATATGGTTTGAGGCTCCCGGCGGCGTTTGGATCTGCGAACTAATCTCGATGACCTTGGCGGCAACTTCGGCTTCGGAGAATTGGCTCTGTCTGGCGATTTTCTCTATTCTGTGGCGATACCTGTCCCTGGTAGCGAAGTCCATATTGGCGTATATGCCGGCAGGATCGGTACACAGAATGCGCTCGACGAGACTCATGGCCTCGACGAATTCCTTCCATGGAATGGCCGGTAAAAGGCGTAGGCTGCCTATGCTATTGCGTATGGAAACTTGATTGATGGCATGATGCTGGCTATCCAAATGCACCTGACGCTCAATGGTTTGCCCTTGTTCAACAAGTCTTTGTTCAATCCATGTTAAAGGCAAGGATAAAGTATGACCTTGATTCTGCAAACGTCTGACGATTTCGGCGATAAAGGTGGGCGACATCGAAATGGGGTCGCGCACCATGTCGGCTAAGTCCAGGACAATGCTTTTAGGATCCGTGGTCGCGGTTAAAAGCATGCGATCGGCCCAGTGATTGGCAAGGTTACGATCCTCACGAATGGCAGCCAATCGCATGGCAATGCGCTGTATGTTCTCAATTAGGGCGAGCCTTAACATGATAGGTAGGGCCCAAAGTTCACCCAGCTTGAGCGGGGAATGCCTTTGATAGGCGGTCACGATACTGCGCAAATTGCCTTCGTCGACAAGACCGTCCACGTGCGCGATTAATTCCTGAATAATGACATAAGCCCGAGGTAAACCCGCGGAAGGCGAAGATTGGAGTTGGGGCAATTCCTGGCTATAGCTTCTGGGCAGATGGCGACGGGCTAATTGGATTTGTTCTTCAATGAGGTGGTAATTGTCTAGCAGCCAAATGCTGGCAGGGGAAAGGTTGGTCTCGCCTTGTCCTCGCGAAGCCAACTGGGCGTATACCTTGTTCAGGCTTTTTTCATTATGACTGAGTCGGGGCAAAAGCCGATCCGGACCCGGGAATTCACTGAGAGCATGGGAGCGGGCTAGAGCTTCTCCATGCTTGTCCAACTGATCGATGCTGAATAAATCCACCAGTAGGGGGTATTCGAGGATTTTTTCGGCTGAGGGAAAGGGGGGGCTTGAGCTATTCAAAAAGGCCTTTCGGGCTTCACGCGCCGCCTGGCCCAATCCATGAACCCGTCATGGAAAACCGAAATTTTAGGGCTGTCTAAGGGGGCGCAGGCGAAAGATGGCCGAGGCTGCGGCTTTGCGCAACGCCACCGAAGATAGGTTATCAGGCAAACGGGCTATATGGGGAAAATATCCCTCCCGCTTGACTTCAAAAAAGCACCCGTGTATCTTAACGCCGCAATTTTGACAGTATGACGTCATTCTTAGAACAATCCGCTGCGACCCGGAGCCATCCGTCCTTAAGCGACGAGGCGTTCTTCCGTGGCCGTATTTCCCTGCCGAAAGGAAATCCATGATCGAGGTACAGGGCCTTACCAAACGGTATGGCCGCGCCTTGGCGGTAGACAACATCAGCTTCCACATCAGCAAGGGCGAAGTGGTCGGGCTTTTGGGTCCCAATGGCGCTGGCAAATCCACCACCATGAAAATCCTCACCTGCTTCATTTCGGCCACGGCCGGGCAGGCGAGCATAGCCGGTTTCGACACCTTTGACCATCCCCTGGAAGTGCGCAAGCAAATCGGTTATTTGCCGGAAAGCTGCCCGCTTTATCATGACATGGATGTGGTCGCTTATCTTCATTTCTGCGCCGAAGTGCGTGGCGTCCCTTCATCCCGGCGCAAAGGCGCGGTGGAAAAGGCCGTGGCCTCTTGCGATTTGGGCAAGGTGACTGGCAAGCTGATTGGCCACCTCTCCAAGGGGTATCGGCAGCGCGTGGGTTTGGCCCAAGCTCTGATTCATGATCCAGCCGTGCTCATTCTCGACGAACCGACTTCAGGTCTCGATCCCAATCAGATTCGCGATATTCTCAAGCTCATCGGTGATTTAGGCAAAGAGAAAACGGTCATACATAGCACCCATATTTTGTCTGAAGTCGAAGCGACTTCGGATCGGGTACTGATTATCAATAATGGCCGCATTGTCGCCCAGGGAACGCCTCAAGAATTGGTCGGTCGCGCTTCGGGCACCACGGTTTTCCTGACCGTCAAGGGTGCTGGCGCCGCTGAGACCATAGCCCAGGCCGATTTCGTTAAAAAAGCAGAAGTATTGCAAGAACGCGGCGAAGGCTTTGTGAAAATGGTCGTGGTCGGCAAGGACAATAAGGACGTATCTCTCGATTTATACCGGCTCGCGGTCGAGAAGAATTGGTTGCTCAGCGAGCTGCGTTTCGAGACGGCTAGCCTCGAAGACGTTTTCTCCAAGCTGACAAGGGGATAAGCCATGAACAATGCTCTTGCCATTTTCAAGCGCGAGCTCCGGAGCTATTTCAGCTCACCGGTGGGCTTTGTCTTCATCATCTTTTATCTGCTGGTGAGCAATGCCTTTCTGTTTTTCGTGCAGGATTTCTTTCGCCAGAATCAAGTCACGATGCGCTATTACTTCGCGGCTTTGCCTTGGGTCTTCTTGTTTTTTGTGCCTGCCGTAACCATGCGGCTTTGGGCCGAAGAGAAAAAGCTTGGTACCATTGAAGTGCTTTTAACCATGCCCCTGCGCGAAATCGATGTGGTGCTCGGCAAATTCTTCGCGGCCTTTGTCTTCATTGCCGTAGCTTTGCTGTGCAGCTTCACCGTTCCCGTCACCTTGCTGATTTTGGGCCAGCCCGACATGGGCGTCATCGTCGGCAGTTATGTCGGCGCTTTACTCTTGGGCGCGGCCTATTTGTCGATAGGGCTTTTTATCAGCTCCCTGGCCGAAAACCAAGTTGTCGCCTTCATCATTTCCCTGGCAGTGACCTTTACCTTGCTGCTTATCGGCGTGGCCCCGAATTACTTGAACCAGCTCGGCGCCTTCGCCCATATTTGCGAATACGTTAGCCTACTTAGCCATTTCAACAATGTGACCCGGGGCGTGATTGATTCACGGGATGTCATCTATTACCTCTCCGTGATCGCCCTTTTTCTGTGGCTCAATATCAAAAACATCGAAGCGAGAAAGTGGAGATAGTGGCCCATGGCATCTAAGAAACTTTCATCCCGGACTTCGGCCTATGTGGCCGGTGCCGCCCTTGTCATCGGCTTGGGCACCTTGGGTGTGGTCAGCGAATTGTATGTGCATAAAAGGCTTGATTTGACGGCCGACCGTCAATTCACGCTCAGCAAGGCTGCCATTAAGACCTTGTCCGAGTTAACCGATCCCGTGCGCGTCAAAGTTGTGATGAGCAAGGACTTGCCCACCCAATTCATTCAAATTCGCACCCGCGTCATGGATTTGCTGCAAGAATTCGAAGCGCAAAGCAATGGCAAATTACAGCTCTCCATAGAAGATCCCGGCGACGACGAAAAGAAACGCAAATCCGTGACTTCGCTGGGCGTGCAGGAAGTCCAATTGCAAGAGCAAAGCTCGGAAGGCATGCAAATCAAGAAAGGCTTTTTCGGTCTCGCCTTATTGTATGGCGATAAGAAAGAAGTCATTCCGGTGCTGCAAAACCTGGAAAGCTTTGAATACGATCTCGTCGTCAAGCTCAAGAAGTTGACTGGCAATACCAAAACCATTGGCATTGTCGAAGGCGGCCCTAGCAGCAAATGGACTTTTACCTTGCCAGGTCAACCTCCGAAAACAACCACGGGCTTCGACGAAAATTTTCCCACCCTCAAGGAAGAAATCGAAAAGCTTTATAAGATCGAGAAAATCGACCCTGAGAATAGCGAAATCGGCGAGAATATCGATCTCGTCTGGGTGGTGGCACCGCAAAGGCTTAGTGAAGTCGAAAAATACCGAATCGACCAGCACCTCATGAAGGGCAAGTCGGTGATTTTCATGTCGCCTGGCGTCGATGTGAATTTGGGCATGGGCATCAATGGCTCGGCCACCAATAACGGCTATGAGGATTTGCTCAGCCATTATGGCGTGAGCGTGAAAAAGAATGTGGTGCTAGAATACAAGCAATTCCAATTGGTGCGCTTTGGCAATAGCTTTTTCCCCTCGCCTTATCCCTATTGGGTGGTGGAAGGCTATGACGGGCTCAATGCCAAAAGCCCTATCACTTCGAAGCTTGGCTCGGTGAGTTTCCCATGGACCAGCTCCATAGAATTGGATTCCACCCGTAAAGATTCGATCAATACCGAAGTGCTGGTGGAATCGACCAATGAAAGCTGGGAAGAAAGCAATAGCTTTTACCTACTGCCACGTGACATGAAAGAATTCTTGCCGGTCAATCCCAAAAAGCATCCCTTGGTTGTTCTGCGCTCAGGCAATTTCATGTCTTTCTATGACAAGCGACCTGTACCTGCAGATAGCATCAATCGAATAGACACTAGCAAAACCCTTCGCCGCGCCGCCAAGGAAGGCCGGGTTTTGGTTTTCCCAAATGCGATTTTTGCCAGCGATTTTTATGTGGGCTATACCAATGCCATCGGCAATTTGCACTTGGTTCTCAATGCTCTTGATCAAATGGCCTTGGATCCCGATCTTATCACCATTCGCAGCCGGGAAATCGCCGATGCTCCCATCGCCGAATCGAAAAAGCATTTGAAGACCCCGCTTCTGCTTTTCAATTTCCTCACCGCACCCCTATTGTTGCTCATTGCCGGCATTGTGATGTTTATTCGTCGTCGTAATAAGGAGGCTATGGCATGAAGAAGTCCTTCTTTGCCCTTTTTGCAGCCGTTTTGCTGCTTGGCGTCGTACTGTTCATGAACAAGAAAACCGAGTCCGCCCAAGGCCAAGCCAGCTTTGCCTTCGATACGACCCAGGTCTCCCAGGTAGGTGAAATCCGGGTTTTTAAGAATCCCGATACGGCCCTGTTGGTGAACAAATCCGATCTCTGGGTAACCGGCCCTGCCGACTATCCTGTGGATACCGCCAAGTTCAATAAGGTGGTGAATATCCTATATCGCTTACAGAGCGGCGAAGTGGTGTCTCGCAATCCCGATCGAGCTTCGGAATATGGGCTGGATTCGGTCAATGCCAAGCATGTGAACTGGAAAGACAAAAGCGGAAAAACCGTGGGCCAAGTCATCATAGGCAAGGGTTCAGGCATCGATTTCAATTCGACTTATTGGAAATTCGCCGACAAGCCTGAGGTTTATCGTACCCCAGGGAATTTCTCCTATGACATCATGTCTCGCACGGAGGATTGGAAAGACCGCAAGCCCTTTGTCGTGGCTGTGAAGGACTTACAGTTCATGGATGTGACCTGGAAGGATAGCACGGGAATGTCTTATCAATACAAGCTTGAAGCAGTAAATGATTCGACTTGGCGAATGCTCAGCCCGCAGCCCAATGATGTCAAACGCGCCATGGCACAAGGAATGGCCGGTCAATTAGTTGACATGTATATCGATGAATTCGTAGCTGCAACGGACACCAATAAGTCCAAGATTCAATTGGATAGCCCAGCTGTAGTCGTGAAACTGGATCTCAAGGGCGGTAAGTCCTATACTCTGAAAACCAGCAAAATCTTGGACAACTATGCCTACGCCCTTCATCCCACGCGCAGCGATACTATCAAGGTCGCGGAATGGCGTTTAGCCCCGTTCAAGAAAAAGCCCTTTGAACTCATTGAACCTCCTAAAGACACGGTGAAGGCGGATAGCGCCAAGCCGGCAGCTTCGGCGGTTCCGATGGCCAGCCCAGCGTTGGCGGCTCCGAAAAAGCCCTCGGTTAAAGCGGGGCCCTAGAAATAGCTCGCAAGAGCAAGGCGCAGGTCTTCGGTGACTTTTTGCTTCAGCGTTTCGTTATCGAGCTGAAGACCCGCCTCTTTGAGACCCAGAATAAAATCACCGTGAGGTCGCCCTGAGCGATAATCGGGTTCTCTGGAAGGATGCTTGAGTACGGCCTCAATATCCTGCCGATTGGCTTCAATCAAAATAGAGGCAAGATAAAGGGCAATATCACGCGACAAATACAGCGATGTTCCTGCGATTTTGAGGGAGCCGATTGCCAAATCGCTGATACCGGTTTCCTGAATGGACGCATTAGAATCAGGAAGCAAATGATTTAGGCTTTTAGCTAAAGCGCGGTTGATGGTTTTAAAATAGGTGAGCGGGGACCAGGCGGATTGTCGAGGTAAACGAATGCCGAGACAAAGGCAATGCGGACCCAGTAACACAGCTCCGCCACCTCCGCGGCGCTTACAAAGGGGCCAAGCTCTCTCTCGTAAAACATCAAGGTGGACTTCTTTTTCCGGAGTTTGGGAGGCACCAAGCACCACAGCATAACTCTGCGGCACCCAGGCGAATAGGGATGGGGCCTGGGCTTGCAAAAGCCATTCACCTGTCCACAAGGCGGCATCGGGGCTGTGCTCTGAAGTGAGCAGGGCATAGGGTAGGGGGGAGAGATTAATGGGAAGGTCGCTTGCGATATTCGTTTGCATTCAGATTCAATTCATCCATGAGCTTCATCAGCCATTTACGGTCTATGTCCAATAATTTAGCAGCTAGGGAAATATTGCCAGAGGTTTTTTCTAAGGCTATAACGATGGCTTCGCGTTCCGCAAATGTTCTCGCGTCATTCAAAGTAGGCAGGGATTTCGCTTGGCGTCCGTCCGTGGTATTCCATTCCGCTGGCAAGTCGTCGGGCCCTATCGAAGCTGTCGTTGATAGGAGAATCGCCTTTTGAATAACATTTTCAAGTTCACGCACATTTCCTGGAAAGGAATAAGCCAATAACTTGTTTCGAGCCGAATGGGTTAGTGATTTCGTTGGCATACCGAATTGCAGCAGGTATTTATTCAATAAAAATTCAGCGAGTAAAAGAACATCTTGTCCACGCGCCCGCAAGGGCGGTAATTCCAAATCCAAAACGGCTAACCGAAAATACAGATCTTGGCGAAAGCGGCCTTCGGAAATTTCTTTGGTGAGATCGCGATGGGTGGCGGAAAGGATACGCACATGAATGCGAATGGGATTGGTGCTTCCCAAGCGAGTGATTTCCGATTCCTGTAATACCCGGAGTAATTTGACTTGCAAAGAAAATCGTAAATCGCCGATTTCGTCTAGAAATACCGTGCCGCCCTCCGCAGCCTCGAAAAGTCCGATTTTTCTTTGGTCAGCGCCAGTAAAGGCGCCTTTTTCATGACCGAATAATTCCGACTCGATCAGATTTTCAGGAATGGCGCCGCAATTCAAGGCGCGAAAAGGTTTTCCTTCGCGAGAGGATTTTTCATGCAGATAACGAGCCAGCATTTCTTTGCCCGTTCCAGTTTCGCCTCGAATGAGTACGGCGGCGTCGGTGCGGGCAACCTTGGCGGCCAATTCCAGCAATTGAACCATGCTCTGGCTGGCATGGACTATTCCGCTTTTGGCCACCTCATGGGCGGATTGAAGTCGCGAAATGGTTTCTTTCTGCCTTTGATATTCCCTTTTATTCGTAAGGATTTCAACGAATAAGGAGCTTAAGGCATCGCAAAGGGCGCGTTCCTTTTCAGAAAACGCGCGACCGCTTCGCATTCTATCCATATAGAGATACCCGAGGATTCCAGCCTCGCCACGCAAAGCGACGCAAAGAATAGAGGCCACGGCATTCGCACGAAGTGAGTGAATGGAATTTTGATCTTCCCATTCATTTTCCTGCATGAGGACAGTCTTGGGAGAAGCCTTGGCCCAATCTATGGCACGATTGGAAAAGCGCTCAAGGCCGCTATTGACGGGGTATTTGGCAATAGTCTGGCGTTCTCCCGTCTCGACATTTTCTTCGACGACTCTCGCGGCATCGCATCGTAAAAGGCGAGAAACACTGGCGACCAGAGTCGCGAAAATATCGGCATCCCGATCTTTCAAAAGGCGGATTAAGACTTCAATCACTTCACCGAAAGAGCCAATGTCCTGTTCATTGGTGAAGGATTCCTGATTCGTGTCCGAATCAAAATTATTAACTCCTACGCCTTGTTCGATTTCGGCTATGGCCGTAAGTGGTTGCTCTAAATAACGGAAACGGTGATCCCCAATTTCAATAAAAGCATTTTGTTTTAGCGGGGAGGCTTCGCTTACGGTTTTGCCATCGAGCCTTATTTTCTGGCTTGGATGAAGGGCTTGCAAGTGATACTGGCCTTCGCGATACAAGAAATGCCCCATGCGCTCAAGCATGCCTTTGCCTTTCAAAGGAAGGCTGCAATCCTTGGAAGAGCCGAAAGTAATGATTCTACCGCTCAGGGGAAAATCTTGTCCATTTTCCTCATCATGCAAAAGTGGGTAAGTGCGAAGTGGCATGGATATTAGCCTTTTTCTGCGGGCTTTCGAATAGAAGCCAAGCCTATTCTTTTTCTTTGAAAAGGCAGAAGGTGAAATTTTTCCTTGCTTCGCCTTCCGGTCAAAGAGTCTAGACACAGCAGGGTATGCGGCCCATGGGCGAGAGGGAATTCTTTTGGCCATTCCTGCCGGGACAAGGACTCACCGTCCAAAAGCAAGGTGTCACAGGAGTCCGCATTGCTTATCATCAACCATCCTGAAATCCTGTTATTCTTTTTGGAAAAAACTTTCAGAGGGTTTGGCCATTTCGTTGTTATGGACGAATGATGACGAGGCAGAAAAAATGCCGTGCTCGGCGTTGTTTTCGATGATCCCGGAAGAATTCGCTGGCGCTCGGTTTGTTTTCCAAAATAAAATGCGGCGAATAGGGTCAAAATAAAGGTGGCGGCTATAGCGCCGATGGACAACTTTTGTCGAAGGCTTTTTTTACGAGAAAGCGTGGGAAATTGATCCATGAGGCGTAAAGCCTCAGCAGAATCGGGATTCTCTTCTAAGCACTCAGATAGAAGCCAATAGGCTTCTTCAAACTTTCCGGCATGGATAAGATTCTTGGCGGCAGGTAAAAGATGATCCGCTAGATGTGCTGAGGCCCGCGCTTCGGCCAGGGATTTCCAGTCCCGAGAGTGAATGGGTGTCAATAGGGTTTGCCATGAGGACCATACTGCGCTAGCCGATACCGGACGATTCTCGGGTTTTTCTTGAAGACAGAGTTGAATCAAGGGAGCCCATTTTTCACTGGGCTGAATCAATTCCAGGATTTTTCCGACGGCAAATAAATCCGCCTTTAAATAATCAGTCGCTTGGCCCGCTTGCCAAAGTTCGGGGGCCATAAAGGCGGGGGTACCTTTAATCATGTTGGCTATGGATTTTTCGCCGTCCACGATATTTTTGGAAAAGCCGAAGTCCACCAGGTATAGACCATCTTGTGGAGAAATCAAAATATTGGCTGGCTTCAAATCCCGGTGAGCAAAGCCGAGCCGGTGTAAACCCGCCAGGGACTCGAACAGAGCCACGGCTATCAAATGGCGTTGTTCCGAATTTGGATTTTCATCCAGAATGGTTTTCAGGGAAATGCCTTTTATCCATTGCATCACAATGCAGA
>JAYUVP010000103.1:0-6188 GCA_043753995.1 Fibrobacterota bacterium
TAAAGCGGTTGCGAAAATGAGATTCGCTGCGTCTGCCTTGCCATCGCGATTCTCATCGGTAATGCGAGCCTGGCTCAAACGATAAACCTGGGTGCGCAAGGTTATCGCTCCCTTGGCTGTATCGTATTCTGCGACCAAGGTGGCAAAAGGCGAGTTTTGGGTCAAATCAACCTTGATGCCGATAGTATGGTCGCCAGGTTTTCCGGTGGTGAGTCCGAAAGCGAAGGGGATGTCGCCAAGGAAGTGTCCGGTGAAGTCACCGGTTTCAATCACCCTCAGGGTCTCCCTTTCACCATCGGGTCCGGTGAGCACCACGGTGAGAGTATCCACCCCATCTCGTTTCGGGCTAGGGGCTCGCAAATGCAGGCGAATGCTGCGAGAGTCCCTTTCGGAAAGCGAAAGGATCGGCAAGGAATCATCGCTTCGTGTGAAATACAAATAGGTCGGGGTCTTATCGAGCCATTGAACATCTTGGCTTTGCTTGCTGCCGTGAACGGGGTCAACATAGGTAGTAATCAAGGTGTCATTGATTGCACAAGTTAAAATGGTGTCTTGGGTATTAGATGCTCCTTCGCCCTTGAGGACGATGCCGGACCAGAGGTTTGAACCTGATTTTGATTGCAGGTTGAGCCATAGAGAATCCCTGGTTCCCAAACATGTAAGCAATACCTGCAAAGGTCCGCTGGACGCGGTTTGTTTCCCGTCGTCCAAGGTGACCTGGATTTCCCGGGAAGAGCGAGTGGGTGATTCGCCTTTTTCATCGCTGATGTGAATATTGGCGACTTGATCGGGATATGCGATTTGCAATCGTGCTTTGGCTTGTCCACCATCCGCGGCCCCTGCATTGTCATGGGTGGACAAGGTGGCGATCAATTTTCCAAAATAGGCCGTCTGTAATTTTCCATCTTCGGATTTCAGCGCGCTGTCGGTTAATGGAATACTGCCTGACCATTGCCCTAGAGTGCCCAATACCGTATCTAAAGAAAGAAAAACCGTTTCAGTATCGCTGCGATACCAAAGACCATTGCGCCAATGTTCTAAAACTAAGGTGACTTTTGGGCTGTCAATTAAAGGCGCAATCGCAGGAATCCAATCATCCTGATAGCGTATTCGAATCAAGCCATGATCGGGTTTGATAGTGGCTTCTGGTATCAAGGCTTGTCCCTGGGCGTTCACGAAGGTGAGTCTTCCTGTCTCCTCGGCTCCTTGGGCAAAGCCTGCATTGCCAAAGGCGGAATCTCTATACACTGGATCGACGAAAACCACTTGTAATTGATCTCCCGCCACGGCGACTTCTAAAAATCCGTTTTGAGAGGATTTGTTAAGCGCAGGCTTTAGTGGAAAGGCTGCGACATATTGACCTGAAGCGATTTCGCTGAGCTGAATTGTTTCCTGATCTTGCCCCTGGAGGCGTGACGTCAGGGTTGCTGAGGCTGAAGTCAAGCCGGGTCGTGCGACAATCACCATATAGGCACTATCCTGATTATTCGGATAAAGACTGATGCGATTACCGTTGCGATTATCGGTGAAATAGGCGGTTATGGGGTAATATCTCGGCTTGACAAATAAGGTGTCGGAGGCAATGTCCTTGGCATCCAGAGGATTGGTCCAGGTCGCAATCAAGGTATCCGTTTCTGAAAAGGTTAATGTGTCATTGTCCAGGTCGGCCGAACCGACGGCAGTGGCAATTAGACCTTGATACACCAGGGCATCACTTTCGAAATGGCTGTCGAATAGGCGTTTCTCTTCGATATCACCTCGGCTCACCGACCGAAGTCTTGGCTTGACCTCGGAAAGTCCGCCCTGGTTGGTTCGAACTTGAACCATCAATGGGTCACGGCTATCCGAAATTGTTTTTTGCGGCCAGGCATTGCTACTGGCATCCAAAAATAGAATGCGGCTACGGTTGGCCGTTTTCGTATAAACCTGATTCATGATCTGGCTCCGACGATAGCCTGGCTTGGTGGCGACAGCTTGCACCGTAGTGGTTGCGATGAGAGTTAATGGCGAAAGATAAAGCGTAGCGCTCGTATCTGGGCGCGATCCATTTGTAGTGAAATGAATTCGGGCATCAGGAGTAGACGTTGTCAATGTGACGATTTGCTGCATGCGAAATTCTTGCCCATTCGGATTGGCGATGGGTGTCGAGACTTGCGGCAAAATCCAGGAGGTGATATTCCCGTAAATGGGGTCGACATGCTTAATCACAATATCATTTCCGTCTGGACAGGAAAGCCAGGCGTCATTAGGATTTGCGGCCATGGTATTGCGACCGAAAGCGATGGGGCCGTACTCACCAGCATTATTTTCTTTAAGCGTCAGCACCACGCTGTCCCCAGAAATCGGGCACCAAGCCTGAACCAGAGTGGAATCCTTTCCCCCCGGAGCATAATCCTGATCCTTGATTTTAATGCTGAGGCCTTCGGTGGAATTTCCACCCAAACCGGTGGTATCGGTATTGGACCAAGTCATGCTCGAAGCCATGTCAGCATATGCCAATAGCAGACTGGCGGTGACGAGGCTATTTTCCGCGCGTCCTGCATTGTCATGCGTCGTCACTTGGGCTCGTAATCGACCTAAATACCGAAAATTGAGCCGACCATCTCCGATTAGCGTAGCATTGGACTCGAAGAGTGGAATGACCATTCCCCATTGACCACGACTCAAGGTCAAGGCCGACTGCATGGGCAAGGCTAGGGCTTCGGAGTCCTGCGAAATCTGTTTTTGTCCCCAAAAGGAAGAAATCGAAAACTCTGCATTTTTATTGGCCAAGGTTCCCATGGCAAAGTCATCGCTGTATACTGCTCGCAAACCAGCCATGTCCAAAGGCGAAATGACGGAACCACTCGGCAGGGTGCGCCCATCAGCGGTCACAAAGGCGAGTTGGGCTGCTTCTTGCGCGGCTTGGTCAAAACCAGATTGTGCTATGGCGGAATCACCGTGAATGGGATCCCGATAAATGGCTCGCAATTGATCCCCGGCAGGAGATACTTGTACGTTACCGTCGCCGGAAATCTTGATGCCAGGCCTGAGCGGAATCCGCCCCTGGAAATGGCCGGGCGAGGTTTCGCTCAGGTTGACGGTTTCCGCATCGACGCCTAATTCCGATGAAGTCACGGTCACCTGCCGAATTCCTAGGGGTGAGGCTTGATCATCAAGTATCAGAAATACCTGGGTGGCTTCGGGCGGAAAGAGTGTTACGGCTACGCCTCCATCCGTAAGGCTGAACCGCAAAGCCGACAGCCGATTGGCGGGTGTCACTAGGACGCGTGCCGAAGCCGTATCTTGGCTGTCACGGGGATGACGCCAAAACGCAGCAAGGGTGTCGAAGGCGCGACTTTCCAAGGCACTGGAGCGACTCGCTGTGGTGACTCCGGCAATCAGGGGAAATCCACCTAGGAAAACGGCACTATCTCCTGAGGAATTCTGATTGGCCAGTGAAACCCCAAGAGAGTCTTTTAAGCCAAGGCTGCGCGCCTTGGTTTGCTGTTGATTGTCCTTCTCCGGTGCTGTGCGTAATCGAAGACGAGGGAGGCTATCTGCTTCGGTGATTTCGGTGACAATACGCCCTGCAGCATTTAAAAGGCTCAACTGACTAGGCTCATAGCAGGAAAGAGCGAAAAGACTATCCGGCAATATCTTGGAAGAGGACGCAATAGGTCCATCGGTGCGCAAGGTGAATTGAGTGATTCTTGTTTCTTCCGCACCGCTTTGCGTCTCCCGAAATCGGGTCTCCAGGGTTAAGGCATTCGAGGCGGAAGGGCTGAGCGCCACAATATCGCTCAGATTAATGCGCCAACTGGCCTGGCCTTGAGGAGAGAAATCGGCAGCAAGGCTGCGGGATTCTTGAATTGGGAGGAGGCTTTCATTGCGAAGTATGGCGGAAACGGGAGAATAGGTTTTCAGGATTTCATTCAGAATGATTCTCACTACTGCTTTCAAACTATCGGGATCGCCTGGGGGTATGAGATAAAAGCCTCCACGCGTGGTGTCGGCTAATTGCCGAAGTAAGGAATAATCGGCATTGCGATTACCGAGGAAAATACCGTAAACCGGAGGCATTTTTCCGTCGGCTAGCAAGCTCAAATAGGAATCCGAGGGTTTGCCGTCCGAAAGAAAAATGATGGCCTGTTTGGGTGTTTGAATCAAGCTGCTATTGTTGAGCCATCTTTTGGCCGTGTCAAGGGGCGCCTTATACTTGGTACCGCCATTGCGCATGATGATGCTGCTTTTCAAGGTCAGAACATTGGCAGCATTTAAAACCATTAAAGGGCGTCTATCCCTGACTTGATCGTTGAAGCCGATATATCCGGCTGTCGATGCCGGAGAAAGCTCGCTTTGATATTGAATCGCATTTCGGAAAGCTACGCCACGCTGCCCATACGGATCGCCTGCAAAGGCATTGCAACCATTCAAATTTTTAGCGGAATTCAAAATCTTGATCGATTGAGTACCGCTTTCCTCGTAAATCAAATTGGTACGTCCCAGGACATCACTTTCGCTTACTCCGGAACACCCATTTAAGTTCTCCAGGAAGGTGGTGTCCCGCGTCGCAGTATTCACCCACAAATAATTGGCATACATACTGCCGCTTTGATCGAGCACATAGGCGATATCTGCCAGGCCACCGAGGCTCACCGCGTTTTTGCAAAGCGCTAACCCCTGCTCGGCGAAACGCGTGGCATTGCGAGGTATTACCAAGGTATCCCCTTGCAAACGAGACAAATCCAAGCATTGCCGCGTTAGCGATCCGTCAGGGGCCACTTGAGGCAAACCAACGACATCACACCGGAGATTTTGGCTTTGCCCTTGGGCCATTCCCATGGTCCATTGCAATCCGAGGACTAAGCAGATGAATAAAGGCAAATCCGTTTTCAGGGAGCGGGGCATGGCCTTCTCCTTCCGGGTTTTACCGGGTTCTGTCGCAGAATGCGGCAAACCGAACTTCGCCAAGGCGAGGGGTTCGGGATGCTTCATTATCACCGAGGCTGGGTGGTCAATTAAAGTCTTGGAGCTTGAGATGCCTTGAGCAACAGGAGAATTTCGAGAAAGGCTTGGTAAACTTACCGGCGAATAAAAAAAATGCCCGTGACTTTAGGTCACGGGCGCTGGAGGATTGCTTGAATTCCGAGATTCAAGATCCGCTAATGTCGGATCTCAGGGATTGAGGCGAACCACGCCGGTACGTGTGAACTTGACTTTTTGCGTTTGACCTTGGCCTTGGTCCTCAAAAAGGAATTCGGTTTTCCAGATATAGGCACCTTGTCCGACACGCTGGCCTTTGCGATCGCGCAAATCCCAAACCAGGAAGCTACGAAAGCCATTTTTTGCGATACGATTGGCATTCTGGAATTCACCCATATAGCCGAAGGACTGGCGGAATGAGCGAACGAAATTGCCGAGATGATCGAAAATGGCGACGGTGACTTTATAGGGCGTAGTTGTCACCACCTCAATGGTGCTCAAGGTGTCGGGCATTTTCGTCAATTGCGTCACATCCGTCACAAGGCATTTGCTTCCATCCCGCGGAATGCATCCGTGATCGATGTCGGCATAATTACCCCCGATATAGTCATAACCGGTAGAACCGAAATCCGCAGGGGGTATCCATTTCACAACCCATTGGCCATTCTCAAAGGTGGTGAAGCTGGACGGAGAATCGGTATTGTTTTTCAAGTCATTGGTGGCAACCTGGAACTTGATATTGTTTGCGGCCATGAGGGCCTGACTGGCGGGGTCATTGGGATTGGCGACATAGTTGATGCCAATGCCGACCACCGGGGGGAAGCCGCGCAAATCCACGTCCGGGGGAATCAAGGTACCGCCGATTTTTACGCCGGCCTTGCTAGGAATATTGGTTTTCAAGTCGACATATTGCCCATCGGTATTCAGATAAAGGCAATTATTGGGAAGTGCCCGAATGGTGGAGCCATTTTGGGAAATGATGAAGGTCAAAACGGTTTTGGTGTCATTGATTTTCGGTTGCCCCTCCACCTGCATGATGATGGCATTGGTGCCGTCGGCGCACTGACCGGCACTATTGGGCGTCGAATATTTTAACAGCTTCAAATACTGGGCGTCTTTAAGTGGTTCGGAGAGAGTGACAATAAGAGTATCCTCGCCGACTTTATTGGTTTGGTTGATTGACACCTTATTGGGATCAAATAAATTCGAAACGGCCTTAACGA
>JAYUVP010000104.1:0-3535 GCA_043753995.1 Fibrobacterota bacterium
GAGCGATGCCGTCATCGGTGCTTTTGGCATGGACCAAATCGATATAGCCGTAAATGCCCCCCAGCAGATTGTTGAAATCATGGGCGATGCCGCCCGCCAATATCCCCAGGGATTCCAACTTCTGCGTCCGCTGCGCCGCTTCCGTCAACTTCTTCTTTTCCGTCATATCGCGGAACACCAGCACCACGCCCAAGGTCTTCCCTTGGCTATTGCGGATAGGCGCCCCGCTGTCCTCGATTGCCCGCTCCACGCCATCCCGCGCTATCAGCACCGAATGATTGGCCAGTTCGATGATATCCCCGGTGGAAAGCACCTTGTCGACGGGGTTCTCGCAAGTGGCGCGGGTAAATTCATGGATGATGGGGAAGACTTCCGCCAACGGCCGGCCTTTGGCCTCCAGATAGGTCCAGCCCGTCAGCTTTTCCGCAACGTCGTTGAGGATCATCACCTTGCCGTCGGTATCGGTGGCGATCACGCCGTCGCCGATGCTGCGCAAGGTCACGGCCAACCTTTCCCGCTCGGCTTCCAGCGCCGCTTCCGCCTGTTTCCGCGTGGTGACATCGTTCATGGTCACGATGCGGGCTTTCTTCCCGCGGAAGGTCACGGTGCGGGTTTGCGTCATGCCCACGAATTCGCTGCCGTCCCGACGCAGGCAGTACACTTCGGCTCCTTCGGACCCTTCCGCCCGATCGAATTGCAGGCAACTGGTGATAAGCTCCCGGGAACGGGGCGCCACCAGGTTCATCACGTTGTCCACCCGGAGCAATTCGGATTTCTCCGCATACCCGAACATGTCCATGAGCGCCCGGTTCATATCGAGTATCCCGCCATTCTCATGGATCAAAATGCCCTCATACGCGAAATCCGAAAGCTGACGGCAGCGTTCCTCGCTGATGCGCAATTCGATTTCAGACAACTTCCACTTGGTAATGTCATGGCCCACCCCTTGGAAACCCAGCAAGGACCCATCCTCGCCTACCAGCCGCTTTCCGCTGAACACCGCGAAACATCGGCTCCCATCCTTGCGTAAAAACTCCGTTTCATAACCGGTGAAAGCGGGCTTGGCCAAGGTGTCGAGGTAATACGCCTGCGCGCTTTCCTTCACTTCCGGCGGCTGCAAATCGTTGAAGCTACGACCGATCAACTCCGCCAGCGGGAAGCCCAGAAAAATTTCCCAGGCCGCGCTAAGATAACGGAAAGCCCCCTTGGAATCCGCCTGCCAGAACAATTCCTGTGAGGATTCCACCCAATCTCGAAGCAGTTGGCTATCCGAATCCGGGGGACGTGAAATTATATCGGGGGAATTCATACTACTACCCTAATGTCCAAGTCATAATCTGTACCTAGTTGATACAGTTCACTAATACTGCAAGCGAGGTAAAGGTAATACTGTTCCATGAAAAAGAGATACAGCAATACCCCATCCGCAAGTTACCCGACTAACTGTAAACTTCCCCGTCGCAAACCACTCATCATATACAGGCTCGTCGCATAGCGGCTTCCTAAAAGTGATCGGCACTACATCGCGTTCGCGATCGCGAGCAATATCAAACCAGGCGCTTCAGCCTAAGTTTGCGCCCATGCCTATCCGCAATACCAAACCAATACAAACGCATGTAAACAATATCGACGGTCCCGCATCCACACCCCGCGATTGGACCGGATATTGGTCCCATAAGCTTGAGCAGGCTGTGAGAGCGAGGAATTATTCCCGCGAGACTTTCAAAAATTACGATCTGGCTTTGCGCACCTTCATGGTCACCCATCCCGGCGCCCCCCAATATTGGAAGCAAAGCGACATCCGGGATTTCCTTCTGGAACTTAAGGCGGAAGGAAAAAGCGGGAGTACCATCAACCTGTATCGCGACGGCCTAGCTTTCTTCTGCAAAAAAGTAGTCGGCATCTCTTCGTGCCTGGAAGGCATCCCCAGAATGAAGGAGGACCAATCCCACCCTAAAATCCTCGACGCCGAAAAAATCGCGCGTGTATTCGCAGGCATGCGCAATCCCAAACATAAACTGGCACTTTCCATCGCCTTCGGCTGCGGACTCCGAGTAGCGGAATTGGCCGCTCTCAAAATCCAGGACCTGGATTTCACCCGCCGCATCGTCCACGTCCGCCAAGGCAAAGGCAAGAAAGACAGAATCGTCATGCTCCCCGATACCCTGGAAAAGCCGCTCCAGGATTACCTCGCCTGCTACCAACCCAAGCTCTACCTTTTCGAATCCCCCCTCCCAGGCCGACCCATGGCGCGGCGTACGTTTCAAGAGGTATTCAAACAGGCCTGCCATAAGGCGGGTATCAAAGCGGTTGGCGGTATCCACAGCCTGCGGCATTCCTTCGCCACGCATTTGCTGGAAAGCGGAACGGACATCCGTTTCATCCAAGCGCTGCTGGGGCACAGCAGCTCCAAGACCACGGAGCGGTATACCCACGTAGCGGCCCACAATATCCGCCGCATAACCAGCCCTTTAGACCTTCTCTCCAGCAAAAAACTCAAGACCGAAACTCCGTAAGCACAAAAAAAGAAGGCCGAGATGGAACGGGGAAATCAAAAA
The DNA here is from genome assembly GCA_043753995.1 of Fibrobacterota bacterium. Classification (GTDB taxonomy): domain Bacteria; phylum Fibrobacterota; class Fibrobacteria; order UBA11236; family UBA11236; genus JAYUVP01. The sequence goes on from JAYUVP010000104.1 coordinate 2,559, forward strand.
ATGACGCGAATACCAGAACCCATCACAAATTCGATTGAATATGCCATTGACATACCTATGTCATTGGCATATGTTAAATAAGATGGAAATCGTTTTCGTGGAAACGGAACGGTTTTCAAGGAAATTGCCTTTGCTTGCGACGGACGCGGAATTTCAAAGGCTCTAGATGGAATTGCGGGTCAATCCAGAAAAAGGGGACGTAATTCCAGGAGGCGGAGGAGCGCGTAAGATAAGGATGGCAATTGGGATCACCGGAAAAAGCGGTGGGGCCCGAGTTATCTACTATGCGAGGGTTTCAGTGAGTTTGATTTTTCTTTTGAATATTTATGGCAAAGAAGAAAAATCCGATCTAACCCCAAAAGAACGCAAGGCAATCGCAAAGGCGATATCGGGCATCAAGGAGAATGTGAATGAAAAAAGTAAAGGTAAAGGCTAACCGGTATTTCGGCCTATCCAAAGAAATAATGGATTGGCAATCAGGAAAAAAGAAACTCAGAACCACTTTAATTGATAAAGCCGGTGGGAGAACCGTACTTCAGGCTAGCAGGCCGGATTTGGATGAGCGCCGCCGCCGAACGGAAGCTGTAAAGAACATCCGTTCAACTTTGACTTTGAGTCAACCAGAATTCGCCAAATTAATGCATGTGGGTACGGCTACTCTCAGGAACTGGGAGTATGGCCGTCGGCTGATTCCCGAAGCCATGCTTATTCTAGCGGAACTCCTTCGAGATATGCCTGCTGTTCGAAAACGACTTATGGCAGCTTGATAAATAAGCTGGAAAATTCATGAATGAAACCTTCACACTAGTTCCCCAACTAGCGCCTGTGGAGGGAAAAGCCCCACACAAGCGCTAGTTGTGTTCAATGGGGGTGCGGAAATACGAACCGCCGCACGTCGTGTGCGGCGGGAATTACGTGAAGAAAAGAGAGGACGCGCGCAAGATAAAATCTTCAGGACTTATTTTTGGAATCTGGAG
>JAYUVP010000105.1:0-4572 GCA_043753995.1 Fibrobacterota bacterium
TCCATGCTGAAGCGACCCTGGGCATAGGGAACCGTGCGCTCGAAAAGCACGGAACCGCGTTTGTCCTGGTATTGATCCGACATGCCGACTCCCAAATTCACATAGTTCTTGCGCACCTTGCCGGAAAGAATTTGGGCATGGATAAAGCCATTTCCACTACCGCCTTCAATGGTTCCGGTTATTTGGCTGCAATCCAAGGCCCGCAAGGTATCGGGAAAAGTTTGCAAACGAATCGGTAAGCGCGGCCTTTTGATATGAATAGCAGGATCTCCGAGCAAACCGTATTTAGAGTCATTGACATTATTGCTCGTTTCCGAACTGTTCTTGGCATGGAGCAAGGCTAGGCCTATGGGCAATACGATTTTTGAAGTGTCGCGCGGAAACAAACGGCTGAAAACCGCACCAGCAAGGGCAATATTGGGACCCGGATAGGATTCACGCGTTGCGGAAATACCGGCAATGGCTCCGACGGACTTTTGCCGGACGAATTGCTCGGTTAGGACATCATTCTGTAAATTATCGAAACGACCCACCGTGCAACTGAAACTGTTCAACAAGGTGTTTCGGCCCGCATTATTCAATTGCGATAAAGCATCATTGGTATAAAGGAGCACTTCGTCAGCCCACTGATTGAATGCCCCGTGGCCCACATAATTAGTGAGCAGACTACCGCGATTCAATTGCTGTATCAAATCTTGCGCCGATTCCGGCTTTCGCCAGGCAGAATTCAAGGCATAGTCCACCAAATAAACCTTGTGGATGTCCACGCCGGGTTCGCGCCCAAGAATGACATCGCCCAGTCTTTCGGTGTCATTGGTATGGCCAAAGGTGATGGGATCCATATCATTAGGCGCATTGTGTTGCCATTGATCATCCGCGGTTAAAACCACGCGTGAGCGCCAATCCCCGCCATTCGATGGCAATTCATAGCTCTTGATTTTGGCGATGTATTGGTTGGCCTCATTCAATGAGCCCACCGGCACGCGCCCCAAAGCCAAGTCAATGACCGGTCTATCGCCACCACCAAAAAAGTTGTTCTGATCTTCCGCATCGAGGGTCACGAAAAAATCATCACTGCAATTGGCATCGCTGGGATCGTCAAAGTCTTCGTAGGGCGGAATCCAATTCGGATTATTGGTCTTAATATTGCGTAAGTCATAATGGCCATCGCCGAGCAAGAGGACAAATCGCAGCGGATTTTGCGACCGTCCATCAGGATTCCAGTGATTCATTGCATAGCGCAAGAAATCACGTATTGCCACCGGACTCATGCGGCCACCGGAAAATTGACGATAGATATCCTGGACACGAACTACGGCGGAACGCATTGGCATGGCGCGCTCTGGAAGGGAACGATAGGCTTTCAAATCCAAGGCGGCCGGCAAAAGGCTATCATGAGTAATGATCAAATACTCCGGAAGATTCGTGCCATTGGCATCCCCTGTCACGAGATTCTGAATGACCGAACCATCCGTTCTTTGCGCTTCTCCTTGCAGTGCCGTGGAATGGAGTGCCTGCTCTTGGGAAAAAACCCAATAGCGTGCGTCGGAATTTGGGGCTAGGCTGTCGCTGAAAGACCCGTCAGGATTAGGCTGAATAAAGGCCACACCTAGTCCATGCTCCACCTTGAGAATGCGATAAGGTTGGCGTCCTTGAATGCGATATCCACGCCGGACACCAGAAGAATCGGGGAAAATGAAAAAGGGACTTCCGGTAAATTCATAGCGTCTTTGATAAGCCACGGTATACCCTTCAAAGCGCCTATTGCCTCCCCTCCATATAAGCGGATCGAATTCGAGCTTGCCATTCGGTAGTGCCGAACGTGAGCTATACCAAGAACCGGGTAATTGCGTCCATTCGAGAAAATGCAAGGTGTCGCCAATGCCCTTGACCCTGACTTCGAAATCATCCTGGCTAAAACCGCGAAAGACAAAAAAGCCGAGAAAAACCGAGTCACCAGCATAACCCGGCAAGTCGGTGGTTTGCGGGCGGCCCACTTGATCTTGTCCAAAGGTGACGGGATCCGAATCTCCCTTACCATGACAATCCCCACGCCAAAACCAATGCCACTCAAAGCCGGGATCTAGGTCGAGCTTACTGGCTGGATCGCAAAAGGCTGTCCCCAAATCTTTTCCGGCATGGGCATAAGCCAATCCTGATTCAGCGTAGGGCAAAGCAGTGCCCGCCGCTAAGGTATCGATTTTGACGGCATTCCCAGCCCCGTCAAAATCGAGGAAGTAATAGTTGTAAAAGCTATAAGGGTCGGTGCCAAAGGTATAGCGAATCGGGGTTGCTCCCCCATCGATGCGCTTCCATAGGCTAGTGCCTTGCGCATAAAACTTGAGCGTATCGCCCAGGTCAAAAGTACCGTTTTTCGTGGCATCTATCACGTCCAAAGGTACGGTGCGTAAGGTGCTGGGTTGAAGCGGAAGGGTGTCCATCCATGACGTGATGGTGTCTTGGGGTCCCGTGTAAACGCGAATATTTCGAATCGGCATGCCAGCCGGAGCCAAGCCCGCCGAGGAAAGCGATTGGAAAGTCAGGGCATAAAAACCGTCCTCATCGAATTGATCGATTTCGCGATCGCCGATGCGAATCTTGACCAAATTCTTCGAGGGCTTCACTTCACGGGTGGCGCTTCGCTTTGCCAGGGGACGGGAAGCCGGTTTCCAGAGCGCGGCTCCCCCGCGTGGATTAAGCACTTGGGAAGCGAGGTCTTTGGGTAACGCCATCCCGCGATTGCTGGTTGTGGACCAAGTGAATTCGACTCGCAAGCGATGATAGGCGGAACGAGGTTTACCCTGCTCGTCCAAGGCCAGCAAGGGTAACTCGCCGGCTAACAGGGGAATGCCTCGCCAAAATCCGACGGTTCCCCAATGCATTTGCAAGCTAGCGGCCCGGCCATACTCCGCAACATTGACTTCGGCAATGCTTTGCTTGGTCGTCACCCAGCGCGGCACTGGCGCCACGGCATTGCGAGAGGACACAGCCTCGCTGGCCAATATTTGAATGCGTACTTGAGGAGCTTGCGCCCCCACGACTTGAAAGCGCCAAACGGGAAGGTCGGGTTGCCCCGGTCGATTCAAATTGGCGAAGCCATCCATGACCCAGCGGTCACCTGAGGCGACCGAAACACTCTTGGGTGTGGATGCCGTGATTTCGGCAATCAAATGATTGGGCTCGTCGACCAAAACCGTGACTCCGGCATGGATCAGGCTTTGACTCAGCCCCAGTAGGAGGGCAATACGCGAGAACAGGTTATAGCAGCGCATGGATATTGCCCTGCAATATACAAGTAGGACTCTGGCTGGGTGAGAAAGTCGGGAGGCTGGTCGCGCCCCGAAGGCGGCGGTCAATCAAGCTCGCCTTGCAAGGACCGGCCTTAAAAGTTGGGCATCAAGAAATACAGGCCAGGCTTGAGCTCAGGAAGCCAGGCTTTGGCCAGATTCGCTATTTCAGCTAATCCCTGAATTTGAGTAGGACTGCGGCTTTCAGCCAAATTCTCATACCATTTGCGTTCAGGCGGTTCGCTTTTCACGTCTTGATTCGCATCCACCTGAGCTTTTTTAGCCAAATAGCTGCGAGCGGCTTCATATCCCCCCAGAGTATCGACTAAGCGCCAGTCCAAAGCTTGTTGCCCCGTCATCACTCTTCCATCGGCCACTTGTAAAAGACTGTCTCGGGAAATGGGTCGGCGTGAAAGGATGTCGGTGAGAAATTGGGAATAGACGCTCTGAATAACCTCTTGCAAATAGGCCAATTCCGCCGGTGTCGCTGTGCGGGCAAAGTTTCCCACATCCTTCAGGGCACCGCTCTTGATAGTGCGCATGCCCACGCCAATTTTGGCCATCAACTTTTCAGCTTCAGGAAATTGGAATATGACGCCAATGCTACCGGTCAAGGTGCCGGGATTGCTGAAAATACGATCGCCTGCCAGCGAGATATAATATCCGCCGGAGGCGGCGATATTGGCCTGGCTGACGACTATGGGCATACCGTCTTTGCGCAGTCTTTCCAAAGCATGGAAAATTTCTTGGCTGGCACCGACAGCGCCGCCCGGCGACTCTATTCGAACCAGCAAGCCCTTGCATTGCTCGTCCTTGGCGACTCGGCGAAGGCTGGTGAGATAGTCTTCTGCCGACAGAATAGGGCCATCAATGCGAAGTTCGGTAATATGAGGTTTATGATCCTCTTCTTCCGGCATGCCTCCGCTTACCACAGCCTTCAAAGCCTGAAATGCGCTGGTCACAGCCAAAAGGAAAACCAGCACAATGAGCAGGCCGAGCAACTTGACCACCTTGCTGAATCGAGAGGTGGGTTCAGCCATAGAATCTCCTTGTAAGGGCATTATCGAACGCGTATTCGGGTACCGGGCCGAAGCACTTTGCTCAGGCTTTGATTCCATTCGCGAATTTGGGACATGCTGCTTTGAAAGCGTTGGCTAATATCCCAGAGGGTATCGCCCTCTCGCACAACATAGTACTGCGTGGGTTGAGGGCTACGTTCGGTTTTGCCTATCGGCTCTTCAACCGTGTCTTTTATCGACGAGGGCTTGGCAGATATCGCCTTATT
>JAYUVP010000106.1:0-3025 GCA_043753995.1 Fibrobacterota bacterium
AGGCTTGAGCACACCCTCCTTGAAGATGATGCTCTGATAAAAAGCCCCATAGGTTTTATTCACGATAAGTCCGGGAATATCGCCTAGAGTCTTGATAACCACTTCACCGCGACGTTGTATGTCTTGATTCAAAGCCTGGCGGTGGGCCATGAATTCTGGATGGCTCCATATTCCGGGAATGGCCATTTGAGGCAAGGTGGTGGAGCAAACCTCCAGCATTTTGGCGTCTTCAATGGCCTTGACCAATTTACCGAATTCAGGATCGCGCGGAGTATTGTAAAACTCCAGCCAACCGCAGCGCGAACCCGGCCAAGGCAATTCCTTGGATATGCCCTTCATGGCTATGCCCGGCACATCCCCGATGACTTCGGCCAATTGCATGGCCTTGGCGCCATTATAGGTGATATGGGTATAAATCTCGTCGGCAATCAAAAACAGGTCGTATTGCTTGGCCAAAGCCACGATTTCGCGCAGCACGGATTCGGGATAAACCATGCCCGTGGGATTGTCGGGATTGATGATGAGAATGCCGACCACATTGGGATTGTAGCGCACCTTATTGCGCAACTCTTCCATGTCGGGAAGCCAATTGTTTTCGGGGTCTAACCTATAGGTGAGCGGAGGCTGACTGGCATGACCGCCTTCAGCGGAGCTGTGGGTGCTATAAGCGGGTGATGGCCCAATGACGCGAGCACCGGGATCCAGATACTGATAAACCTTGCTGATGGCGTCGCCGACGCCATTGCAAAACAGCAAATCTTCGGGAGTGATTTGCACGCCACCTAAGGCATTGGTGCGAGCCGCGAGGAATTGCCTCGTGGAAAGCACGCCCTTGGTTGGGCAATAACCGTAAGAGGCGCTATCCATGGCAATGTCTGCCACGATCTTTCGCATCCATTCGGGAATGCGGGCGCCCTTTTGAACCGGGTCACCGATATTCTCCCAGGAAATGGGCAAACCCATTTGCTGAAAGAGATTTGCCTTCTTGACTATTTCGCGAATTTCATAGGTGAGTTCAGTCGCGCCTGCATGCAAAATCTTACGCCTCATAATAGCGCCCAAGGTAGCAACTTGGGCTTTAACTCTGGAAGCCTTGGGCTATCGGCTGCGGAATTGGTTGGGGAGGGGAGAGTAAGAGGCGGGAAAGCGGGTGGAGCCATTATAAAGGTTTTTCTTGAGATTGTCGGTCTCCCAAAAAACGCCGGACAAGTTGGCCGAGCCGAAATCGCAGCCGGTAATAAAGGCACCCTCAAAGCGGGCATTGCTCAAGTCGGCTCCAGTGAAGTCGCAATTAAAAAGCTTGGCATTGCTGAAATCGGCATTCCGCAGGTTGGCTCCTGCAAAGCTCACGCCACTTAGCTTGTCCAATTGAATTTTGGCCTTGTCCATATTGCAATTCGAGAAATTGGCATTGCTCAGCGACCCGTTTTCGAAGGTGGCATTTTGGAAATTACTGCCATCGAAACGGACGCCATTGAAGTTGGCATCATAGAAAGAGGCATAAACGAAGGTGCACTTGGTAAAGGCCGCACCACTGAGTCGCGAATGGCCGAATTCAGCTCGGTCGAACTTGGTATCGCTGAATTTCGAGCCCTTCAAATTCGCGTCAACCAAATTGGTGGCGGTGAAATTGGCATTGAAAAATGTGAGTTTGCTGAGGTTGGCATTGGTGAGATTCGATTCGCCGAAATCCACGCGCTCCATGATAGCACCGCTGAAATCGGCATCTTCAAATTTCACGTTTTGAAATACGGCGCCATTGAGATTGGCCTTGCTGAAATCACTTTTTTCCAAGCCATTATTCCGGAACTTGGCATTTTCCAGCTTGGCTTTGGAGAAGTTGATGCCTTCTTCAAATTTGGCGTCTTGAAAAATCGCCCGTGTCGCCGTCACTCCTGAAAAATTCGACTCCACCAGCACGGTATTGGAAAAATTGGCCTCGGTCAGGTCGGCATCGCGAAAGCTGCTATTGCGCATATCGCCATTCTTGAAGTCACCCGCCTCGAATTGAACCTTGTCGAAATTGCTTTCGGTCAATTGGGAGGAGGAAAAGGACACTCCCTTGCCGGTCGAGCCCTGAAAGCTCACATCCGACCCTTGGGTTTGGTTAAAACGGGCATTATCGAGCTTGCACGACTTAAAGGAGGACTTCGTCAAATCCCGGCCCGCAAAAGAGCGACCGCTTAGGTCTTCACCCTGGTGGGATTCACCAGCGAAGGCGCCGAGGGCGGCGGACAAAATCATGGGGAGGGCGGCAAAGCGGACGAAGGAATCGGGCATGGTTTGCGGAAACCTTTGGCATGAGGGTGGTATTTTTAGGCTGGGAATGGACAAGACATCGACTCCGAGGGGATTTGTGGCCATTTGCTTGTTCAACGTTGTACCTAATTCCAGGAGGAAGGTAAAAATCCTCCCTAATATCGCTAGAAATCAGAAAAAAGAGGCGTGATTTGAACGCAATTGGTCGTAAAAAAATGCGTCCAGTCGATTTGGACTCCAGGGTTTGGCTGGAAATCAACCTGGATTCCATGGTCGAGAATTTGAAACGAATCCGCCGTCGGGTCAAGCCTGCCATGGTCATGTGCGTACTTAAGGCCAATGGCTATGGCCTCGGCGCCGTTCCCCTGGCCCGGGCCTTGGATGCCGGAGGTGCCCACCGCTTCGGAGTGGCCGAATTGAAAGAGGCCTTGGCTTTGCGCCAGGCGACGGCTAAACCGGTGCAATTGCTCTCCGGGGTTTTGCCCTGGGAAATCGCACCCGCCCTGAAGGCAAACTTGATATTGCCCATATCCACACCCGAAGCGGCGGAGGGGATTATCCGGGAGGCCAAGCGTCAAAAGCGCGTGGCTACCGTCCATGTGAAAGTCGATACCGGTATGGGACGCATGGGCCTAACCCTAAGTGAAGCCGAAAAGTGCATACCGCTATTGGCCCGTGAACCCAGTTTGAAGCTGGAAGGTCTGTTTTCCCACTTCGCCAATGCCGACCACCCGGAGCATGGCAAAACTCGCGATCAATGGTCTGC
>JAYUVP010000107.1:0-48822 GCA_043753995.1 Fibrobacterota bacterium
GGCTTGCATGGTTGCGAACTCCTCGGTGCTTAATTCGGTTTTCGTTTTTGATTTTTTTGTGAAAATCAGCTGGGATTGAGAATATCCTCGCACTGGGAAATCAAGCTCACCTTGTTAGCGATTTCCTGGTAGAGCAGTGGGGAGACCATCATCTCTTCCAAGTGCAAAGTGTTTTTGATACGAATCACGCGAAGTTGATTCGGAGGTCGGCCTTCCACCGTCCTCAAGGCGATGGCGAAGGCATGCTCCAAGTTGTCCGCGACTATTGGCGTCTTGCCGCGCTCCAAAAAAGTCGTGGTGATGACATTGGCATACATGGCTTTGAAGTCGATTTTGTCGAACAGGGATTGGGTGATGATGTCGGCGAGGCCTATGCCCAAAGCATTGCCATGGGATTCCGGCGAAAGATCGTTGATGATAATGGTTCCGATTTCCGGAGTGGTGGGCTCGGGAGTTCCCTTCACTCGGATGCGGCCGATAATATTGGGATCCATGCCGGTTCCGCTCAGGTTTTTGCCAATGGTATCGACTATGAGAATATCGATTTTCTCCGTCGGCAATTTCGGCATGCTGGCCACCGCGAGTCGTAGCAGATCCGGCTCCTGCGCCAGGATTTGTTCCGGCTTCAGGGCCTTGATAAGCATGGTATGGTCATAGCCATCTTCCACCACGGCAAGCCCGAAGAGAATTTTTCCGGTCGCGAAAATCTCCTTGGCGGCCAAGGGAATTAAATCCCTGAGGCCACGAACGCCGAGGCCATGCATGATTTTCGCCTGTTCGTGATTGCCCAGGCCGACCACGCTCATTTTGACCAGACCGCTTTCATAGGTGGAATGAAAATCGGTATGCGGCTTGATGCGATTCAATAGGACAATGCCGTCCGCTTCAAAGGCATTTCGCCCCATGAATAGCTTGTGCGACAATTGGCTTGTAGGAATTTCCACGACATCCATCGAAGACAGGACGGGCACGCCCAAAGCTTCTTCGGTAATTCCCAGGCCAGCCAGTATTTCTTTTTGACCCTCGGCGGTGGCTCCGCCGTGACTGCCCATAGCGGGCACTACGAATGGCTGGGCTCCCAGGCCTTTCAAGAATTGCACAAGGCCCTTGGCGAGCAAGACCTTGTTGGAAAGACCGCGGCTGCCGATGCCGATGGCGATGCGCGCACCCGGCTTCACCTTTAAATCCAAAGCCGATAATTCTCGCTGAATGGTTTCGGCGATATTCTCGATTTTTTGAGACGCAAAGGTTTGCCGGATTTTCACGCCCGGCAAAACTGGGGAAGAGGCGTCGCTCTTATTCACGATCGATTTGGCCATGATAGGCTTTGCGGTAAATATCCTCGGCGTCTTTCAATTCGACTTTGCGAGGATTATTGTCCATGAGGCGCGTGACCAGAATGGCGGCCTTGGCCATTTCGGGAATGGCGGATTCCGGTATATCCAGCGCTTTTAGGCTTTGGGGAATTCCGCAGGCATTGGATAGTTCTCGGATTTTCAAGACGCCATTGAAGGCGGTTTCCTTGTCGTCGCGACCTTTTGGGGCGCCGATGGCCAAGGCGATGGCGGCATATTTCTGAAGATTGCCGGAAAGATTGAAGGCCATCACGAAAGGCAGTAAAACCGAATTCGAAACGCCATGGGAAATCTTATAGGTTCCGCCCAGGGGATAGGCCATGGCATGCACAGCGGCGGTATTTACTGGACCCAAACAGAGACCGCCGTAAAGGCTGCCTAGGGCCATGCTTGTCCTTGCGGAAAGGTCCGATCCGTTGCGGACGCAATTTTCGAGATTGGCGGCAATCAGGCGGATGCCGTCCATGGCCAGGTTGTCGACAATGGGATGGGCAAAGCGATTGGTATAGGCTTCGATGCAATGGGTCATGGCATCCATGCCCGTAGCGGCGGTAACGGCCGGAGGCAAGCTCAGAGTCAAATCGGGATCGACTATGGCCACGTCGGGAATGAGGTATTTGCTGACCACGCCTTTTTTGAGTTTGGCTTGGGTGTCAGTCAGAACGGCAATGGGTGTGACTTCGCTGCCGGTGCCAGCCGTAGTTGTGACCGTGATCAAAAGAACTTTGCGACCTGCCACCTTGCCGATGCCGATAATGTCCTGGGTTTTTTGCGCTCCATCAAAAAGCACCGCCACCAATTTGGCGAGATCCATGGCCGAGCCGCCGCCGACTCCCACAATGGCATCGGGAGAAAATTCTCGCACCGGGGCAAGCAAGATTTCCAGGGCTTCCAGGGGAGGTTCAGGAACGACTTCGGTGGAGATGAGTACCGATTTGCCCGCCTCTTTCAAAGTGGCAATCAGGGGGGCAATTCTCGCTTGAATGGGACCGTCGACCAAAAAGAAAATGCGGCGACTATTCTGGAGATGGGAAGTCAAAGTGGAAAGCCGGCCGCTTCCAAATTCGATGCAATTCGGGACATTCAGGGTAAGAGGGGCAATCATGATGTTTTCCTTTGACCATGCGACGCGTAGTCGACGGCGCAGCAAATGACTTGGCTATGGAAATGTTAAATCGATACGCCTTGGCCCCCATGTACGCCATGCGCATCCTGGTGGTATTAAGGCTTCGGAGGCTTTAGGGTTTATAGGTGTTCAGGCGAAACTCTCCATTTTCCAGGGAGACATATTCCAGCCTTTCCAACCATTCACCGCTATTCACATAAAGCCCTTCTGCCAGGGGTTTTACGAATCCGCAATGGGTATGTCCATGCACCACCACATCATGTCCTTGGGTCAAAAGTTGCCGCGCTGCCGCCTCGTATTCGGCCATGAAACGGGGGCGATTGCCATGGCTGTCGCGCGACAGTTTGCTCGAATATTGCGCGAGGCCTATGCCGAAATCGGGATGAATCCATTGGAAAAGACGATTGGATAAGGGATGGCGCATGACACTCTTGGTCAGGCGATATTTCCAATCAGACTTCGCCAAACCATCACCGTGCAGCAAGAGACAGCGTTTTCCTTGCATGGTCCTGGCGACGGGACCCTCATGCACCTGCAGTCCCAGAGACTGGTTGAAAAAGCGACCAAGATTAAAATCGTGATTGCCGCTCAAATAATTCACCTGTAAACCTGCGTCGACCAGATTGCGCAAGGCATGCAAGACGCCGAAATGCGCCTTGGGGATGACGGTTTCATATTCCATCCAGAATTCGAATAAATCGCCTAATATCCACAGGGTTTGAGCCTGGCCCGGCAAGGTCGCAAGAAACCGGCAAAAATGCTCTTCGCGATCGGGATGGGCTTTGGCATAGTTGGCGCCGAAATGCAAATCGGAAACCAAAATCACGCGTGGGGGTGAGAGCACTGGAGAAATGGGCGTCATGGTCTCTTGTTAATTTAGCCCCTGGAAACCAATATGAAACTCGTCAAAACGCCCCATGCCCTGCATTTGCTTTTTTGCACCAATACCCGCGCCGATGGTTCGAAGTCTTGCGGCGACAGCGACCATACCCAGGTTTTGGCCGAGGTATTAAAAGCTCGCTTCAAGCAAGAAAAGTTGTCGGTGCGCGTTTCACGCACGGCTTGCCTTGGTCCATGCGCCCAAGGTCCCAATATCATGGCTTATCCGCAACAGGTTTGGTTTCAAGAGGTGCACAAAGAGGATGCCGACGCCATTGTGGATAAGGTCAAGGCCCTGCTGGCTCAACCTGGGTCTTGAACGCTTGCCTGGCCGCTAAAATTTCCGATTTCCAATCCGAGAAGGCGGGGCCTGCTCTCCACCCTTGTATGAATTCCGCATCCAGAAAAGGCTTCATCGCCTCTGGCCAGATTTCGTCGAAGGCGCTCAACCCTTCGCCTGCTTGGTTAAGGTTCAAGTAAAAGGCATGCAAGAGGTGGTGAGGCGATCCGAGCTGGCCTTCGTCTTCGAGAGTCAATTCTTGGGTTAAGCGCTTCAAATAAAATTGACCCTCGTGGGCATACATTTTATCGCCGACGATGGGTAAGCCCAGGTGAGAGAGGTGGGCACGGATTTGATGCTTGCGCCCGGTGATGGGGGCGGCGGCAATGAGACTGAAATTTCCAATCGCAGCGTCTTCGATTTTTGGCACCGGTCCCAGATTTCGCCAAAGAGTCAAGCTGGGCTTTCCCATGTCGTCGACATGCATTCGGCTGCGAATGACATCGCCGGCTTTTTCACCTAAAGCACCTTCGCAACGGCCAGAATCGACCTTCAATACGCCGCGCACCACAGCCAGATAGACTTTGAGCCAGGAGGACCCGAATTCGGGCGCGAAGCGGCGAAAGGCTTCGGGCCCGCGGGCAAAGGCCACCACGCCCGAAGTTTCCCGGTCTAATCGATTGAGCGGAGTAAAGTCTTCGCCCAATTCGCGGTGGACCCAATGCGCCAAAGTTTGAAAAATGATTTTGCCGGTTTTATGCACCGGCAATCCTGCAGGTTTGTGGACAAAGGCCAAATCCCCTTGTCGAGCCAGCACCTGCGCCGAACTCGGTAATTCCGGTTCTTCCCAGCCTTCAAAGCGATAGGTGAGGGTCAAACCAGGCCGAATGGGGCTTTGGGCATATGCAATTTGCCCATCTAGGGACAAGGCTCCCTGGTCAAGTCGGGCTTGCCAACCTATTTCATCGAGATAAGGGAAGCGCTTTACGAGGTAGGAAAGCAAAAAAGAACCCGTAGGGCAGCCGCCGATACGGGTGGAAAAGGTGCCGTCAAAACGAGGCAGGCGGAGCTATTTCTGCGTGAAAAGATTGGCTGCAGCCAGCATTTGGCGAGGCGTTTCCTGCTGGTCAAATGCCTTCCAACGCAAATATTCGCCTTTTTCATTCGCCATCAAAACGAGGGGAATGGAGCCGGTCCCATAATTTTCGCCAAAGGTCCGGTCGTCGTCGTGAAAGACCGGCATATGCAGGCGAAAGTCGCGAATGAAGGTGCGAATATCGTCTTCGCTATTGTATTTGATGGCGATGGCCATGCTCTTAAAACCCTTGGAAGCCAGCTCATCCGCCACTTTTTGCACTAAGGGGGCGGCATGTTGGCAATGGGGGCATTTGGCCGAAAAATAAAAGACCAATAATTTGCGGTTGGCGAATTGCGCGAACTTCAGATTGGCATCGGAAATCGATTTCGGCTTCAAAGTAAAGTCGATTTTCGCGCGCTGGCCTTTTTTATCCAACTCAAAAGTGGGTGCGGGTTCGGGGGGTTGCGGCCCTTGCTCTTTCAGGGGCTGGGCCGTGACCGAGGTATAGCCAGCTAAGCCCAAGCAAAGGGTGACTAGGCTGAAAAGGGCTTTGATTCGAGATTTCGACGGAACGAACATAGGTTCCCCTGGTTGTCTTACAGTAAGATACACGCCTCTCCCGGGATGGGACAAGGGACAAATTCCCCTGGTCTCGCCACCCTTTTGGAAGTCTATAATTGATAGTTGTGAATACTTTGTTTTGCTTCCCGATTCTTTTCCTTAAACGCTTCCCGATACCGAGCTAGGTATGCCCTTGGACTTACGCCATGAAACGCCAGACGGCGCCCAGGATGTCACCAAGCTCAAGCAGCAAAACATCCAGCTTCAGCATTTGCTCAAGTATAAGGATGAAGTCGAGCTTCCTGCCATTCGAGCCCAGATCCAAAAAGCCCAGGCCGAGTTACAGGCTATGCGCCTTCAGGCTGAAGAATTCGGGAGGCAAGAGGAATTCACTGGCAAGCGCACGGGCATGCTGCATCTTGACCGTGAAGGTCGGGTCATGCGCATCAATGCCTTTGCCCTGGAAGTGCTGGGTCTAACCCTGCCCCAGGCCATAGGCCGATCCATTCGTGAACTGGCGGTGCATGTCGAATCGGGTCGCCCTATTTTCGGCGATATCGAATATTATCTCGAACCCGAAGGCCGCGAAAGCGAATGGGAAAAAGAAATTCCCGTGCAGCGCGGCGAGAAACGCTATTTCCAGTTCCGCAGCCGCCAGCTTGGGGGCACGCGTCTGATTTCGATTCAGGACGTGACCGATTTGCGTATTTGGGAAAGCCGGGTCAAGGCCATCATCGGTTCGGCTAAGGACGGCATTGCCCTGGTGGATGAAAGCGGTGTCATTCGCGTAACCAATGCGCGTTTCGGCAAGCTTTTTGGTCTCAATTGGCGGCAATTCACGGGCATGCAATTTTCCATTGCTGCCGAACTCTTGCAATATCACTTCGTGCAGCCTTCGGACTTCATGGCTTTCCTGTCGCGTGTGCAAGAAGAACCGCAAATTCATTTGGAAAAGCTTTTTGAAATGGCAATGCCCACACCCGGCGCCTATCAGATTTTCACACGTCCCATCGAAGACGAGCAGAACCGTCATATTGGGCGGGTCTGGTTCATGACCGATGTGAGTCGCTTTAAGGAAATGGAAAAAACCCTGACCGCCAATGCCATGGAGTTGGAGGACAAGGTTAGGCAACGCACCGAACAATTGTCCTTGCAAAACTCTGAAATGGCCCTCATTCGCCAGGAATTCGAACTGGAATTGGACATGGCCAAGCAGGTGCAGCAAGGCATGCTGCCCAAAAGCCTGCCCAATATTCCCGGGTGGGAATTGGCCGAATTTTATAAACCCACCTATAAGGTTTCGGGCGACTATTACGATGTCGAATGGCTGGACGAAGATCATCTTTTCTTGTTAATGACGGACGTTTCAGGCCATGGTGTTCCCGCTGCCTTGGTAACGGCCATGGCCAAAATGGCATTTGACCGCAGAGTGCGAAAAGGCAAGTCGGTGTCGCAAATCCTGACCGATGTGAATATTGATTTATGCGGCGCCATTAAGACCGAGCATTATTTAACGGCCTTTGCTGGCATACTTGAAATCAGTACGGGCAAATTGCAATACAGTCGAGTCTGCCATCCTTATCCCATTCTTTATCGGCATCGGTCTCCCAATTTGGATCATTTGAAAATGCGAGGCGGCTTTTTCCTGGGCATGTTCGAGGATACGACCTTTTCCGAGGAGGAAGTGACCCTTCTCCCCGGGGATCAGCTTTTCATTTACACCGATGGGGTGCATGAGAGCATGAATCCTCGAGATGAGCTTTTCGGGCGCAAGCGCCTGGAGTCGGTGGTGCAGCGCCATGCCCATCTCGGTTCCCACGAGGTAATTGCCCAGGTGCAAAAAGAGCGGGACCGATTTGCCGAAGGTCGCCAGCCCCAAGACGATATCACCTTGATTTCTATTCGCCGCACGACGGCCCCCGCCTAGCCAAGTAACTTTCTGTGCAAGGTGGCCCCATGGGCCGCCGGGCGAAGACAGCCTGCCGCTTCCGATCGGGACTCGGCTCAACCAGGAGGATTATCCTTGCGTATACTCGTTGTCGGCGGAGCCGGCTATATCGGTTCGCATGTTTCTCAGGCCTTAGCGGCTCGCGGCCATGAAGTGGTCGCTTTCGACAATCTCGCCACCGGCCATAGGCATAATGTTCAGGGCAAGGTTTTGTTTCGCCATGGCGACATTTTATTGCCTGAAACCTTGGATGTGGTTTGCCGCGAATTCGCTTTCGACGGTTTGGTTCATTTGGCCGCCTTGAAAGCGGCGGGCGAATCCATGACGGCGCCCGAAAAATATTCCACTCACAATATCAACGGTTCGCTCAACCTGATTCATGCCGCCATACGTCATGGCATTAAGCGCTTTGTCTTTTCTTCGTCGGCTGCAGTCTATGGCGAGCCCGCTTATTTGCCCATCGATGAAAAACATCCCACCCGTCCCGAGAATTATTACGGCTATACCAAGCTGGCCATAGAGCAATATCTCGAATGGTATGGCCGTCTCAAGGGTTTGCAATATATCGCTTTGCGCTATTTCAACGCGGCAGGATACGATGTCACGGGTGCGATTTCCGGCTTGGAACGCAGCCCCAATAATTTGCTGCCGGTGGTGATGGAAACCGCGGTGGGCTGGCGCCCCACCATGCAAGTTTTTGGTCGTGATTATCCGACTCGCGACGGCACGGGCCTCCGCGATTATATCCATGTCGGCGATTTGGCAGTCGCGCATGCCCAAGCTTTGGAGTATTTGCAATCGGGCGGAAAAAACCTGATCATCAACTTGGGATCGGAAACGGGCATTACCGTGCTGGAAATCTTGAGCAAGACCAAGGAATTCACGGGCCGCGAAATTCCTCACAATATTGTGGATAGGCGTCCCGGTGACACGGCCTCGGTGGTGGCCAGCGCTAAATTCGCCAAGGAAGTGCTCGGCTGGGAAGCCAAGCACAGCGATGTGGATACTCTTGTGCGCACCACTTGGCAGGCCTATCAAAAGCACATAGCCGCTGGAGGCGGAAAACCATGAGCCTGAGCGGACGCGCAAAAACCCTGGGTGAACTCAAGCTTAGCGGGTGGAAGTCGCGTCCTGTCTCCCAGGAAATGCGCCAAAACCTCATGGCCTTTTTACGGGCGGGCAAACCCTGGATGCCCGGCATCATTGGCTTTGAGGACACGGTGCTCAAGCAATTAACCCAAGCCATACTGGCAGGGCATCACATTCTCTTGCTCGGATTACGCGGGCAAGGCAAAACCCGGATTTTGCGCCAACTGGTGAATTTGCTGGATGAAGCCATGCCGGTGCTGGAAGGCAGCGAGGTGAATGACGACCCCTTCGCGCCGATATCTCGCTACGGTATCGACCTGGTGAAAGCCCAAGGCGACCTAGCGCCGATAGCCTGGGTTGGCCGCGACGAGCGCTATGGCGAAAAGCTGGCTACTCCGGACGTGAGTATGGCCGATTTGATTGGTGATATTGATCCCGTTAAAGCTCTCAATCAGCGAATTGCCCTGGGGCATGAAGGCGCCGTGCAATATGGCCTTATTCCCCGTACGCATCGCGGCATTTTCGTAGTCAATGAATTGCCCGATTTACAACCCCGCATTCAGGTAGGCCTGCTCAATATTCTCGAAGAAGGCGATATCCAGATTCGCGGCTTCAAGGTGCGCATGCCCCTGGACGTAATGATGGCGTTCTCGGCCAATCCCGAGGACTATACCAATCGTGGCAATATCATCACGCCGCTTAAAGATCGCATTGAGTCACAAATCCTGACGCATTATCCTCGCGACACTCAAGCAGCTCTGCGCATCACGGCGCAGGAAGCCTGGACTGATCGCGATGAGCTATTGCGTCCCCGTATCGCCGAACCCTTGCGCGAAATCGTGGAGCGCATCGCCTTTGAGGCACGTGAAGATCGCGACTTTGTCGATCCCAAAAGCGGGGTTTCTGCGCGATTGCCCATTGCCGCCTTGGAATTACTGTATAGCGCCGCCGAAGCGCGAGCCCTTGTCACAGGGGAGAATGCCCCCAAGGCTCGCTTGCTAGACCTTGAGGCCTTGGTACCCGCGGTGACCGGCAAGGTGGAATTGGTTTTTGCTGGCGAACAAGAAGGCCCCGTAGCCATAGCACGGACTTTGATTGGACGGGCGGTGAAATCCTTTTTCGGGACGCATTTTCGTGACCCGTACAACAAAAAAGAGAAAAACCCCGAGGCCAATCTTTACCATCCCGTGCTGGCTTGGTTTGAACAAGGCCATAGCCTTTCCCTGAGCGATAAACTGGCTGACGCCGATTTCCTGCAAACCATGATGCAGGTGCCGGGCCTGGTTGACGTCGCCAAGCGTTGCCGAATCGACGGAGCCGCCGTGGATCTAAGCGGGCCGGACTCGGCCTTTTGGCTCGAATTGGTGCTTGAAGGTTTGGCTCTGCATGGACGACTCGCCAAGGAAAACGTGACCGAGGGCTTTCGCTATCGGGATGCCATGGCCGACATCATGGAACGCACCTAAAGGGCACCGTCGGAGCATTTCAAAAAAGCTAAGCCATGGAAATTGCCTATCACTTCCAGCCCCAGCTTGAAGCCGGCTCCCAAGCCGGTGAAATAGACTGGAAAGACCTTTTCGGCCAACTTTATTTGCGGGCCAATGGCGATATGGCTCAAACCATGGAATGGTTGAGGCGCTTGGCCGAAAGGCATGGCCTGCTCAACCGAGACATGACTTTCGAGGATGTGCTCGACAAGCTGGAGAAGGAAGGCTTGATTCGTCGTGAGCGGGGCGGCTTCGAAGTGACGCCGAGCGGTGAACAGTCCGTGCGTGATAGGGTTTACGATCGTGTGTTTGGTAATCTTTCGCGCAGCCTCAAGGGCGATCATCATACTGGCCGCACGGGGCAAGGCGGCGAGCGGTTAAGTGAAACGCGGGACTTTAAGCACGGAGATAATCCCGCGGATGTGGACTATCGCAACTCCCTGCGCAATTCCCTGCAGCGCAGTGGCGATATCTCCCAGAATTGGCGCGAAGAAGATTTCGAAGTTCACGAGCGCGAAGAATTATCAGCTTGCTCCACCGTGCTCATGATAGACATCAGCCATAGCATGATTCTTTATGGCGAAGATCGTATTACGCCCGCGAAGAATGTGGCCATTTCGCTTTCCGAGCATATCCGGCGGCATTATCCGCGAGATACCCTCGACGTGCTGACCTTCGGTGATGAGGCTCAAGAAATTCCTGTGCGCGATTTGGCCAAGGTCGCGGTGGGGCCTTTTCACACCAATACTTGCGACGGCTTACGCCTGGCGCGTTCCCTATTAAAGCGGCGACGTAATCCCAATAAGCGCATACTTATGGTCACCGACGGTAAGCCTTCGGCGGTTTTCGATCGCGGGCGGCTATACCGCAATTCCTTCGGACTTGATCCGCTGGTGCTCGACAAAACCTATGGCGAGGCCCATCTCTGCCGTAAGGAGCGCATACGCGTTACCACCTTCATGGTCGCCAGTGATCCTTTGCTTATTGAATTCGTGGAAACCTTCACCCGTTTCTGTCAGGGGCAGGCCTTTTTTACAGGATTGGGACGGCTGGGAGAATTTGTTTTCGTCGATTATGCCCAAAACCGGCGCGGAAAAACGCGCTGAGACGAGCATTACGGCGCAATTACAATACCGCCGCCCTGGCTTTTCGCGCTATACATTGCGACATCGGCTCGCTTCACCAGAGTCTCCTTGCTTCGATCCGCTTCCTGTCCGTCCTCGGGGTTTAGGCCGCCCGCGCCGGCAATGCCAATAGAAAGCCCGGTGGGCTCGAAACCCGCCTTGGCGAAGGCGGCTTGCACGCGATCGCAAATGATGCGCGCGCCTTCGGGCTTGGTATCGGGCAGAAGCAAGACGAATTCATCGCCGCCATAGCGGAAGGCTTGATCGAGGCCTTGTCGGATTTCGAAATGCAGGATTTTTCCAAGTCCGATGAGTAATTGATCCCCGTCCTGATGACCTCTCGTATCATTAAAGCGCTTAAAATGATCGACATCGATTAAGGCAATCGACAAATAACGATCCGGAAAGCGTTTCAAAGTTTTCAGGCTACGCATCAACTCTTCGTGAAAATGGCGAGCATTGTAAAGTCCGGTGAGGCCGTCGGTGATGGAAAGGCGCAACAATTGCTGGTTTTTTTCCTGCAATTCCATCTCCAATTGCCGACGCTTACTGATGTCGACGCAATTGAAAACCGTGCCGATGATTTCATTTTCGCCGCGCAACATGCGTGTGACGCTGACATTGAGCCAGATTTCAACTTTCGGATCGGGATGGCGTATGCGTACACCTGGATTTTCCGCGGAGCCTTCTTTTTCCACTTGGGCAAGTAAGGCGAAAAGGGCCGTCGAGTCCTCGAATAATTCATGCACTTCGCGACCAACGACTTCACTTTGGGTAAGGCCGAAGGCCTTTTCCGATCCGCGATTGAATTTCAAAAGACGGTTTTCGCCATCGATAGTGAAAATGATATTCGCTGAATAGGTGATGATGGATTCGAAATACCAGGACTTTACCTCAAGCCGCTTGTGATGCATTAGCTTGAGTTTGAGGTCGCCGCTTTCGTGATTGGCCGCGCGCATGCGCGAAACCAACAAAAGCAAAAGCAGTCCGATAACGCCGGTATGCAGAAATGGCCAGCGCCACCAGGCCGCGATTTCAAGACCCAGGCATGCCAATACCAAAACCGCCAGGAATATCGACTCCCGGCGGGTAAATCCATTCATGCTTTCATTGTGCTTTTTAAGTGGGGTCCTCGGCAATACCGGAGAGGCTTTTTCTCAAGGTTCGGCCTTCGTTTTGCATGGTTTTGTAAAGCAAATCGGCTCTAGCTTGAAGATTGGAAGCGAGTGGGAAGAGCGGAATTCCATTCAGGGCTATACGATACGACTCCCAGACCCAAAGGTGGCGAGTTGCCGCCGCCCAGTCTTGCTCGGCCTTTTCCAGGGCTTGCAGGGTAGGGGGCGCGATTTGTGTTTTGACCTGGCTTTGGGCATGGTTCAGGGCTGCTTGCAAGGCGCCCAGCAGGGGACGGCTTTCCATCTCGGTCTTGGCGGAGGCAGGGTCGGGTTTAGAATTCCACCAGGCATTCAGAGCCTTTTCGCCCGCCCATTGTCCATGGGCATTGCAAAGTCCCTGTAGGCCCCAGGGTAACCACCGCGTTTCCCAAAGCCGGGCAGCTGGAGGCGCTTGGCCCCGGAGTAGAAAGTCGGCTACAGATTGCGGCTGCAAGGCTATCAAGCAACCGTGGGAAGACGCAAGAGAAAGATTCGCCGGATAGGGGTCCTTTTCCGTTTCTAAAACAAAATGGCCTGAACCATAAGGCCCAGTCTCTCTTGGATTGCTGGCCCCGAAGAGCGCCAAAACACGGCATCCGGTGGCGGCACCCAGATGCATGGCTACCGTATCCCCCGAAATCATCCAATCGTTTTGCTTTCCCAAAGCCACGAACTCAGTCCAGGTTAAGCTCCCGAAATGAAAGGAGAGGAGAGAACCAAAACCCTGGCGCATTTCTGCGGGCCAGGCCTCAAGCAAAGAGCTTTCTTCGCGAGAACCGGTGATAGTTAATTGCCAACCAGCCTGAAGTAGAGCCTGAGATAAGGTCACCCAATGGGTGATAGGCCAACGCTTACCCAGCCATGCAGATCCGGGATGCAAAATGGCCTTGGGCTGGGCTGTAATATTCCCGGCGGGTTTGTTGGCCCGCGGAAAAATCACCGTGGGTGTAGGAGTGGAAAGGGAAGCGAAACGATATTGCGAAGAGGGGTTCGAGCCTAAGGCGATTTCTTCTAGGGCAAGTCGATAAAAATCAATGGCATGCACGGGCATAGCCTCGCGCTGGACGGGTAAGGCCATCAGGTGCCGCATCCAAGTGGTGTGAACCACAAGTCCCGCCCCAGATTCGAATCCTAAACCGACGCGCTGGCTTGTGCTAACCAAGGCGGTCAAATAGGCGCCCCATCGACCCTGAAACAAATTAATGCCGAGGTCATAATGCTGGTTCAGCAAGGGTTCAAGGCTTTGCTTTAAACGAAGTTGAAGCTGGGAAATGCCTTGGCCTTCGGACAGACCCGCGCGTAAAAGCTGGCGTGGCAAAGGGATAACCTGTCGTAGCCAGGGTATGCCTAGGACTAAATCCTGGGCATCTTCACCCACAATAAAGTCGATGACAGAATCGGGATGGCGGTGATGCCATTCCTGAATCGCCTGCAAAGCCATGAGGACATCGCCCGGATTATAGGGCATAAGTACGAAGGCCGAAATCATTGGGCTAGGTCATAGCCCCTATCTTGACGGGTTTCACTCAAGGCCAATTCAGCGGTGAGTAGCCAAAGCCATTCGTCCCGGTTGGGTGCTAGGCCTTGTTTTATTTGCAGCAGCAAGCCCTTCCGCTTTTCGGTGTCTTCGACGTTCAACTCAGGCGGTGATTCGGAAATGCGATCCGGCATCGACAGAGCATGCCATGGACCAAGGCAGACAGGCAAGTAAATCCAGCCTTCCCGCAAGTTAGTCGCTCGGATGGCTGCACACGGCTAAGCAAGAGGCGGGCCAGTTTTTATTTTTTCCTTGTTTTGCGGTAAACCGGACGTGTACCTTTACTGCATGCCTCGTTATGCCATTGCTTTTATGACGGTCAAACCGTCTTTGATTCACCATTTTGTCGATATGGACAGCCGTGAATCCGCTCTCCGCTTTTTCTTTCAGAATTTTGTGGGTGATGCTTACTCTCAGGACGAAGAAGGCTTTTCCTATTTCAAGGAAGACTTTCTTCAGGCCGACCCGCCCATGGGGCATGTTTTGGAGGTCGACAAGCTATGACTTTGCGCCGCGTCGCCGTTTTCATGGGAGGAATTTCATCGGAGCATCCGGTTTCCTTGCGATCCGGTGCGGGCATGTTACAACAACTGGATACGAATCGATTTATCGGCTTTCCTGTGTTGATCGGCTTGGACAATGTCTGGAAATGGCCCAAGTCCTTGCCCTCAACAACCCTGACCTTGTCGGCAGAGGTGGCGGCTGAAATTCTGAAAAAGACTCCCCCCGATTGGCAGGCCGCTCAATTCCCCCATTTCTCGGAATGGCCAGCATGCGACATAGCCTTGCTTGCCTTGCATGGCGTGGGTGGAGAGGATGGTCGGTTACAGGGTTTTTTCGAACTCGCCGGTTTACCCTATACGGGCAGTTCGAGCTCGGGTTCGAGCTTGTCCATGGACAAAATCACTAGCAAGCATTTGTATCGCTCGCATCAAATTCCAACCGCTCCTTTTCGCACCCTATCCCCAGAAGAATGGCAGTCCCCTAGCCTGGACGCCAAGCTGGATGCCCTCACCGCCGAACTGGGTTTGCCCATAGTCGTCAAGCACCCCAAGGGCGGCTCAAGTTTGGGAATGGGCATTGCGAAAACACGTGAAGACTTGGGTCGTCTAACGCGGGAATTGACCGCCGATACCGACGCTTTATTGTTTGAATCCTTCGTGAAAGGCCGTGAGGTGACTTGCGGTGTGCTTGAAGGTCATGCCCCGCTCGCCCCCACGGAAATACGTCCCAAGCAAGACGGTTTTTTCACCTACGAAGCCAAATATCAACACGGGCGAACGGAGGAAATCACTCCGGCTCCAATGCCCGAAAACCTGATTCGTCGCATTCAAAATCTTGCTTGGCAATGCCATCGCGCCTTGCGCTTGAATGTGTATAGCCGTACCGACATGATTGTGTCCGGTGAAGACATTTTCGTGCTTGAAACCAATAATCTTCCCGGCTTCACACCGACCTCGATTTTGCCGCAACAAGCCCACTACGCGGGGCTTAGCTATCGCGATTTACTTACCCATATTCTCGACCAAAGTTGGCTGCGGTTTTCTTCGCCAGCGAGCTCGACTTCTACCGCAACCTCCGCGGTATAAACCCGCTTCGGGTTGCGACCTAGGCCATGCGTCTTTACCTCGATCTTTGTTCTTCCGCCTATGTCGCCTTAGACAATGGACAAGGTCAAGTCCTGGCCCAGCGCATTTCCCGTCCGCCGGTACGCAATGAAGAGGCCTTGGGTGTTGTCGAAAGCTTATTGCGTGACTTGGGTGCCGCATATAGCGATATCACCGCCATCGCCGTCGCCTCTGGCCCGGGCAGCTTCACCGGCATTCGCGTCGGGTTGGCCATGGCGCAAGGCCTAGCCTTTGCAAAGCAATTGCCCCTGCATGCCTTTTCCACTCTAGGCGCGGTGCAAGCCGCCTTGGCGACGCCTGGGGTTCCCTCCTTTGTCAGCTTAGCCGCCCAGGGTGGGCGATGGTATGCCAGGCATTCGCAGGAAGGTCGTGATCGCCTTTTCACCGCGGAGGACATGCAAGTTGCTTTAGCAGCAAGACCCCACTGGCTAGTCACGGGCGAGTTACCCAAGGACATGCCGGAAGCTTGGCCCAAGCCCTTGCGAATGGAGGATGTGCTCGGTGTCTCCGCCCTCCCGAGCGAAACCTGGTCGCGATTGATGGCCTATGCCTTTTCTGAAACCGCCGCTCCCCGAGGCATGATAAAACCTCGCTATGTGCAAGTCTCCGCCGCTGAAGCCAAACGGCTGAATAGCGAAAGCGAACCCGAAATTCGCCACTTGCAAACCAAGGACGCCGAGGCTCTCGCCACGCTAGAGCAAGAATGCAATCCCCAGCCCTGGAGCCTGGCCACGGTCAGCAATCATATTGCCGCCCTTTCCCCTTCGACCTCCTCACAATCCCCGGAGTTCCAGGTCATCGCCTCCTTTTACTGGGGTGCTGGCCTTTTTTTAGGCGACACCTTGGTTGGCTATTGGCTGGGGCAAAGCGTGGGCGAAGAGGCGGAAATCCTTTTGGTCGGGGTGGGTTTATCCTGGCGGCGCAAGGGATTGGCTCGCAGCTTATTAACGGAGGCGCTGGCGACTTTCGTCAAGTCAGGAATTCGGAAGGTGCATTTGGAGGTGAGGGCGGGTAATGTCCCGGCCTTGGGCCTTTATTCCGAGCTTGGCTTTTCGCGACAGGGAGAGCGAAAAGGATATTATACCGACAATGGTGAAAATGCCGTGTTGATGGACCTAGTCTTGCCTTAATAAGCCGGACCTTTCGGGTCACTTTGCTAAATTCCATCGGCTTCCAGAAAGAAGGCAATAATGCCCAAGGCCATACTCACCACCCGTTTGGGTGAAATCACCATCGAATTCCTTCCCGAAATCGCACCCAAGCATGTCGAGAATTTCCTCGACCTGGCCAAGGCCGGTTTTTATGACGGCACGCTTTTTCATCGCGTGATTCCTGGTTTTATGATTCAAGGCGGCGATCCCAATAGCAAGCAAGCCGACAAGCGCTTGCATGGCACGGGTGGCAGCGGGAAAAACGTCCCTGCCGAATTTTCCAAAGAGGTGCATAAACGCGGCGCCGTTTCCATGGCCCGTTCCGCTCAACCGAATTCGGCGTCTTCGCAATTCTTCATCGTCGTCGATGACGCTCCCCACCTGGATGGCCAATACTCCCTATTCGGGCGGGTGACCAGTGGCATGGATGTGGCCGACGCCATCGTGAAAGAAGAAACCGATCATCGCGACAATCCCCTGGCTGCGGTTTCCATGACCGTGCGCATCGAAGAGGGTTAAGCCTCTTTCGAGGCTTTTCTTTTCTCATGGCTATGCGACCCCCGAGCGCGCGCGCTTCCAAGCGCCAATCCTGGTGGGGTCGCCTTTTGCTTGTTTTTTATTTTACTCTGCTGATCGCGCTTGGACTTGCACTCATGCTTTTGTGGAAGTCGGGGCAGGTTCTGGTGGCCAAGCAACCCATGGAGCATGCCCGCTGGGCCTTTGTCATGCCAGGCGAAAGCGCTGAATGCGAGGCCAGCGATGCGGCCGTCAAGCTGATGGCCGATGAGCGCATTGATACTCTGGTGCTGGTAGGGGGGCGCCTCTATAAAACCCGCTGGATCACCGAGGTTGCCAAGCGCTATGTCGAAAACGAAGGCGCGCCAGGTCGGCTCGTTTTTGAAATGCGCGTGGACGCCACTTCGACACTCGATGCCGTGAGGCAAGTGGTGCGGCTAGCTCGATTACAGAACTTGGATACTGTGACCTTTGTCACATCCAGCTTTCATTCGCGCCAAGTCAAGCTTTTTGCCGACAAGCTTGCAGGTGGAATGCCCGTGGTGCAAATCGTTGCCGCGGAGTCCCCGGTTTTCATGCCCTCGGCATGGTGGGCTACCTCTCAAAGTAAGGCCATTTGGTTTCGTGAATGGGTTGGCCTGGCGCATGCTTGGCTCACGGGTATGAACATGAAGCCCGACCCATTAGCGGCCGAAGTACGCAATTTGCTGCCCGATCCCTGGCTGGACCAGGAATTCATTTCCACCAAGGCAACCCTTCCGGATACCTTGGTTCTGCCGAAGTCGGGTGATTCGACCCAAGCCCAAGGCCTGCTCGACAGTGCTGCCAAGGTACTCGATTCCTTGCGCAAGGCGCCGGTCCTGGCTGAGCTGAAGGACACCGTGGAGGGTAGCAAGGAGAGTTCCCCTCGCCAGAAAACTTTGGAACGTGACAGTAGTCGCAATTCCGAGGTCAAAAATTCCCCGACTCAGGAAAAGGAAGCTGCCAAGGCAAGGCCCAAAGAAGCAGTTAAGCCAGCAAAAGAAAAAGCGTCAGCGCGCACCGAAACGACGAATAAGAAAAACGCCAAAAAAGAAAAAAGCCGCTAAGCGGCTTTTTTCTTGCGTATCACCTTCGAAATCCTCAGCTATTCATCGCCACCAAATTGGCGAACAGCGCATCGGCCAGGGCATTCTTACCCAAGCGGGCGAATATATCGAATTGGCAGAAAATCACCTTGCCCTTGCCATGACGAAGAGTCGCTAAATCAACGCCCCAATGCAAACGTTGTTTCATGCCATTCGGTTGCATGGACACGGCGCCAGCGACGACTTGAACCTTGTCGCCACCCTTGTCGAGGCCGTCGACACTCCAAAGTGGAGCCACTTCGGCCCAGATTTGATCGACAAGTCCACCTGCCGGCAAATCCTTGAATTCCGGCGAAGGCTTGGTCCAATGAAAACTCCCCAGGGGATTGCCCGCGCAACGGAAGGCATTCACTTCTAGCGGTAAAACCTTCAGTGAATTGATTTTGCGGGTGTCTTCGTCGGTCAATGCTGCCAGGATTACGGTTCCGCCTTTTTCCGCCTTATCGAAAGCCTCCTTGATATCGCTGTCTTTTAGGGACGGCAAATCATAAAGCACCACGATACCGGCATCGGGTGAGGTTGAGCAAGTCACGGTATCGGGGAAGGGTCCGAAAGTCGTCACCTTCTTGAGGCAAGCGTCGAGTTTGGCCTCGGGAGGAACGAAAAAGGTTTCCTCGGTTTTCGCTTGTTCCTTATTTTGCTTGGACAAAATCAATTCAAAGGTGAAACGTCCCTTTTCATAACCCACGGGAAATTTGAATTTTCCGGCGGCATTGTAGCCCGGCTTAGCCTTGCCCGTGAGCTGCTCTTGATGCCAAACCCGGCCATTCGGGCCTTTGACTCGCAAGGCGACGGCGAAATCGGTGATTTGTCCGTCATTGAGCAAGTGGATTTTGATGGCTGCGGATGTGCCCGCATAAGGCGTGCGCTCTTCAGCCTCGGCATAAACATGCACGGGGCGATGGATGCGGCGAATGACGTCCAAGGTCGCCTTGGGTTGGCGAGACCAATTCACTAGGCCGCCAAAATCACCGCCGAAGTCACCGTAATTCTCATAAAACCAGCCCTGCACCTGGGTATTGCAAAGCAAGGCTTCTAAGTGTCTTTGCAGGCCGGCACGAGCCAAAGCCGAAATGTCCTTGAGGAAGTCTTCCGGGGTTTTCCAGAATTCTTCGAGGCCGCGATCTTTCAGGGCCTGGGTCAATTCGGGAATCAGCCGAGCGGCGTCTTTATATTCAGGATAGGACGAGAATTTTTTCCAGGTATCCAGTTGTTCCGAAAGACCTTCAAAGCTCGGCACGCCGATGCCATCGAATAAAACCTTGCCACCGCCCTCGTCCTTGAGATAATTGTAACGTTCCCAGAAGCTTTTGTTGCCATGCACTCCGTCGGCAATGCTCTTCGCGTCACGCGAGGTCAAATACGATTGCAGCATGGCAAAGCTGCGTTGCGCCAGGGGATAGGCAAGATGAGCCTTGTGGGATTCGTAGGGGTTGATTTGCTGCTGCAAAGGTTCCCAAACCTTGCCCTGATCGATTTTGCCGCCACCTTGGGCATCGACATAAACCGAACTGAGATTGGAAAAAGCCGGGCGCGTCGGGTCAAATTCCGAGGCGAAGCGCAATAACTTATTGCCGTTTTCCAGCACCATGGACCCGTTTTCGGAGCCCATGACCCAGGCATAAATGCAAGGATGATGGCCTTGATGCTCGATCATGGATTGCACCAAAATCTTGATGCTTTCCAAGCCGTCCTTGCTTGATTTCTGGTTATAAGCCGTGGTCTCTTGGAGGACAAGCAAACCGATTTCATCGCAAATGTCGAGGATTTCATCGGGGAAGGGGGCACCGCCGGAGCGGAGGGTATTGAAGCCTGCTTCCTTGAGCTGGATCAACTCCTTGCGCCAGTCCACGGGCATGTGCGGGCGGCCATGGGTGAAAGGAAAGAACCATGGCATAGAGACGCCACGCACCTTGACCTGGGCATGATTCAAGCGCCAAATACCGCGCTCGATATCGACGCCGCGCATGCCGAAACGCTTGGTAATGGAATCGGTGCCGGGCACCGAAACCCGTATGGAATAGAGCGATGGATCACCCAATGTCCATACATGACTATTGTCGAATTGAAGATTGAAAGACAGGCTGGCATTTTCTTTTTCCAGCTTGATGGGGCGAATCAAGGTTTGGGTTTCGCCGACGGGATTGGTGATATCGATGGCGATTTCGGCGGAGAAATTCCGGTTATTCCAAAAGCGCATTTCCAAAGAAATACGATCGGCCTCGAAATCAGGCAGGATATTCAGGGAACGAATACCGCCCTTGATGGTTTTCATCAGGGTGACCCCGCCGTCCATGCCGGCATAGGGCGCACGCAAATAAGGCGCTCCGAGGGGTAATTCTTGGGCTACCGCATCGAGGATTTTACCCGAGCGATCCAGGTGTTGCACCCGCACCACCAAATGATTGTCTTCGCCGACCTTGACCGAGCGAGAACAGTCGAATTCGAAAGGAACATGGCCGCCCAGATGCGTGCCCAGCTCCTCGCCATTCATCCAAACGATGCAATGATGCTGCACGCCGGGAAAGCGAAGGAAAAACCGGCGAAAAGTGTCTTTCTTGTCGAGATGGAAAGACTTGAAGTAATAGGCAATATGCGCGCTTTCGGGATTGGGATCTTGGGTCCACAAATGCGGTAGGCGCACGGAACGGGTTTCCGCGGGTTTGTGCCGATACCATTGATCGATTAAGCCGGCATCAACAGGATCAAAGCAAAAATCCCAAGCATCATCGAAAACCACGTTGTTGGCCATAGTCAGTATCCTCGGAGTGGACAGGCAAAGCCCGAGCCGGCCACCCAAGTGAAATACAGGGGCCGCGGGCAAAGAGCCGTCAAGCTCTTAAAAAGAGCCAAAGAACTGGGTCAAATTAGAAAATTTCACGGGCATGCGCCGACTCAGAAACGGAGTTGGCCTAAATACCAATTCATCAGGGCTTCGCCATAAACAGCGGCGAGCAAAACACCGACGCAAATGAAGGGGCCGAAAGGAAGATGCCTTTGCTCATTCAATTTCCCCGAAATCATGAGGGGTAAGCCGATCACCGTGCCCAAAAAGGCGGCGAACATGAGGCCAATTAGGCTGGTGGAGGCTCCGAACCAGGCCCCGGCCATGGCCAAAAGTTTCACATCGCCCAAACCCATGGCTTCTTTTTTCAGGAGTTTTTCGGCCAAAAACCCCACCGCGTATAAAAATCCACCTCCGACTAAGGCGCCGGTCAAGCTTTCCCAAGGCGTGAGGCCCCCCGGTAAAAGCCCAGCCGCCAAGCCCAAGAATAAGCCCGGAAAGTTGAGCAAGTCAGGTATCAGATAATGGCGTAAATCAATGAGGGTGATGGGTATGGTGCATAGACCGAGATAAAGGAAACCCAGGCGAAAATCCCAGGCCGCCTCGGGATTGAGAAGAACCAAATAGGCGGTTAAAACTGCCGCCCAAATTGCCGTGAAGGCCTCCACCAAGGGATATTGAATCGATATGGGCAGGTTGCAACCAGCGCATTTTCCACGCAAGAAAAGCCAAGAGAAAACAGGAATATTTTCCAAGGGCTTAATGCTGCGGCTGCATTGGGGGCATTTGGAAGGCGGCCACACCACGGATTCGCCGCGTGGCATGCGGTAAATCACCACATTGAAAAAGGAACCGAGCAATGCGCCGAAAACCCCGGCGCCGATGACAGGCAGGGGCATGGGCAGACTGAAGGGGTCGACAAACATGAACCCCATTATATGGTGTAATCGTTCTGGAAAACCTGTACCCGGCGCGGAGTTGCATAGGCCTCATCGCCTTTGGAGAGGCCGAGTTGTTGGAAGTCTTCGCGAGCCAATTCGACTTGCAAATCCTGGCCTCCGGAGGTTGTCAGGGTCACCCGCACCGAAAGGCCTATGGTGCGTACATGGGATAGTCGTCTCGGTACCGACCCATCGACTTGTCGCTCACGGGTCAAAACCAATTCATGCGGCCGCACAAAGACGGGGCTGGTAGGCAAACCTCCCGGGCCGACCAATTCGAAATGTCCTGGCTCGCCTTCAAGGCGGCTATGGAAAATGTTCACATTGCCCAGGAAGTGCATGACAAAGGGATTCGCGGGCTGATGAAAAATTTCTTCGGGCGAACCGATTTGCTCGATGCGGCCCTTATTCATGATGACGACGCGGTCGGCAACTTCGAAAGCCTCGTCCTGATCGTGGGTGACGAAAATGGAGGTGACATGCATTTCATCATGCAATTTGCGTAACCACCGGCGTAAGTCTTGTCGCACTTGGGCGTCGAGAGCGCCAAAGGGTTCGTCGAGCAGCAAGAATTGGGGGCGTGCGGCGAGGGCGCGAGCTAGTGCCACACGCTGGCGTTGGCCTCCAGACAGTTGATGGGGTAACCGTGAGGCGACGCCCTTCAACTGGATAAGGCCAAGCAATTCCTCGACTCGGGCATCGATTTCATCCTTCGGCCGTTTTTGTATGCTCAGGCTAAAACCAATATTGTCGCGTACGGTCATGTGGCGAAAGAGGGCATAATGTTGGAAAACGAAGCCTACTTGGCGCTCGTGCACGCCGAGATCCGCCGCATTGTTGTCACCGAAAAGCACTTCGCCTTCATCCGGGGTTTCCAAGCCGGCAATGAGGCGCAATAAAGTGGTTTTGCCGCATCCCGAAGGACCGAGCAAGGCTACCAATTGGCCGTCGGGGATGTCTAAGGAGACATGATCGAGGGCTTGGGTGCCTTCAAAGCGCTTGGTCAAATTTCGAATGGCAATGTGCATGAAAATCAGCCTGCAATAAGCGTGAGAGTCCCCCAAAAGGGCTCCCCAATATAGCCAAAGGCCATGTTTCAGCCCTTAAGACGTTAGGGATACCCAGGTACTATTGTCGGAGTTTCAGCCAGTTCACGCTCTCCGCCTCCACGCGATCTCGGTCAAAATCCAAGGTGATGACGTGGTTGCTGCGCGATAAGGCAATCAGGGTTTTGTCTTCGGAGCCGAGACGACGCATCAACTCGACCGAACCTTCGAAGTCGCTGGTGCGATCCTTGACGGCATGAAGGATTAGGGTGGGGCAGGTGATTTTCGGAAGCAGGGGCAAAATATCCTCGCCTGCTTGCATGAGATTGGCTAATAAGGCGGCAGGCATGGCGTGATAAGCGATATGCTCGGCCAATTGTGACTTGTCATTAATGGGACCTTCGGAATCCTTTGCGATTTCATCCGTCCAAAGCTTGGCGAAGGGGGCTAAGTGACGATTGGCAATGCCTATGGTCGACCCTGAAGGGCGCAAAAAGGGTGCATAAAGCAAGAGGCTATGCACCTTGCGACGCGCGGCAAGATTCAAAGCGAGCAAACCTCCAAGGCTGAGTCCGGCGACCGTCACTTTATCGTATTGCAAGGCCAACTCGCTAAAGGCCTCTTCGCAGTGATTGCGATAATCGCTGAATTGGGTGGCTTGCAAAGCTCTCAGGGTACGCCCATGGCCTGGCAATAAGACCCCTGAAGAGTGAAACCCGTTCTCGGCGAATTTTTCTCCTAGGAAACGCATTTCGCGGGGCGTGGATGTCCAGCCATGAATGAATAGCACGGCATGGTCGCCATGGCCAAATGCGAAAGGCTCGGCACCAAGAATGATATGGGTGAGCGGGTCGCGGGGCCAGGGTTTTTCGTGCTGGGTAAGCATGGTAACCACGTCGGTGAATGGAAGCAAAGTTGTGACCTTCCTAACAGGGCAGTAAAGGAGAATTCAAGCGTTCAGGGCCCGATTCGCCGAAACCTTGTGAATGCGGCTGAGTCCCTTGGTGACAACGGCAAAGGCCTCGTCCACGGTGTCTACGATTTCGAAGAGTTTCAAATCTTCTGGGCTAATCATGCCAGTATCGACCAAGTGCTGGAAATTGATGACTTGGGTCCAGAAGGACCGGCCATAAAGGACAATCACCATTTTTTTGGTAATGCGACCGGTTTGCACCAGAGTGAGTACTTCCATCATTTCGTCAAGCGTTCCGAAGCCACCGGGAAAAATCAGAATGGCCTTGGCCATATAGACGAACCAAAATTTCCGAACGAAGAAATAATGAAACTCGAAATTCAAATGCTCACTGATATAGGGATTGGCGCTTTGCTCGAATGGCAGGTGAATATTCAGGCCGATATTTTCAGCTCCCACCTTATGGGCGCCGCGATTGGTGGCCTCCATGATGCCTGGACCCCCGCCCGAACACAAGGTGTATTTGATCTTGCTTTTAGTGGACCATACCGAAAGCTTGGCCGACAAGGTCGCGGCATCTTCGTAATAGCGGCTCATTTCCAGGTCGTGAGTGGCCTTTTCCACCTCACGGGGTCGGGCCTTGGGATTGCGCCGGATGGCGCGCAAGTTTTGCAAGGCTTTGCGATGGGGCAAGGTCCGGGCTGAACCGAAAAACACGATGGTGTCTTGAATTCCGGAGAGCTTGAGGCGATACTCGGGCTCCATGAACTCGGCCAGGATGCGCACGGCGCGACCATCCTTGGTTTTGAGGAAGTCTTTGCCGAGAAAGGAATAGTCGGGAATCTGATTCTTTTTCATAGTCGTAACTCCAGTGTGTCATAATTAGCGTGGATTTTCAAATCATGACTGCATCGCTTTTTCAAAAAGGCCGTTGGCTCCTACGGCACTTACTTCGATACTGGCCGCAGCGTCCGGCGCATCCAGTGTCGGCGCAAGCGCGGGAAATTCTCTTGCTTTTCGCCGGTACCTATGGAGACTTCGTACAGGTCTTGCCGATGACGGCCATGATCGCCGCGTCTTGGCCCAAGGCTGTTTTGCGCATATACGCAGATAAAAAACTGCTGAATGAATTCGCTTTCGCCTTACCGCCGCGAGCCCGCCGCGCGACTTGGCGAGACTTGCTGAAGGCATGCTTCCAGCCCGCGGATTTACTGCTTGTGAATGCGGTAGGGGTCTATCGCGTGCGATATGAAATTGCCGCCTTAAGACTTGGGAAAATGGCAGGGGGTTTTCGGTATGTTCAGGAGTCCCATCGATCGGGCTTTGGCCTCACCTTACCTTTGATTCCCGAGGTCGACAATTTCGGGGAGTTGAACCAACAACTTGTCATGGCCCTGGTCAGCCATAAAATCCAGACCCCATCACCGACGCCTTTGCGTCTTCGTTTTCCTGTGGATAAGCCTTTGCATTTCACTGCCCCGGTGCTTTTCTCCGTGGGTAGCGCAGGCTTTCGACAAGCCACGGGTTTTGACGGCTTCCTGAAATTGATTCAAGGCGTACACGAAAGTTTAGGGCATACCCAGGTCACCTTTGTCGCCGGGCCCGAAGACCGAGAATTGGTTTCGCACCTGGCGCGACTCTATCCCCACCGAGAAACTTGGGTATTACCGATTGCTGCACTGTCGGAAAGGCTACTAGAATGGAAAGGCGGCGTTCTTGGGTTTGACAGCTTTTTGGCTCACTTCGCTTTGTATTTGGGAAGGCGCATGCTGGTACTTCACCAAGACAAGGTGCCCTATGGTTATGACTGCGGACCTTTTCATAAGCAATTGTGCCTACTTGGGGAAAGTGGCATGAGTGTGCAACCGGTGAAAGACTTTTTGACGGAAATAGGGTGGGGGCAAAATTTGCCGTCTCTCGGAGGGGCAAGGCAAAAGCTTCCCTGAAGTCAGGTTTATCGGCAAGCTTGAGCCTTTACTTAAGCCCTTTCTACGCCTGATTCGCCAAGGGGAGAAAAAGGGGCCGCTGGCATGCGGCTTGCATTCTAGGTCCTCGCCATGATGATTCAGAATGCCTTGCTTCGTCATACCGCGCTACCGGTGCTCGGCAAAAGCCTGGATGCCGCGACCTTGCGGGATAAGGCTATTGCCGCCAATATTGCCAATGTTGGCACCCCAGGCTATGAACGCATTGAAGTGGCCTTTGAGGAGGCCCTGAAATCAGCCTTGAATCCCAAACCAATGGATCCAGGGTCGGCGAGAAATGACACAGGCAAACCCGATCGCTTAAATGTAGGGGTGGACTTGGAACATTTGCAACCGGTGGCCTTTCGGCCCAAGGATTTAACCCAATCAAGCGGTGTGAATAATGTGGACATTGACGCAGAAATGTCGAATTTGGCGGCGAATCAAATTGCCTTCAACTTCGGCGTGAAATTCATTCAGGACTTGCGGGGCGATATTGTATCGGCCATCAAGGGAATGCCCGGCTAAAGGAGAGAATCATGAGCCTAGTCGGACTTTTTAGCGGTCTCAATATCAGTGCCTCGGCATTAAGGGCCCAGCGCATTCGGCAAAACGTCATTGCCAGCAATCTCGCCAATGCCGAAACGACTCGAACTGCCGAGGGCGGACCTTACAAAAGGCAAGTCGTCATATTGCGCGAAAACATTATCGATCCGGAGCAGAGATTCGTTTTTGGTCCGGAACAAATGAAAGGCTTTACGACCCAAGATTCTCACATTCCGATTCCCCAGCCTGGCTTACCGAGGTCCAAGGACAAGGTCGGCAGCGGCGTCGAGGTGGTTTCCATCGAAGCTGACGGTAGTGCACCCCGGCTGATTCATGATCCCAGCCATCCCGACGCGAATGAACAAGGCTATGTGGCCATGCCCAATATCAATCCGGTACAGGAAATGACCGACTTGATTTCGGCAACACGTAGCTATGAAGCCAGTGTCACGGCCATGAATGCCACCAAAAGCATGCTCATGAAAGCCCTTGATCTCGGCTAAGGCCCAAGCGAATCATGGCTATCAGCAATACCACGGGAGCAGGGCAGGGCGCGGGCGGATTAGAAGCCTTTCAAAGGCTGCGCGCCCAGGCCCAACAAAAAATCGCTGGAGAAGCCGGCGCGGCGAAAAAAAATCCTGCCCCGGCGACCGAAAAAACCTTGGACGTATTCGCGGCCGCAAAAGCGAGGACATTGCAGGCGGCCGGCTTGCGTTCGACCGCCTCCGCCAATGGCGCTATGGCATCGGAATCGGGGGGAATTGCTCCCCCCAAGACCTACCAAAAAAACGGTGCAATCAATGCGGGCGAAAATCGTCCCCGCTTAGGACAATATGTGGACTTCGTCGCGTGAGCCAAGCCTATGACTGACACCAACCCTATTTTCAACCTCGGAATTCCCAAGGAAATCGAAATACCCGCGACGTCGCAAAATGCGGCGCCCGTCAAATTGCAGCCCGGTCAAGCCTCTTTTCAAGACATGTTCAACGGCTTTTTGAAAGACGTGAACGAAATGCAAAATCAGGCTGATCAGTCCGTGCAAAAAATGATGGCGGGTGAAATCAAGGATGTGCATCAAGTCATGCTGGCTGTCGGTGAGGCTAAGGTGGCCTTCAACTTGCTGCTGGAAATTCGCAATAAGACCATGGAAGCCTATCAGGAAATTTTGCGCATGAAGGCTTGAAAACGGGATGTCCGGGTTACGGTTTAAGGTAGGTCGTCGCTTAGACGATGGGATTAAACGGTAGGCCCCTTTTCGTTATCGACGCTTTCGCGAAAACCTTGAGCCCCAAGGTCTGGCTAAGTCAGACGCCACGAGGAAAATTCTATGTCCGAATATTTGAAACAATTGCTGGTACAACTGCGGCTCATTTGGGAAAAACTGAATGGCACTCAAAAAGTGGTTTTGGTTTCGACCTTGGCGGTTGTTTTGGCTGGGATGATCACCATTATCGCCTGGCCGGCGGGTGAGGGCGGTGGTGGAGGCGACAATGGCAAGTACTCGACTCTATTCGTGAATCTAGAGCCCGGCGATGCGGCCAAGGTGACCGAATCCTTGAAAGCCCAGAAAATCGACTATCAGCTCGCCAATGACGGCCATACCATTACGGTCGCCAAGGAACAGTTGTACGAAGCGCGTATGGAAATGGCGCGACAAGGCCTGCCTGAGAATGGTGGCCAGGGCTATGAAATTTTCGACAAGCTTCAGCTTGGCATGACCGATTTCGTTCAGAACCTGAATTACAAGCGTGCCCTCGAAGGCGAGCTTTCCCGCACAATCGAAAGCCTGCAAGAAGTCGAAAAGGTGCGCGTGCATGTGACCATACCCAAGCCCAGCCTTTTCACTGAGAAAAAGGAAGAAACCACGGCTTCGGTGATCTTAAAGCTCAAGCCAGGCAAGGATTTAACCCAGGCCCAAGTTCGCGGCATTACCCATTTGGTGGCGAGTTCGGTTGAGGGCTTGAAGGCGCGACAGGTAACGGTTTTGGATGTGCATGGCTCCATGCTCACGGCAGGATTCGCCGACAACTCGGTGGCCGAACAAACCGATCACAATTTGTCCTTGCAACATAGCGTCGAACGCAATCTCGAACAAAAAGTCGAAGACATTTTCCAAGGGCTTCTAGGCCCGGGAAAAGCGCGCGTCAAGGTGGCCGCTGAGCTTGACTTCAGCCAGGTGCAAAAGACGGTGGAAAGTTATGACCCCAATACCAAGGTGATTCGATCGCAGCAACGCGATGAGGGAATGGTCAAGGGCAGCCCGCAAGCCCAACTCGAGCAAAAAGAAGGATCCATCACCAATTTTGAGTTCGATAAAACCATAGCCCAAATCGTGAACTCTCCTGGATCCTTGACCCGACTATCCGTGGCGGTGGCATTGGATGGCACCTATAAGGTCGACCCCAAGACTCAAGAGCGTACCTATGTGCCGCGCGAGCAAGGGGACATCGATAAGTTCGCCGCCTTGGTGAAAAATGCCGTGGGATTTAGGCCGGGTACCAAGGACGAGGTCTATGTGACCAATGTGAGGTTTGACACGGAATATCTGGTCGATGAAATGCGGGAAATGAAGCGACTGGAAAAAAATGAATGGGTCGAAGTGCTGAAAAAATACGGCGTGCTGGTCTTGACCTTGCTCTTCGGGCTTTGGTTCTTCCGCGGCTTGATTCAGAATCTGGCATCGGCCATGAATCCGCCCATGCCCAAATATGCGGGTATCAATCTTGAGCCTGAAGAGGAGAAGATTCCGGAAAATGTCCAAAAGCAAAAGGACATACTTGAGAAGGTTGAGTTCATGACGCGCACCGAGCCAATAAATATCGCCAATCTCATCAAGACCTGGCTCCATGAGAAAAAAGAAGGACAGAATGAGGATGGTAATGACGAGAATGAAGATGGCGGCGGCAAAGGCAAGAAAAAGCAATCCGCCAAGAAATAAGGACTGACGCCACATGCCCCCACCCACCGCCGATAAAAAAGCCGAAGTCGCCGCCCTTGCGGGGGCCGCTATCACGGGCCGAACCAAGGCTGCTGTGATGATGGTGACTCTCGGCGCCGAAGCCTGCGCGCAAATTTTCAAAAGCCTGGAAGAAGATGACATTGAGATTCTGACCGCCGAAATTGCCCGCCTGGAGGGCATCACCCCGGAAATGCGGGAGCGCGTGCTGGAAGAATTCCATCAAATGGCGGTGGCGCAAAAATTCATCCTGCAAGGTGGTGTCGATTATGCAAAGCAAGCCCTGGAGGCTGCAGTAGGCCCTCGCCGGGCACGTGAAATTTTGGAAAAAGTACAGAGCTCGATTCGCCATACCGGTTTTTCCCTGCTCAAGGATGTCGAGCCCATGCAGCTCGTCAACTTCATTCAGAAAGAGCATCCGCAAACCGTGGCCTTGCTGCTGGCCCATATTGATACGGCTCAAGCCGCGCCCATCCTTTCCGCCTTGCCGCAAGAATTGCAGGTGGATGTCACCACTCGCTTGGCCACCATGCAAAGCGTTTCACCTGACGTTTTGGAACAAGTCGAAGAAGTGCTTTCGCAGCAGATGAAAAGCCTTTTCGGAGGCAATGTGCATGAGGTGGGCGGCGTGAAATTCGTGGCCGAAATGCTCAATCAAGTCGATCGCGGCGCGGAAAAGAATATCCTCGGCAATCTCGAACGTGAAAACCCGGAATTGGCCACCGAGATCAAGAATCTCATGTTCGTCTTCGAGGACATTGGTTTGCTCGACGACCGAGGCATTCAACGCGTCTTGAAGGAAGTCGATACCAAGGAACTGGGCTTGGCCCTCAAGGGAGCCAGCGAAACTGTGAGCGAGAAATTCTTCAAGAATATGAGTTCACGTGCCGCTGAAATGATGAAGGACGATATGCAATTCATGGGTCCGGTCAAGCTCAAGGACGTGGAAGCATCGCAACAGCGCATCGTGGATGTGGTGCGACGAC
The DNA here is from genome assembly GCA_043753995.1 of Fibrobacterota bacterium. GTDB lineage: Bacteria > Fibrobacterota > Fibrobacteria > UBA11236 > UBA11236 > JAYUVP01. The sequence continues at coordinate 30,178 of JAYUVP010000107.1, forward strand.
TCGAAGACGACGGCGAAATCGTCATTTCGGGACGCGGCGGCGAAGACGAAGTCGTGGTGTAAGGAAGAAGAATGATGGCTGCCCCTGCAAAATCCTTTTTGTCTTCTTTGGGCGTCGCTCCTCCCGCACCCGATGGTCCGGCCCGAGTCGTGAAGGGAAGCGCCGCCACCGCGGCTCCTGCCACGGATTGGAAGCCCGTGCCTGATAAAACGATGCGCGGTTTTTCCTTGCAAAACTTTGGGGGACCAGGCCGAGCCGCTGCTCCCAATCTTTCCGAAGGCAAACTGGAAGAATTACGCCAAGCCTTGCATAAAAGCGAAGAACATCGCCGCAAGTCGGTCGAAGAGTCCAAGGATGAAATGGTGCAAATGGCCAAGGCAGCCTTGGCCGAGGGGATGGAAAAAGGAAGAGTCGAAGGCGAAAAAGAAGCTTATGCGAAGTACCAGAAGCAATTGGAGCAATTGAAACAAAATACCGAAGCCACATTACAGCAATTGTCCGCGGAAAAGGCCGAGGCTTTCCTGGGATATGAAAGGCTTTGCTTGGATTTATTCGCCCTAAGCCTTCGCAAATTGACGGGAGAATTGCCCCAATGGCATGAAGAGACCGTGGTACCCATGTTGCGGGAAGCCATAGCGGCCCTAAGCGGTAATACGGCGATGACGGTGCGCGTGAATCCTGCCGATTTCCTCTTGGCCAAGGAAAAACGCCACCTATGGGAGACCTTGGAAACCGGATCTCCGGATTTGGTTTTCGAAGCCGACAATCGCATACCCAAAGGCGGTTGCCTCATCGAATCCGGGGCGACTTCCGCGACGGCCGATCCCAATGCCGTCGCCGAACGCATCGTCGAAGCCGTCCGTCACGTTTATCAGGCACGACTAGACCAGACCCGACGTGAATCGGATGCAGGCCTGCATGGCTGAAAAAGGTTTTTCATCGGGTGCCAAAACAGATTCGGATAGCAGCCCAGAATTGGGTGAAGCCGATGCCGCTTCGGCCTATTACCAGGCCATCGCACAAGTCGCCGTACCTTCCGTGCGTGCCCGCATTGTCCAAGTCATTGGCCTCATTTTGGAATGTTCGGGAATACGCGCCGGCCTTGGGGAAATTTGCACAGTATATGATGGTGTCAAGGCCGTGGGCCGAGCCGAAGTCGTTGGCTTTCGTCGCCAAGCGACCTTGCTGATGCCACTTGGCGATTTGCCCGATTTGCGTCCGGGCATGGAAATCTCCGCCACGGGAAAGTCGTTCACTCTCAAGGTTGGGCGCGGACTTTTGGGGCGAGTGCTCAATGGCCTGGGGGAACCCATAGACAATAAAGGCGCCTTGTGGTTGGAGGAGGAAGGGCGATTGCAACAAAGCCCGCCCAATCCCCTGGAGCGTCGGCGTATTCATGAGCCCATGCCTACGGGCGTGAGAGCCCTGGATGCTTTCCGAACTTTCGGCAAAGGCCAGCGCATGGGGCTTTTCGCCGGATCGGGGGTAGGTAAATCCGTGCTGATGGGTATGATTGCCCGCAATGGTATGGCGCCCATCAATGTGATTGCCCTCATCGGTGAACGAGGCCGCGAGGTGCGCGAGTTTCTGGAAAAAGATCTTGGTGAAGAAGGCCTGAAGCGCTCGGTGGTTTTTGTCGCGACATCCGATCAACCCGCCCTGGTGCGCCTCAAGGCTGCCTTGGCCGCCACCACCGTGGCGGAATGGTTTCGCGATCAAGGCGAAGACGTCATGCTCATGATGGATAGTTCGACTCGCTTAGCCATGGCTCAGCGAGAAATCGGCCTCGCTGTCGGCGAGCCACCCAGCTCACGAGGTTATACACCATCGGTTTTCGCCTTTTTACCGAGGCTTTTCGAGCGGGCAGGCATGGGGGTGAAAGGCTCGATTACCGCTTTGTATACCGTTCTCGTCGATGGTGACGATCATGATGAGCCGGTGGCGGATGCCGTCCGATCCATACTGGATGGGCATATTGTCCTGTCTCGACAATTGGCTCATCGCAATCACTTTCCCGCCATCGACGTGCTTAAAAGTGTCAGTCGTTGCATGAGTGATGTCATTCAACCTGAACACAAGGCCCAGCAAAGCAAGGTTTTGCGCGCCATGGCCTTGTACCGCGAAAATGAAGATTTGATTCAACTGGGGGCCTATGCCAAGGGCAGCAATCCCCAATTGGATCAGGCCATTGCCTTGCATGCTCAAGTCGAATCCTTTTTGATTCAAGGCATTGAAGAGCAAACCGACTTCAAGACCACTTTGGAGCGTCTTGGCACCATGGCTAAGGCCATTCCATAATCCCATGGCGGTATTTCAATTCACCTTGGCTCCCCTTTTGCGGTTGCGCTTGCACGCCGAAGATCAATGCAAACGTGATTTAGGCGAAGCCCTGCGTGCTAAAGAGGCCGCGGAGGCCGCCAAGAAAAGGTTGGAGGAGGAGCGAGAATCGATTTTAGTGGAGGCCGATAGAGATGTCGAAATCCTAGATCCGTCGCGCCGAAGGCAATTGACTCTGTATTTGCAGGGGCTGGCCGATCGCCTGGTCAGCGCCCAAGCCCAGATTTTGGAGCGAGAACAAGGTGTTCAGGTTGCCACGGAGGCCTTGCGTCTGGCCGTTCAGCAACGGAAAATCTTGGAACGGTTGCGGGAAATCCGCCAGGAAGAGCATCGCCTGGCCATTCGACGCACCGAGCAAAAGGCCTTGGATGAGCATGCCGCCCATTTTTTACGGCGTGAAAACGCTGCCCGATTGGCCGATGATTCGGAGTATTAAAAATGCTGCGCTGTTTGCCTTTACCTTGGCAGCACCGTCGCTATACGCGCTTTCCCATCAAGTAGATGACTTTCGACAGGACTTTTCCGGTAGAGCAGCCGACACCCTAGGAATATCCCGTAACTTCGGAGATACCCTTTGGCTTTCCGTCGTACGACAGGAATACCGATCCCTCGGCCACCGAATTTTATCCGACGGTCGGCCTTTGAATGGCCAAGCGGGCACGGCGGGCATGGCCGCAGCGCGAAGCATCGGACATTTCGATCTCGCTTATGTCAGTTGGACATCGGCTCATTCCACTTGGTCTGGCTCAGCTCCTGCGGGTGAAATACGTGCCCGAAAAGCCTATATCACCGACGATTCCGCGGGATTTGAAATCGACAGTCGCTTTCTCGCTGAAAATGAATTTCCCCCGCTTAATGGGTCCAATAAGGCACCCTCGCATTTGGTTTACGAAATGTCGGGATCGAGATATGCCGCTTACTGGTCGAATCTCGATAATGGCCGAGTGCGTCGTACTAGTGATTTGGCCAGTATGGGAGGCTCGCCCTCGGGATGGGGAAGCGATGTGGGCGGCGGTTCTCCCATCTCTTCCCAGGCCTATGGTGTTTTGGGCGCTTCCCTCGTTCCCGGTTCCAATGCAAGGCAAACCGTGGTGGCCTATCTCTCCAGCCTAACCGGAGGAAGCTCCACCTTGGATCTTCGCTGGGAAGACTTAACCAGTAACACTTCTGCATCGGTCAACTTTAATCGTGGAGGCGGTGCCACCGCTCCTCTCGAAGTCTCGGTAGCATGCGATTCCCTTGGGAATACCGTATTACTGTGGCGGGAAGCAAATACGCTTTATTTCACCGTGTATTCGCCGAGTCGAACCTTATTGCAAGGTCCCATTGCCATCGGCAATATCTCTTACAATGACGGTTCCTCCACCTTGCATTTTTATCGCGCTTTCCACGTTATTTCTCTGCGAAATAATGATTTCCAAATGGTTTATGCGCGCGGCGGGTTGATTTATTCTCGCCGCATTTCGATTGCCGGTGGTAGCGCGACAGTTTCGCCTTCAGAAATAACCGTGAGTCCATCCGGCACCACTTCCTATTTCCCCTCGGCAGCCACCAATGGAAGCAAGGTCGCCTTTGCTTGGTTTCAGCGCCTCGCAGCCGACAACCATAAATTGAAGGCTACGGTTTTCGCGTTAAACGGTGGTGTACCGGATACTACCACGCGCATTGACATCGATGTGGCGAGCGATAGCGTCGGCTTCACCGAGGTTATCCCGGGATGGACGCCCTATCACTTTTTTCAAACCGCCTCGGTGGCCTTGGACTCGGCAGGAAATTTGGCGGTGGGATATGAAGACGGATACCATGCCAAGGGCGCTTTGGTGAAATTCGCGGCTATTTATTCCCCCACGGGAACCTTTGTTAGCAAGCCTTTGGGTGCAGTCAACTCTGCGGTTGGATTTAGTTATGATCCTAGTCGCGATTCCATTGAATATCGTCCCCTCCAGGCGACTGTAGTGGGGCAGGCTGCGGTAACCTTGGCCTTCTCAAATGACAGCTCTTTCAGCTCGCCAGCGGATTCTTTTCGCACGGTGACCGGGCCACTGCGGACTTCCGGTGGAATTTTCAAATACCGGGTTAGGTTGCAAACCCAGGACACAGCCCGCCTCTTCACTTCGCGGGTATTGTCCCTGAATCTGCCTTACAATGTAAAGCCACGTGCCCCGGTAGTGGATTCGGTGAAATACGCCCACGGAATCTGGCGCCCTTATAATCCCACCGACACCAATAGCTTAATACGTCGTCGCGACACGGTCGAAATGAGCTTAAGTGCCCTCGATCTCGATAATGCCGATAGCATGGATTTTTCCGTGCGCCTTGGAAATCGGCTATTGGCTTCGGCTCGCAGCGGTAAAAAAAACGGAGCCGGACGCCATGCCGTGACTTTTCGCTTCCCCGCGCCTGATACGCTATTGCCTCAAGCGACGCTTACTCTTTCGGCCACGGATGCCGAAAATTGGGCGTCCAATCTTGGAAGCGCAAGTATCAAATTGGCTGACATTTTACCTGTTACCGTATCCACTGCCATTCGTCGCCGGGGGCTGGACTCTTCCGGAAAATTTTTTCCGTCCCTGGGAGCGAGTGATACCCTTGCCTTAAAATTCGGCGATACCTTGTGGGTGCATACCGGCGACTCCCTGCGAGTTCGCGCTTCCGTCACGGATATCAATGATGACACCATCACGGTTGGACTTAAAAAAGTCGGTGGCACAGCCACACCGAGGCGCATCGCTTCGGGATCGACCACAGCCTATGTACTCGCGCCACCCAATCTTGCCGGCTCTACCGATGCTTGGCTATTGCAAACCGGAGATCCCGATACCACGGTGGAATTTCGTTTTTTTGTCAAAGCCAATAACCCTCCCATTCTCGACTCTCTTTGGTTGGTTAGCTACCCATTGCGTGACGGCACCCGGAAAACCGGCGGTGGTCAAGTGAAGGTTTTTTCCGGCGCACCCGGTTTGCTCGTGCCCGCCCAAGTGCCAGCCCTATTGCGGGCGGCAGGACGAGATCCGGATGTCCTTGGCGAAAAGCCGAGCTTTCGGCTTCAGCTATTGCGACGGAGCGCGACCTGTGCCTTGGGAGATCGAAATTGTGCCAGCATCGTCAACCAGGTTAATGCCGATAGCCTTTCGGTGACCGTGCAGGGGCGGGACGATCAATTGACCTTGCGCGCTTCCGATGCGCGCGGTGCATTCACCGAGGCCTTGATTCATCTCGACTATGCCTTGGCGGACACCAGCTCAACTCAACAATATCATTCCCAGGCTGTTTTGCTCGACACGGCCATGGATTTCGTCATGTTCTCGGGAACCCTCGAAAAGTCAGTGAATATCGTGGTACGTAGTCTGGGAAGCACGCCTTTGAAAATCACCTCGGCCATCACCTCTCGCAATCAGGGGGCCCACCTTGATCTCTCCTTGAATTGGAAGGACAGTGTCAATGCGACCAAGTCGCAAGGCTTTCCGAAGGGGACGAATCAAGATCCCCTGACGGCATTGTCTCCCGCCTCCATTCCCGTGGGTCAGGAATTGACCCTGAAATTTCGCTTTTTTACTTCGGCACTCAAAGGCGATACGCTTTTTTCCGACACTCTTGTTTTGCGAACCAATGATTTGGCGGCGCCAGTTTTGCGCATTCCTTTTCGACTTATCCATCGCGAATTGCCTCGCCTCAATCGCTTGGGCACTCTGAATATGGATTCGGGAGATGCAGCGAATGCGCGGGCAGGGGCCTTGCCATTGACGGGTGGCCTGCGGCTCACCTTCAGTGAACCGGTTTTGGTCCCTGCCACCGGCTTTTTCACCGTGTATTCCCTGCTCGATTCCCTGGCCAATCCCCAAGGCTATAAGCCGATACCTGGCAGCCTGATCAAACGCAAAGCCAAACCCGGTGGCCTGGGGAAAAAAGCTGGCGATGAAGTTTTTATGACTTGGGCGCGGGCCAAAATGGGGGCTTTGGCAGATAGCCTGGCCGATACCGTGATTTTCATTCCGGCTTATGTGAAACCTTCGGATAGTTTGAAGGCTCAACCCAAACCCGGAAGCTTTTTGCACTATGACATTTTGCGAGTGCGAGTCCGCAATTCGCCGACCGATCCCATGGGCAATTCTTTGGATTTGCGCCACGAATTAGTCAAACGAACGGCAGGGACTTTCGACACGATATTCACCTTGCCCACCGATACGACGGTATTACGTGTCCTTCGCAGTCAACCTGCTATGGGCGACTCCGCCGTGGATCCCGATGCCTCCATCCGCCTGGTTTTCAACCGACCCTTGGCGGTTCGACCCCCGCCCGAATGGACGGGCTTGCCCCCCGTGGATTTTCAAAATCTGATGGGCGGGGAAAATGCCAGTTTTAAGGTGACGAGCCTGCATACCCGGGGCCGTGAACTGAACTTCGCAGCCCTGCAACTTATCGCCGACGATACCGTGCTCATCATCAAAATGCGGGAGAAGGCCGGAGCCTATGACACCGTGACCTTGACTTTGTCGGGCTCGATTAGCGATATCGACGGCAATACCCTTGACGGCGATGGCGATGGATTTCCGGCCTATCTCTATCGCGCCGAGCCCGGTGTGGACGACTATGCCCTGACTTTCGCCACCGGAAGAGCGGGCTTTTATGTCTTCCCCAATCCTTTTCGTTTCGACAATGAAAGACATCGCCAAAAGGGCGTGGTCACCTTTAAAAATTTGAATTCTCTGGCGGGTTGGGACTCTGAAAAAACCTTGAGTATTCGCATTCATGACATGACTGGGGATTTGGTTTGGAGCGATGGCCAAGCCGCGGGTATGGGCAGTCGTCGGGGTCGGGTCATGGTCGATTGGGATTTGCGTAACACCCAAGGTACTCGGGTCGCCACCGGTGTTTATATCTATTCCATCACCGATGCTGCCGATCGCCTTTTGATGAAGGGCAAGGTGGCGGTGATTCGATGACTGGGCCGGGAGCGGTCAGGTCTCCTAAGCCCTCAAGTCGTGTTGTGCGTTAGGACCCATTTGATATCCCAAGGCCTGAATTCAGACTTTCCCCAGAGATTCGGCACTTCCCCCCAGGGTACTACGGTAGGTCTTGCCACCAAGGACGGCTTTAAGGCCTGGAAAAGGTGATTGGAACCCCTTCAATTGCTAATTTCCTCCCCTTTTCGGGCGCCTACCAAGCCAAGGCCCCAGATCGGTTCCGATGATTCTCAATACCTTGCTGACCAAGCTTTTCGGTACCAGCCATGACCGCGAGGTCAAGCGCATTCGTCCCATGGTGGATGAAGTCGGAAAATTCAGCCCGCAAATCGAAATTCTCGATGACGGCGCCCTGGTTGGCAAGACGGCGGAGTTTCGCGAGCAACTCAAAGCCGGCAAGACCCTCGACGATATTCTCATTCCCGCTTTCGCGGTTTGTCGCGAGGCTGCCGATCGCCGCCTGGGCATGCTCAATGTCCTTGAGGAACGCTTCGCCTTCGACTTGAGCCGCCTTTCTGCCGATTCGCGTCGCCGGATCGAGGAAGCCCGCGAGAAATTAGCCGCTGGGGAAGCGCATCATACCTTGCTTTTCCCAGCTTCCTTCTATGCTGAGATCCGCAAGCTTTATCCCGAAAGCCGATTTCCTTTCCGCTATCGGCCTTTTGACGTTCAGCTCATCGGTGGCGTGGTTTTGCATGAAGGCAAAATCGCCGAAATGAAAACGGGTGAAGGCAAAACCGTGGTCGCCACCTTACCCGTGTATTTGAATGGCTTGTCAAGTCTAGGTGTGCATGTGGTCACGGTCAATGATTACCTAGCCAAGCGCGATGCCGAAACCATGGGTAAGGTTTATCGCTTCCTGGGTTTGACGGTCGGCATTATTGTGCATGGCCTCAGCGAGGCACAGCGCAAAGAAAATTATGGCGCCGACGTCACCTATGGCACCAACAATGAATTCGGCTTCGACTATTTGCGCGATAATATGGCCCACAATATCGAAGATTGCGTGCAACGTGAGCTGAATTACGCCATCGTCGACGAAGTCGATTCGATTTTAATCGACGAAGCCCGTACGCCCCTCATCATATCCGGCCCCGCCGAGGAAAGCACCGACAAATACGTTAAGGCCAATGAAGTCGTGCGCTTTCTCGAAAAGGACGTGCATTTTACCCTCGACGAAAAAGAAAAGCATGTCTCGCTCACGGAAGAGGGCGTGAATGTCTGCGAAAGCAAACTTGGCCTGGAAAACCTGTATGGGGACCTTAATGTCGAATGGGTGCATCACGTCTCCCAGGCTTTAAAGGCCCATGTGATTTTCAAGCGCGATGTCGACTATATGGTGCGCAATCGCCAAATCGTCATCGTCGACGAATTCACCGGCCGACTCATGGAAGGCCGCCGCTACAGTGAAGGCCTGCACCAAGCCATTGAGGCCAAGGAAGGCGTACCGATTCTGCGTGAGAATCAAACTCTCGCCACCATCACCTTCCAAAACCTGTTCCGGCTTTATAAGAAGCTGGGCGGCATGACGGGTACGGCCGACACCGAAGCCACCGAGCTCTTCCAGATTTACAAGCTCAAGGTGGTGGTCATTCCCACCAATCGCGACATGGTTCGCAAAGACATGGACGACGTGGTTTTCACCACTCGTAAAATGAAGCTGAAAACCATTGCGGACGACATTAAGGAGCGGTATCAAAAGGGCCAGCCTATCCTGGTGGGCACGGTTTCCATCGAAAAGAGCGAAGAGCTTTCCCAACTGCTTCAGCGCGAGGGCGTGCCGCACAATGTGCTCAATGCCAAGCATCATGAACGCGAAGCGTCTTTCATTGCCGAAGCTGGCCAAAAGGGCAAGGTCACCATCGCCACCAATATGGCCGGACGTGGAACCGACATTCAATTAGGTGAGGGCGTTTCCGACCTCGGCGGGCTTTATGTTCTCGGCACGGAGCGCCACGAAAGCCGTCGTATCGACAATCAATTGCGTGGTCGATCGGGGCGTCAGGGTGATCCGGGTGAATCGCAATTCTATTTGTCGCTTGAAGACGATTTGATGCGCATTTTCGGTGGCGAGCGCTTGCAGCGGTTGATGGCGCGTTTCGGCGTCAAGGACGACGAAGTCATTGCCCATCCCATGGTCAATCGCTCCATCGCCACCGCGCAAAAGAGGGTTGAAGGCCAGAATTACGAAATACGTAAGCATTTGCTCGAATACGACGATGTGATGAATAAGCAGCGCACCGTCATCTATTCCTTGCGCCGTCGCATCCTTCTAGGCGAAGACATTCGCGTCGAAATCGAATCGCGCATTGAAGAGGCCATTGAATCCGTGCTTGCTGTCTATACCATGGCGGGAAGCTACCCCGAAAGCTGGGATCGCGAAAAGCTCGAACTCGAAGTTCAGCGGGCTTTCGCCATCGATTGGAAGATCGCGGAAGAAGAAATGCATGCCCTCACCGCCGAAGCGGCTCTGGATGCCGTGACGGAAAAAGCCCGCGCGCATTACAATGATATCGAAAAGAGCATTGGTTCCGAGCAATTGCGCGAAATCGAGCGCCAGGTTTTACTGGGCGTCATCGACCATGTTTGGCGCGAACATCTTTATGCCATGGATCATTTGCGTGACTCGACCCGCTTCCGCGGATATGCCCAAAAAGATCCCCTGACCGAATACAAGAAGGAAGGCTTTGCCCTGTTTGAAGGTTGCCTGGAACGGGTGGCTTTCGAAACCACGTCCCGCATTTTGCATATCGACCCGGATTTCCTGAAGCGCCAGCATGAAGCCATGGTCAAAGCCCAGGAAATGGAAATGCGCCGTCGCCAAACCCTGCAATTCAGTGGAGCCATGGATGCCACGGCTTTGCCTCGTTTCGAAGGCGGAGCGCCAGCGGGCCAGGGTCAGGGCGCAAGCCCAGGCGTGCAAGTGAAGGTCGTGTCGCGCAAAGCTCCGCAGCCGCCCCAAGCCGCAATGCAGGACGCTCAGGAAGTGGATTCTGTGAAAGCCCCCGAGCGGACCCTGCCGGCCCAGCCGGTATCCGCACGTCCTGCGGCAGCGGGCGGCCTTAATTTATCCCCGGAAGCACTCAAAGCCATTGGGCGCAATGATGTTTGCCCTTGCGGTTCGGGGAAAAAGTTCAAAAAGTGCCATGGCGTGAATCTGTGAAATTCGGCGCTTTCCCGGGTCGCTTTCTCGTCTTTGAAGGCGTAGACGGATCGGGGAAATCCACCCAGGTCGGACTATGCGTCGAGGCGCTACGGGCTTCGGGTCAGGATGTGGTGCAAGTTCGCGAGCCGGGGGGTACCGCTTTATCCCAGGCCATACGCGAACTCGTGCTCGACCCTACGCGCAGCGTTTCGCCCGAAGCCGAATTATTGCTCTATATGGCAGCACGCGCCCAACTGGTAGCCGAAGTCATTAGACCTGCCCTCATTGCCGGAAAAGTCGTGGTCGCCGATCGTTTTGGTTGGTCCACCTATGCCTATCAGGGCTATGGACGCGGCCTCAATCGCGACATGATTGCTTCCTTAATGGCAGCAGCTTGCGGCGAGGTGTGGCCGGATTTCATCCTCGTCTTGGACATCGCCCCGGAAATCAGACGAAGCCGCCTGCTTGCCCAAGGTCGTTCCCTGGATCGCCTGGAGAGGGAAGACGATTCTTTTTTCGCCCGCGTTCGCGAAGGCTTTCATGCCTTGGTGGGGGAGGGGCAGACGCCGTCCCATTTGCTAGATGGCGGAGAATCTGTCGAAAGCCTGCAAAAAAGCATCTCCTACCTTATTCAGCCGTTTTTGCCGCCCCTTCCGGGTCTCCCTTAAAAAAACCGCAGGCATACCCGATGCCCTACGGAAGGTTGTAAAATGCATGTCATGGATGACGCCACCGAAATTCAAATAGAAAATGCCAAGCCCAAACGCAAAAGCACCCTGTTTTACCTGACAGCGGTGGCGGTGGTAGGCGGCTTCGCCCTCATCAGCAATCATGTTCAGGCCGGCGGGGAAAAATTCTACAGCGACTTGATTCGTCTCGACAAAGTCGTGACCAAGATCAACGAGAACTATGTCGAAGACGTTTCCTCCGAGGAATTGGTCGATGCTGCCATCGCGGGCATTCGCAATATTCTCGATCCGCATACAGCCTATTTTTCGCCCAAGGATTATGAAGATCTCAAGGTCAGTACCGAAGGTGAATTCGGTGGTCTGGGCATACAAATCGGCATTCGCGATCAAATCCTGACTGTCGTTTCCCCCTTGGCCGGAACACCGGCCCATCGCATGGGCATGCGCGCAGGCGATAAAATCATCAAAATCGATTCGATTTCGACTCAAGGGATCACCATCGATGATGCAGTGGAACATTTGCGCGGCAAACCCGGAAGTCCGGTCAAACTGACCTTGCTTCGTGAGGGGCTACTGGAACCGATCGAATTCAATATTATTCGCGAAATCATTAAAATCGAAAGCGTGCCCTATGGCGGCATGCTCAATGATTCGGTGGGTTATATCAAGGTCACCCAATTTGCCAAGCGCACCGGCGCGGATCTCGAAGCCCGCATCAATGAACTAAAGAAACGCAATATGAAAGCCCTGGTGCTGGACTTGCGCGTGAATCCCGGTGGCCTTTTGAATCAAGCCATTGAGGTGGCCGAGCAGTTTTTGGAAAAAGGCGAAATGGTGGTTTATACCAAGGGTCGGGTCAAAGGGCAAAACCAGGAATATCATAGCGGACGTGCGCCGATTTGGACCCGCAAATTAGTGGTCATGGTCAATGAAAACAGTGCCTCGGCCTCTGAAATCGTGGCGGGAGCCATTCAGGATTGGGATCGTGGCTTGGTCATGGGCGAAAACACCTTTGGCAAGGGTTCGGTGCAAACCATATTGCAATTGGATGGTCAGAAAAACACCCTCAAGTTGACGACGGCCTACTATTACACCCCTTCGGGACGCTGCATTAATAAGCCTGAAAATGCGGTGCGATTCAAGCACGTAGGCGATTCCGCCAAGGACACCACGACTTTCAAGACCCATGCAGGACGCAAGGTGGTTGCGGGTGGCGGTATTGGCCCCGACGTGGTGATTAGCAGTCAAAAGCTTTCGCGCTTCGCCCAGGATTTATTGCGCAAGACCATGTTCTTTAATTTCATTATTAAGAAGCGTGCAGAAATCGAGAAAATCTCCAAGGTGACTCCTGACTCCAAAATCGAGCCGGCCGTGATCGAGGAATTCCGAAAATTTGTTTTCGCGGATTCGGTTTTCGCCAACTATAAAAGCAGCGGACTCTTGGCCTTGGATGCTTTTCGCGAGGTTCTAAAGAAAGAAGGCAGCGATACGGGCAAAACCAAGTTGGGCCTAGAGGTGGAGCGGGAATTACAAGCGGTCGAAGCCACCTTGAAGTCGCAAACCACCAAGGAATTTGATCGCAATCTCGAATTCATTCAAAATCAATTAAAGGCGGAATTGCTCGGGGCCGTTTTGGGCGAAGACGCGCGCACGGCCTTTGAATTACAACATGATGTGCAAATCTCTGAGGCCTTGAAGTATATCGGTGACAATCGGATTTATACCAAGGGCTTCAAGACGGCGAAGGAAAAGGCTAAAGACAAGGGCTAGGCCCTTGTCCCATTTTATTTGCTGGCCTTGCTGCCATGCCGGGGGAGTCGCGTTTTGGCTCCCACTTTGAAGAGTCCACGATGTTCGACAACGGCGCCATTGCCGCTGAGGTGATAGGTCAACTTGCCTGGATTGCCCCACCATTCCGTTTGACCTGAGCCGCTAACCGTGAGATCCAGCCAAGCCCCGCCGTCCAAAGCGAGGGTCATGTCCCCTGAACCTGCCATGACGGCTTGAATATCCGAGGCGGTCAAGGGATCCGCATACAATGCCCCGGAGCCATTCACCTGGGCTTTCAATATTGCGGCCGAGCCCTCCATTTCCAAAATGCCATCGCCATTCACGACGGCGGTTAGCCTGTCCACATGGCCCCTGAAGAAAAGGTCGCCGCTGCCATTGAGTTCCAAGCGCAAGTCACTCAGGATGCCGGTGGCTTCAAAGCTCACGTCGCCGTCGCCATTGTTCGCGAAAGAAGTCAAATAAGGGGACGTGATTACCACTTCGGCCTCGGCCGAAGGGCTGACATCATAAGCCCAATCGACTTCCAAAATGCCATTGCGAATGCTGGTGCGGCACGCCTCGGTGAGGTTGTCGTCCGTAGTGACGCGGGCGGAATAGCTGCCTCCGTCAACCACAGTAACATGCATGTTTCCATTGACTCGAATGCGGGAAAAGGCACTGAGGTCGCGAACCTCGGTTACAATGACTCCCTCTCCCTCGCCCACACCGACATCGAGATTCACCATGCATCCGCTCAAAAAGGAAGCGGCTGCGGCAAGACCTAAGGTTGCGACACGTAAGTTGCGATTGGGGTTATTCACAGGGTTGCGCATGATGGCCTCGGGTGTCAGACGGTGAAAGGGATTCTTTCCTGCCGCCTATAAATCAAAAGGCGGGCCAATTTTTTTTGAGCCGGGGCTATCGAAAATTGAAAGGTTTCGCCATTTGAGAATCCAATCGCCAGGTTGCTTGTCCACGCTCTTGACGCTCGGTGCCCAATTTCTAGGCAAGACAAAGGCCGCAATGCCATCGCTTTTTTGGAATAATGGGGCGTGCTCCAAATTCGAAATTTCCCCTGGCTGCTTCTCCTGACTGTGGCCATTATGCATGGCACCGTAGCCTGGCTGGGCTCGCGGCCAGACTTGTCGGGTGATGAACCGCGCTTTTGGTTGATGGCTGAAAATTTGACGCGCGGCGGATTCGCCAGCCAAGAGACTCGCCTATTATGGAATGGCCCAGGTTATCCGCTCACTTTATGGCCATGGTTTTATGCTCACGCCTCTCCCTTGTGGCCTCGCCTCGTTAATGCCCTGTGGATGTCGGTGGGTGCCTTCGCCGCCTGGCAATGGTTTCGAGATTGGAAATTGCCTCGCCCGGCACTTCAGGCTTTTTTCCTTTCTCTCTATTTGCTGTTCCACGGTAGCTTGAGCGATCGCCTGATGTCCGAGCCCTTGGCAGCGGCCTTGGTGACTCTGGTGGCCTGTTTCCTCCAACGCACCTTGGCGCCGATTCCAGTGGCTTCCAATTCGAAATTTCAACGCGCGGCCTGGGTTGTGGCGACCGCCCTGGTCCTGGCTTGGTTACTGCTCACCAAGGTGTTTTTCGCCTATGCAGCTCTTGTTGCTTTGTTGATGGCGCTAGGACTTTGGGCCTTTCAAGGCTTGGGTAAAAAAGCAGAATGTCCTGCAAGCAACTTGGTTGCGATTTTGATCCTGGCCTTTCTGTTTTGCTCGCCCTATTTGCTTTATACCCAAAAGCTGACGGGACGTTTTTTTTATTGGGCCAATAGCGGAGGTGCTCAGCTTTATTGCCTTACCTTGCCCGAGCCGCGCTTCCTTGGGGATTGGCTCAATAGCGATGCCGTCCTTCAAAACCCAGAATTTTTTGGGGATCAAAGCCGCTTCTATGCCCGACTGGACAGCCTCGATTATGTGACCCAGGACGACAGCTTGAAGGCGGCGGCCTGGCGAAATATTCGAGAGCATCCCGCCAAGGTTTTCCAGAATTGGCGGGCCAATGTCAACCGTTTGGTTTTCGGACAACCCCTGACCGCCTATCCCGGGGGCTCCTTGGAATTAAAAACGGGCAACCGCAGCTTTGTTCAAGCTCTTTGGTTTTATGCCGGTTTACCAGCCCTAGTTTGGATTTGGCTTCGCCGTCGCAAAGGAAATGGCAGGAGCCTCCCCCCGGGCTGGATACCCTTAGCCCTATTTTCGGGAATCAGCCTTTTCGGCCTCACCCTGCTAAGCACGGAACCACGCATGGTTTTCCCCCTGCTGCCGGTCCTCTATGGTTGTATTGCTTGGATATTTCAGCGGGGCGTGATTTGGCGCCCGGGTTCAAGCCGCTAAATCGACTAACCCACCCACCCCGGGAGGATTGGCCGATCGAGGACTGGCGACGGGTGGCAAGGTCTGCAAAAGTTGCTGACTCATGCTTTTGGCCAAGTCCAAGCTTTTTTTAAGTAGCACCACATCCTTGCTACTCATGCCCGCCCCAGAATTGGAGCCAGTTGCGACCGAGGCGATGTCCATGCCTTCATTTTACCTGGCGGTTCGAAAAAGCACCAAGCCCCGGACCCTTTGTCCAGCCTTTCCGATTGAGATGTTAGGGTTCGTCTTGCCCGAAGGTCGCCATGGATTTCTCAGCGTAAACCAATTGGGCTTTATGGGCTTTGGTACTTTTCGCGCACATGCCTTCTCCCTCGAAAAAATTCATCATCGAAGGCGGCCGCAATCTCAAGGGTGAGGTGGCGGTACGCGGAGCCAAAAACGCGGTGACCAAGGAAATGGTGGCTGCCTTGCTAGCCCCTGGTATCACCGATTTGGCTAATGTCCCAGATATCGGCGATGTTGCCATCACGCGCCGTATCCTCGAATCCCTGGGTTGCGTGATTCGCCATGAGGCGGATGCTGGCGATTTGCGCATCGACGCGACCCACCTAAATGGCCCGGCCGTACCCATGGAATATTCCGGCCTGAATCGCATTCCCATTTTGCTGGCTGGCGTGCTTTTGCATCGCTTCGGCCGCGCCATCATTCCCATGATGGGCGGCTGCGATATCGGACCGCGTCCCATTGATTTTCACTTGCAGGGTTTGCGCGATCTCGGTGCCCACATTGAATATCGCGAGGGTGCTTATCATTTTGAAGCCAAGCAGATGACGGGCGCGCGCATCACCTTGCCTTTCCCCAGCGTCGGCGCTACGGAAAACTTGCTCATGGCTGCCGCCCTGGCCAAAGGCACTACCGAAATTCGCAATGCCGCCATTGAGCCGGAAATCGTCGACCTAGCTTTATTGCTGCAATCCATGGGTGCCATCATTTCCCAAGAAACCGACCGCACCTGGATAGTGCAAGGTGTCACCGAATTGAAACCGGTCAAGCATCGCGTCATTAATGATCGCATTGAAGCCGCCAGCTTCGCCGTGTCGGCGATCGTAAGCCGCGGCGATGTTTTCGTGCGCGGCGCCGACCAACTTCATCTGCTCACCTTTCTCAACTGGCTACGTCGGGCCGGAGGCGCTTTCGAAGTGCAAGCCGACGGCATACGCTTTCTCGGCAAGGACAGTGACTTGCGACCCGTCGCCATGGAAACCGGGGTTCATCCGGGTTTTATGACGGACTGGCAACAGCCTTTCGTGATTTTGCTCACCCAGGCCAAGGGACTTTCCGTCATTCACGAAACGGTTTACGAAAACCGCTTTGGTTATACTCAGACATTGAATCGCATGGGCGCGAGCATTCAGCTTTTCAGCGAATGCCTCGGTGGAAATCCCTGCCGCTTCCGCCATTTGGGGCATCAACATTCGGCTGTCATCCAGGGCCCGACGCGCTTGCGCGGTGCTCAAGTCGAAATTCCCGATTTGCGTGCGGGCTTCAGTTATCTCGTGGCGGCCGTTGTCGCCGAAGGCGTTTCCGAGCTTTCAGGTGTGCATTATATCGAGCGTGGCTATGACCGCGTGGTCGAAAAGTTCCGCGCTTTGGGGGCGCCCATCACTCTTCGCGAGGACGGTAAGGTTGGCTAAAGGTTTTGCATTCCTTTCCAAAAAGGGCGGGGTGGGTAAGACCACCTTTACTCTCAATTGCGCCCATGCCCTGGCTTTTTCGGGCTATCGCACCTTGCTTATCGACATCGATGGCCAGGCGAATTTAAGCCGACATTTGCTGGGCAAGCATCTCGATTCGCCGGATGCGGCGTCGTGGCCAGACATGGCCAAGGTCATTCAGGGGCGCACCCCCGCCGCCGAAGCGGTTTTAGAAACCGGCTATGACCATCTCGATTTGATTGCCGGTAGCACCACCCTGGATGACCTCCCGACTCTCGATCCTCGACTTCTACGAGAGCCGGCGCGTCTGAAGCAAATACTTGAACCGCTGCAAAGCTCTTATGACTTCATTCTCTTCGACTGTCCACCCAGCGTCAACTGGCTCACGCGCATGGTGCTGGTCACGGTTCAGTCGGTAATCGTTCCGGTGCAGGCCGAATCCTATGCCTTGCAAGGATTGCGCGATTTGGTCCCGCTGCTCGATCGCATGACGGCGACGGCGCAATTATTCCGCATCGTCATCAATATGTATCGACAAAACACCGGCCTTCATCAAAGCGTTTTGCGGGAAATCGAAAACGAATATCCGGGTCGAGTGGCTAAACAAAAAGTGCGCCTGACCATTCAATTAGCCGAAGCCGCGCGCGAAGGTTTAAGCGTTTTCGAATATGCCCCGGCTTCGACCGGAGCCCTCGACCTTTATGCGCTTTGTTTCGAGCTTTTTCAGCTCGCTCCCGATCGCGTCCGTGCCCATGCCCATGCCCAGGCACAAGCACAATCGAACCGAACCCATGTGGAAATGCCATTGGCCGATGCGCTTCTTTCCGGCGATGTCGACGGATTGATAACGACATCGGTTCAGGCTGAATAAACTGTTTCTCCGCAAGAGGTCAAGCCGATGACGCATCTCACTAAAGTCTGTTTTTTAAAGGCAGGTCTTAGCAACGCTATCTGCGCCGGAGCCCTAGGGTTTTGGATGGGGCGGTTTGCCACCCTCACCGTCGCGATTTTAATGCTTAGCCAGGCACCCCATGCTCAAAGCATCAACCGCGATATGATCAATCAATTGTTGGACGAAGGCGAAATTACCAAGGCTGAGACGAGCTTGGCCGACGCCTTAAAGCGCGGCGAGGAATTGACCTATCTCGATAGTCTCTATGCCCTGAAAAATTTGGGTGTGCTTTATGCCTCACAACCCAAAAAGCAGGTCAAAGCCGACAGTCTTTTTGAAAAGCTGCTTCGCCTCGATCCTTATGCCTCTTTGCACGATACCTATGCAAGCAATACCATCATCGCGCGCTTCAAGAAAATCCGCAAAGCCTATCAGGAGCGTATCGGTGGCAAAGCCCTGGTGCCTACCTTAGCGGCCTTTGACATTCTCACCGAGGGCAAACGACTTCGTGATGAAGAAAAAATCACCATGACCCATCAGTTCATCGCCGAATTGCAGCGCCTCACCATTTTTCACACCCTCGATCGCAGCGTCCTTTCCGAAGCATTAACGCGCATGCAGAAGCAGTCGTCGAATTGCGAAGATCGTACCTGTCGACTCGACATGGCCAGGCGACTCACCGCCGAGAAAATGATCACCCTTGAAATCGGGCGCCTGGACACGAATTGGGTGACGCAAATGACTCTGATTGACGTAGACAATGGTCAAACCAGCACTTCCCTGCGCAAGGTTTTTTCTTA
>JAYUVP010000108.1:0-9129 GCA_043753995.1 Fibrobacterota bacterium
GATATGATCTTGATGTGACGGAAATCAATCATCGGCAAATCGGTAAAAACCAGTTGCCAACTTCGGTGATTTTTGCCGATGAGGGCGAGGCACTTGCTTTCATTGGAAAAACGCAGGATGCCGATATCCTCGGCCTCCTTGCTGCGCTCACCAGGGAGAAAATTCCTGAACTTTTCTCCTGGGTTGCGGCGAAACCGTTGAGGCTATTGGAGCAGGCGGAAAAATGGGAGCGAATCTTGGACGTAATGCTCTGGATGCGCGCCCATCCTCGTCCGAATATTTATTTGCGGCAAATGGATATTGTCGGCGTTGACACCAAATTCATGGAATCCTGCAAAGGCCTATTAAATGAATTGCTTACAGTCTTGGCCGAAAGATTAAACCAGGAAACACCGCCCTTCGATGCCAGGTCCTTTGAGGAAAGATTTGGTTTCCTGTCCAAGCCGACCTTGGTTCGCTTTAGGATTCTAGATCCCCGTTTGCACGTGCAGGGTCTTTCGGATATTTCCGCCCCGGTTGCAGAAGTTGCCCGACTTTCTTTGCCGATCCGGCGCGTCTTCATCACGGAAAATGATTTCAATGGACTGGCCTTTCCTTGCCTGCCCGAAAGTGTGGTGTTTTTTGGCTTGGGATATAGCGTGGATAGCTTGGCTGCAATTCCTTGGTTGCGACAGGTGAATGTCTTTTACTGGGGCGATATCGACACGCGTGGATTTGCCATACTCGATCGATTGCGAGCGGCATTGCCCAATTGCCAATCCATTTTCATGGACAGCGAAACCTGGATGCGTCACCGCGATTTATGGACTCTGGAGGCCAGCCCGTTCAAGGCCACCTTGACTCGCTTGACTCCGGCCGAGAATGCCGTGTATGAGGATTTGAAAAGTGATAAAATCCAGAAAGGTTTGCGGTTGGAGCAAGAACGCATCGCCTACGGGTGGATCAAGCAATGCTTTGTCGCGCTGGGGTGGATGGACGAATAGGTTGCAGGCCCTGCTTCGATTTTGAATTAACGGAAAAGCCTATGCCATGGATTTCGGCTGAAATCAGCGCTCAAGTGAAGGCCCAATACGAAGCCTTTCCGTATCCGAATTATCCTCTACTGCTTCCGCTTCGTTCGCAAGAGGCCTATGCCTCTCATTCTTTTTTCGCCGCTCGCCTGCTGAGCCAACAGGGGCAAATCCCAGCGACTTGGCGGAGTCCTCGCCCGCGCATACTCCTGGCCGGTTGCGGCGATATTTTCCCCTATATGGCGACTTTTTGGGAGCCTCGGCCACATCAGCTCATCGCCATGGACTTGTCGGCGCCAAGCCTTCGGCGCGCGTATCTGCGATGCCTGTCGCGGTTTCGATCCATAGATTGGCGGCAGGGAAATTTGGAAGATGCGGATTGCCCCTTGCCCTGCGATCTTTCCCATATCGACAGCTATGGGGTTTTACATCACTTGGCCGATCCTGCGCGGGCCTTGAATCGTTTAAGCGATGCCCTGTTGCCAGGAGGCACCGCGCGCATCATGGTTTATAATAGCGACGCGCGCTCCTGGATACGCCACCTGCAAAAGGCCTTTTCTTTGCTCGGCCTTTCGGCCCGCCGGCCTTCAGACTTGGGCTGTGCGCAAAGGCTGCTTCATAGACTGAGTGAAATTTCGCCCGCTCTCCATGAGCGAATTGCTCCTATGCGAGGCATCACTTTGGGCAATCCCGCGCGGCTAGTCGACACCTTTTTTCATGCGCGAGAGGCTCGCCTCCCTTGGTCTTATTGGTTGGAGGCCATTCAAGGCTGTGGCTTGCATAGGCTCGGGCTTTTCGATCGTTATGGCGAGCTAGATGATTTGCCCAATCCCCTGCTTGAATTCCCCGGGCCGGAAGCCATGCAAGCGCGCCTCGACGATGGGCGCTTCGAAAACAATTTCGAGATTTACTTGGCTAAACCCGACGCTTCGGGGGCATTGGCTTCGAAATTCCGCGCGGCGGGTCAATTACCTAACCGGCGCTGGCCCGCTTTTAATTTCCTGGCCACGCCGCCCAAAATTTGGTTTGCCTACGAAGAAACGCGTGAGTTACCCTGGCTCATCCGACTAAAAACATGGCACCATTTTTTGCGGGCCATGATGCAAATACCCGAGGCATCGTACCCCCAGTTCGTACCCTCGCCGAAGACGCGCCAAGTTTTCGCCGATAGCTGGGCCTCTCGGATGCCTGCCAGGGCCGTGTCGCGTCTGGCCAGGTTGGGTGTCTTTTTCCCCGATGATTTTCAAAGCCAAGAATTGCGCGAACTTTTGCTTTCGCCACTTCACGAAAGCATGGAGCCACCGGAATATGCCAAGGCCACAGCCTTGAATGGCAATCGGGAAATTCGCGCTGAGGTACAGAGTATTTTGCAAGCCCACGGCAGGCCGGTAGGGCTTATGGAACAAGTGATGAAAAGGTTGGATCGAGCCCAGCATGGCCCGTCACATGCTGGCTTTCCTGCGGCTCCAATGGAAATCGAAATCGCTAAGCCGGTCGCTGCTTCTTAAAATATTTTGCGTGAGAGCTATAGCCTCGGCGTATGCCTTTTTGTTGGACAAAGGGGAGTCCGGCAATTTCCTTGCATCTTTCCGAACAGCAGCCTCGCCATTGCTCTCGGCAATTTGGGCATTGCAGAAATAAAAGATTGCAGGCCTTATTGCCGCAATTCACATGGGTGTCACAGGCCGCGCCGCATTGATGGCAAGTCGAGACGACATGGTCAGAAATACGTTCCGACAGTCGCTGATCAAAAACGAAATTCTTGCCCAGGAATTTGTTTTCCAATCCTTCAGCCTTGATTTGGCGGGCATATTCGATAATACCGCCTTCCAAGTGAAAAACATTTTTGAAACCTAGATGACGGAAATAGGCGCTGGCTTTTTCGCAACGTATCCCGCCGGTGCAATACATCAGCACCTCTTTTTCGTTTTTGTCGGGAAGCAAGGCCTCGGTCATTTCCTTCAAGGCCTCGCGAAAGGTTTCGGCCTCGGGCAAAAGTGCGCCTTCGAAATGTCCAATTTCGCATTCGAAGTGATTGCGCATGTCGACCACCACGGTAGTCGGGCTGTCCATCATGGCATTGAATTCATGGGCCTTTAAATAGGCGCCAGTTTTGGTGGCATCAAAAGTCTCATCGTCGATGCCGTCGGCGACGATTTTTTCACGCACCTTAATTTTGAGTTTAAGGAAGGATTTGTTGTCTTGCTCAATAGCGACATTGAGGCGAATCCCCTGCAAGAAGGGATAGCTTTCCAAATGCTCATGAAAAGCGGCCATGTTCTGTGCCGGTAAAGAGATCTGGGCATTAATGCCTTCCAGAGCCACGTAAATGCGTCCCAGCACGTCCAGGGCATTCCAGGCCAGGAAAAGCTCGTCGCGAAAGGCTTTGGGATCGGCAATGTCGTGGTATTTGTAAAAAGACAAAGTGATGCGCGCGAGGCCGACTTGGTCTATCCATTGGGAGCGCTGGGCTGCGCTCCAGGTATTGTAAAGCAACATGGGGTGTGAAATTTAGACATCGGGATGGGCAGTTATCATGAATTTCATTAACAACCCAATATTTTAGATTTGAACCAAAAATTTTATCCTGTATGCGTAATCCAAAGATTTTTCCATATGGGGGTGCGCAATTTTAGGCTCAGCTAAAATCCGTTTTGTTCTGACAAGCTGTCAATATTTGATGATGTAGTTCACCACAGAGCTGGGTTGCATGATGTTGTGGGGCTGGCCGCCGCCACTGGGATTTAGTGAAACGCCTGAACTCGCGTTTTGAGTGGACCTGCTACCCCCAGATGTTTGAATAAATGGACCATTTCCTCCAGCGGCCACCCCTAATCCTTGATCGTGTCCCCCAATACTATGCGTATGGCCAGGGTCTATGATATTGTGATTGTGTAGTGGCATTTCTGTAACCGTCAAGAGATGGGTTTCTTCACCCAATTGTTGTCCCAAAGGTCGATTTGTTAGCCCGCTTCCCTGGCCAGCACCCACTCCCACTCTACCACGCATATCGGGCAAGTTGAAAGTGGTAGTGCCATCGCCGCTACCCCATGTCAGTCCAAGGGCTTCAAAAAGTGTCACATAGGTCGTCCTCGACACAGCGCGACCGTCGCAGAGGAGCCAACCTTCTGGTACTGTGCTTCCCGCGAAAAGTGTCATAGATCCAATGGGAGACAAGTATCCTGTGGAATCTTTGATTCTTCCATTGACCGCAAGTCTTGTTGATGGTGAAGTTGTTCCAATCCCCACATTCCCATTAGCTCCGTTAAGTCGCATGATTTCGCGTTCCGGGATACCTTGTCCAGATACCCAAAATGCAAGTCCAGGATTATTCCAATCTGAATCAGACTGGGAGCCCGTATTATAAATTCCTACATGCCTATCGACTCCATCTGCAGTTAGTCTTAATCCAAATTTATCTGTACTTGTTGATTGGTGAAACCCTTGAGGTTGAAGGGTTAATAGCGCTCCTGGATTCGTCCCCCCCATCAAAGATTTTAGATGGAGAGTACTTATTGGACTCTCCGTTCCAATTCCAACCTTCCCTGTAAAATTCGCCCCACTCAAATTCGCCTTCGCATCCAACAGCGCTTTCAAGCCCGCCACCGAGTCAGCCACCACTTGCGCAGCTGTCGCCCGACCCAGCATTGTCGCCAGAGAATCTTGCGCATTCACCACATAGGCCAGCAATTGCACCCGGTCCAACGTGCCGTTGAATCCCGCCACATTCGGTGATCGGGTCCCCACATACAGGCTGCCGGTATCCAGGACCAGCGGTCCCATACTATAGATGCGGAAAAAGGTTTGTGATCCGTTAACCGTGACACGTATAGATTCGCCATCATAACTGGCTTGGATGTCGGTCCAGGCATTTAGAGGCACATCGCCTGCGCCCAGCCATTCCCAACCACCGACAGCCGTCTTCACACGCATTTTAATTTTATTGCGAATCACGGCCAATTCATATTGATTGGGCTTGGAAATGACTGTTTGTGAATCTGGTGGATTATCGATTGATAGCAATACCCGCGCTGATATTGTGATTTGGCTATACGGATTCAAGGACGGACTATTCGAAGCATAGGCATAACCATTGCCAGGCAATTTGATCGCGGAATCATTGGCTGCGATTTGTACGCGCAAAACATTGTCAGAAAAATGCAAGGTATTGTTATTCCCCGATGCATCTTGGGTCGAATCCTTGAAAAGCCTGTCAAATGAATAAACCGCGCGTTGCCCTCGGTCTTGCATGAGTTTGAAAGCCAAGGATTGGTCCCCGGCTTCTCCCCGATCCCCTTTGTCGCCTCGGTCGCCCTTATCACCAGGCACACCTTGAATGCCTTGGAGACCTTGATTCCCTGGAAATCCCTGCAGGCCTCTCTCTCCCGGTACTCCCTGGGGGCCTTGCGGCCCTACGCTTCCAGAATCGCCTTTGTCACCCTTCACCGAAATGCCCGCCGGTCCTCGCAAAGCGTCCTTGTTGCGCAGGAGGGTCGATGCCACCATACTATCCAAGTGGGCCGAATCCGATTTAACCGCATAGTTCAAATACAAGAGTGTGCCATGTCCGCCTTCTAAGGCTCCTAACTCGGCATCAAGGCCTTCTGCCCCTTCTAAAACCAAACCACTATATCCGGGTTTTAGCATGGCTTGTACAAAAGCTGCACTCAAAGGAATAGACACCATTTCCTGAATATGCCGCGCCGCTTTCAAGCTCACCGAGCCCACGGTGTCAAGGGTGCGCAAATTGATATAGGGTGTTTGATTTTCCATCCCATTGAGGGCAGCGCCAAGAAGTACGCGCAAGTTACCGTCCTGCCGGATGTCTTTCACATAAACCAGCAGTCGCGCGGAATGGATTCCATCGGCTGCACCATCACTCACAGGGTGCGAAACCCAAGCCTTGCTGTCATTGGCGCGCACGAACAGGGTGCGCGATGCGCCGCTATAGCTGGAAAGATTGGCATACCCGTCTTTATAGGGTGTGAAAGGGGTTTCGAGGGCGGTGGTGGGCACGGTTCCAATGAGGAAGAATCCTAAAACCGTATTTGAGATCCAGGTTGTGCGCATCCAGTTGTTCCTCATGATTGGCCTACTTGAGGCAAGTCCGCGCTTGTGGATGGTCAAGGCAAATCAATTCCTTTAACTCTTTGATTTGCTTTTGCTGTTCCTTGATGGCTTCGACGAGGACAGCTTCGACACCAACCTTTTCAAGCGATTTGTATCCATCGGGCCCGGTTTTCACCCATTCCGGAATCACCGTCTCCACATCTTGGGCAATAAATCCACGCTGCATGCCATAGATGCTGTCTTTGCCGGGATCGATCCAATTAAAAGCGACTCCTTGCAGGGCGAGAACTTTTTCCAGGGAACCTTGCAGGGGTTGAATGTCGCGCTTGAGGCGGCGGTCGGATACATTGGACCAAACACCACTCGAATTGACTGTAGTCCCTGCGACATCTAGTCTTGCAATAGGCGACGTTGTACCTATACCGACATTGCCATTGCTTTGAATTGAAACAAGCTCACGACCATCATTTGCCACACCTGCAGAACGCCCAAAGAACTGAAAAAGATTTGAACCATCACTTTGTGGTCTAGTATCAATTCGCAATAACCCACCTTGACTTGAGGCTGTGAACGCGCCACCAAACCGATTTGAAACCCCTTCATTAATGCCAATATTGACCATTAAGCAATTTCCTTCGCTTCCCACACCACCGTTCATGATTTTTGTACCACCGTCACGTAAGGATATTACGCCATTCACATCAAGCTTAGTGCTTGGTGAAATATTCCCTATTCCGACATAACCTAACGTATCAATAACGAGTCTTGGACTAGTATTTCTAGTATTATCTATTATTTCGAAATTATTTCGCTCATCGCCCCTGACTCCCAATAAGTACTGCTGAGAATTATTTTCCGTTGCAACCCAAACATTACTATTGGTGATGCCACTCTTTAGGTGAAGATTTACTGCAGGGTTAGCCGTCCCTATCCCAACATTCCCATTCCAATTAATTCTGATTCTTTCAATATTGCTTGTATAAAGTCCCAAAGCATTTGCCGCTACATTCGCAGCAATTCTGACATTTTCACTGTTTCCCCATGAATACCCGCCCCCGTCTGGGATACTAATGACACCCGTAAACTTCGCCCCACTCAAATTCGCCTTCAAATCCAGCATCGCCTTCAACCCCGCCACCGAGTCCGCCATGACTTGCGACATGGTCGCCTTACCCGGCAAATCCGACAGGGAGTCTTGCGCATTCACCGCATAGGCCAGCACCTTCACATCGTCCAAGGTGCCATTGAACCCCGCGCTATCAGGTTTACGAACCCCCAAATACAAGGACCCACTATCAAGCGCCAACGGTCCGAAATTATAGGCCTGCGCCGAAATTTGTCTGCCGTTCATGAAGGTGCGAATCGTCTTTCCATCATAACTTGCTGCGATCTCGGTCACCGTATCGAGAGGAACATGGCCGCTACCCATCCATTGCCAGCCACCGAGTACGGTTTTGACTCGAAAGCGCAAGGTATTGCGAATGACGGCCAATTCATATTGATTGGGCTTGGAGATCACAGTTTGGGTATCGGGTGGCCTATCAATCGAAAGCAAAACCTTGGCCGACAGCGTGATTTGATCGTAAGGATTGAGTGATTGCGAATTGGCGGCATAGGCATAACCATTGCCCAAGACCTTGATAGCGGAGTCGCCGGGTGCCATCGGAACAAGATTCACATTGTTAGAAAAACGCAAGGTATTGTTGTGATTCGATGCGTCTAAGGCCGAGTCCTTGAATAGGCGGGTAAAGGGGTAATAGGCGCGTTGACCCCGGTCTTGCAACAAATCCAAGGTTCGATGGGCCGCATCCACGCCCACCGTGGTGCCTGGTTCACCCTTTGACCCCGGAGGGCCCTGCGGGCCTTCTAAGCCCCTGGGTCCTGCCTCACCCTGTGGGCCTCTGGTTCCCGAATCACCTGGGTTACCCTTGACGCTGATACCGGGTGGACCTTGCAAATCCGATCGGTATTTGCCGACCACTTCGGCGGCGACACGATTCACAAGAGATGAATCCGATGGATTTGAATAAGTCAAATACAGGAGAGCCCCACGTCCTCCTTCGATGGACCCGAATTCGGCTTCGAGTCCCCCAGTGGCAATAAGCACCAAGGCGACTTCACCTTTCTTGCGTAATTCGGACAAATAGGAAGAATCCAAAGGCAGAGACACTATGCTGTGCATGTCTTGCATGGAAATGCTTTTCACGGCGAGAGTATCCGCCGTGCGGTTTGGAAAGAGATCGGCATAGGTGACTTGATTTTCAAGGTCACCTGCGAAGGAGCCTAGGACCAATTTCAATTGACCGGCATGTCCCACTTGTCCGACATGCAATAGGAGTCGGGCCTTGGTGGCCTTGGCTGCGGTGCTATCCACGAGGGCATGGGAGACCCAAGCTCGGGCATCGCTGTTTCGTAACATTAAGGTTCGCGTATTTCCTTTATAGTCCGTCGGAGAAGCATAACCGTCCTTGATTGGTGTGAACGGTGTTTCTTGTGCTATGGCCTGCAAGGTGGTGAAAAGGAATAGGAATACGGCAACCAAGCCCATGGGGGAAAAAGTCGAATTGAACTTTTTGTGGGACTTCAAAATCATGTACATCTCCAACTTTTATGTCGTATCCCGAAAGCGTATTGGCTTACAAAACTTTTCGTTAACGTTGAGCACGTTGCGGATGAGGCTTGAGTCGCCAACCTTCAAAGGCAAATTGCAGGTTAGGAAGAACAGCTTTAGACAAATGACCTACAGCCTGTTTGGCTTGTCCATTCGCCTTGGCCAATCCTTCAAATTCATAATGAACGGCTAACAAAGTTTCATCCATGACTTCATCCCTGTGAATAGCGGAAATCAATACTCCCTTGGAATCGAAGGCATAGGTGATGCTCGATTCCAAAGTGGCGATTTGGCCTTCGCTGTAGTCTTGATACACAGCCAATTGATTCAGGGCATTGAAAACCCATTTTTCGCTTCGGTAGGCTTGCAATCCGTTTTTATTTACCCAGACCTTCCGGGAGACGAGACTGTCCCCTTGAAATTGATTCTGAAAAACGC
>JAYUVP010000109.1:0-10164 GCA_043753995.1 Fibrobacterota bacterium
TGCGCCGTGGGCAGAAAGACGAAATTTTTGCCGTCACAGAGAGCAAAGAGCGATGCTTCTTCCCCGTCCATGAACTCTTCAATCACTACTTCATTGCCGGCATCGCCGAAGATTGCCTTAGGCCCAAGCATGCTGTCGAGAGCCGCAATGGCCTCGGGCATAGTGGGGCAGACTACCGCACCTTTC
Organism: Fibrobacterota bacterium; assembly: GCA_043753995.1. Taxonomy (GTDB): domain Bacteria; phylum Fibrobacterota; class Fibrobacteria; order UBA11236; family UBA11236; genus JAYUVP01. The sequence goes on from JAYUVP010000109.1 coordinate 187, forward strand.
CCCGCCGCTAAGCCACTGGCCTTGACCACTATAGGTGCGCCTTGCTTATCCAAATAGGCAAGCGCCTCTTCATAGCGACGAAAATTCCGATACACCGCCGTCGGTATGCCATGCCTTTCCATGAAGTCTTTGGAGAATGCCTTGGAACCCTCCAATTGCGCAGCCGCCTGCGACGGTCCGAAAATCTTGAGACCGACTTTTTCAAATGCATCGACGACGCCAAGAACCAAGGGCACCTCTGGCCCTACCACGGTGAGAGTGATTCCCTCCTTTTGCGCCAAGGCCACGAGGCCCGCAATGTCCTCCACGGCCACGGGATGACAGGTGCCGATTTCCGCCATTCCCGGATTACCGGGAGCAAAATGCAGTTGGGGTTTGCGGGGAGACTGAAGGAGTTTGCGGCCAATCGCGTGTTCGCGACCTCCGCTTCCGATGACAAGAATTTGCATACGTGCAAAGTAGCAGTGTCGATGGGGGAAGTCTCCCCCTCGCTTCCGTCTCCTCGGCTCTCGCATGGGGCGGCTGATGTTCGGCGCTTTGACGCGAATAGGCTGATGTCACCGCAAGCCGGGCGGGCTCAGACACCCGCCTCTCCACAAGTTTCGAGGCGGAACTCGCCCGTCCGTTTGCGGTGACCGCCGATTCGCTTGCCTACGCCAGGAGCCGTCCCCTGCTTGCCCGCCCCTAGCCATTCCCTGAAGAATGGTCGCGAAAGGGGCTCCTTTTCCCATCGACCTTCCCGCGACCGGAGGGCCTAGCTCTGGAGACGGCCTAGAGCCTGCGGGGCCATACGCTACCCCCTCGATTTGCGATCGGGGGTTGTGGCTCTTTGCTACTGCTGTGGGGTATGGACGGGGCGGGCTGATGTTTGGCCATGAAAAAAGGGCTCGCGGGTCCTCGGCCAAGGTAATGCTTCGGAGCTTATGGCCTGCGGAGCGCGCCCTTTTTTCAGGCGCTCACCGCCGGCCCCTCGCTATTCCCCGAAGGCTGGCGCTGGGCCTTCACTCCGACGCTGAAATCTCACGCCGAGAAGCATTGCCCTGGAGCGGGTGGGGATGCGCCGATTGGAATCAGTGGCTATAGCCCGAAGACGAAGGCATTTGGGTGAAAGCTCGGACAGCCGACACTCCACATGTTTCGAGGTGGAACTCGTCTGTCCTTTTGCAGTGATTGCCAATTCGCCCGACTATCACCTTGTAGCAACTCCCAGTAGGAGCAGAGGACGAATACAACGCAATCCGGAAGGGGTAATGGCGGCGGAGCAGGTGGCCTAGATTTGCTGGCCTTCTTGAAAGGCTTTCATTTTCGGATTATCACCCTGGTACCCATTTTCACTTGGGAGGCGATTTCTTCGATCTCAGGGTTGGTCACGGCAATACATCCTTGAGTCCAGTGAAAAGTGCGGTGAAGTTTTCCAATCCAACCGAAACCGTTTCGGATTCCGTGAATTCCCACATCGCCTCCCATGCTTGTGTTTTGGGGAGGAAGGTCACCTTTTTCCACGGCCTTCTTCAAAACCTGATAGAGGGAGTCACTTATCTGCTTGGAGCTCCTAGCTCGCTCAATGTCATTCAGGTTCGGATAGGACAAGTGGAGGAATATATGGAAGCCACTCTGTCGATTGATCCGGACGATTCGGTATTCCCCTTCGGGCGTAAGATTATCTCCCAATTTCGACTTTGCTTCGGCAAAGGAGTGGAATCCGTCCAATGCGCATGGCATTATTCACCTTCGCCTGTATTTTGCCTATTCGCTAGCATACACCGTAAGTATCGCGCTGCTCGGATAAACAGGGGTGAGGAGTCACCCGTCCTTCGCTGAAATCTCGCGTCTAGAAGCCAAGCTCAGGCAAAGCTTCCGGGATACTCCCATTGCAATCAGGGAACCGTCGCAGGCGAAGGAATCAGGGAAGTGCAGGGTTGGCCGGTGGCGACCTTAGAGCAGACTCGCTCCGCAGGCCAATGGCTCCAAAGCATTGCCCTGGCCGAGGACCCGCGAGTTCGGGCTGAGGTCGCCACATCAGGCCAACCCCCGAACTCCGCCTAATTCAAGAACCACGGTATACGCAGGATGTCCTGGAAGGTCACGAATAGAAACAGCAAAAGGAAAAAGCTAATGCCCACGCGATTAATAACCCCTTGCACACGCAGGGATAGGGGCTTGCGGCGTATGGCTTCGATGAGGAGGAAGACAATGAGTCCACCATCGGTGATGGCTAGGGGCAAGAGGTTGAGCACGCCCAAATTGGTATTGAGGAGGGCGATGAATTCCAGAAACTTCTGCATGCCCTGGCGTAAAGAGCCGGCAATCATTTGAATAATGCCCACCGGGCCGGACAATGCCTTGAGGTGAATGCGTCCGGTAAGCACGCTGCCGAAGGTGCGAAAGACCATGGTCGCGAATTCGTAATTCTTCTGAACGCTACGAGTAAAGGCCTCACCTGGGCCATATTTCATGACTTGGGTGGGGACGATATGCATGGGATAAACACCCATGATATAGCGCGACTTCGTTTCTTCGTCGAGCACCGGATTCAGGGCGAAGGTTTTTTCCTCGGCGCCGCGGCGCACCGTTACACTGATATTTCGGCCCTTGCTGCCATTGACCATTTCGATCAGGGCCGTGCCCGAAGGGATGCGCGTACTGTCTATCCGCAGCAGGGTATCGCCAGCCAGGAGGCCGGCGGCAGCGGCGGGTTTGCCGTCCATGACCTTGGATACGACGACCTTGACTTCGCCGACCAAGCCCACCAGAGCTATGCCGAAGCGGCTGTCCATTTCAGGGGTGAGGGTTAGGTCTAATTCCTGGTCGCCGCGGCGAATGTGAACCGGCAAGGCCTTGCCGCCTTGTAAGGCCGCATCCTGCAGGAAATTCTCCCAGCTCTTTACCTTTTCGCCGCTGAGGGTCAGGATTTCATCGCCGGGCAAGAGGCCTGCTTTTTCTCCGGCGCTGCCTTTATCAATTTCTCCGATGACCATGGAATTTCGTGGCTCTTCGACACCGACTTGATAAAGCACAAAAAGAATACCGATGGCGAAAATGATATTGGCTAAGGGGCCAGCGACAGCAATGGCCATGCGTATGGGTATGGATTTCTGGCGGAACTCATCGGTATTGCCATAGCCGCCGTCGTCTGGATTTTCTCCCGCCATGGCGACATAGCCACCAAAGGGGATGGCCGATAAGCAGTATTCGGTATCGCCACGTTTCCACTTCAGCAGCTTTTTCCCGAAGCCGATGGAAAAGGTGTGCACCTTCACGCCCGCCCATTTCGCCACGGAAAAATGCCCGAGCTCATGGATAAAAACCATGAAGCTGAGGCCCAGCAAACCGACGGGAATCTGATACAGCAATGACCAATATCCGGTGAGGCCCATAGTGCTCCAATTATAGGGAAGGCAAGAACAGCAAACTACCCATATTCGCATTAACTGTCCGGTGGCCTTGGGGTCACTGGACCGTCCATCTGGATAGAAACGACCTATTTGGCGGCCAACCTGCCGGCCTCTTCGCGGGCCCAGCTATCGGCCTCTAAAATCTGGGTCAAGGACGGCTTGTCCTCGATACGGGCTCGATCCAAGACGCCGGCAATGATTTCGGGGATGGCATTGAAGGCCAGCTTTTCCGCCAGGAACAAAGCCACGGCAATTTCATTGGCGGCATTCACGATGGCCGGAGCGGTGCCTTCCATGTTTCCGGCTTTATAAGCCAAGCCTAAACAGGGAAACTTTTCAAAGTCGGGCTCGAAGAATTCGAGCTTGGCCACCTTCCTTAGGTCAAGCCTTTCGACTTGCAAGGGCCATCTTTCGGGAAAGCTGAGTGCGTATTGAATCGGCAATTGCATGTCCGGGCAACCCAGTTGGGCCATGAGTGAACCGTCACGGAATTGAACCAGGCTATGCACAATGGAACTGGGATGCAAGGTCACGCGTATGCGATCGAAGGGCACGTCGAATAGAAAATGGGCTTCGATGACTTCGAGGCCTTTATTCATCAAGGTCGCAGAATCGATGGTGATTTTTTCACCCATCACCCAGGTGGGGTGTTTTAAGGCGTCACGTTTGGTAATGCTCGCGAATTGCTCGCGCGGCCAGGTACGAAAAGGTCCACCCGAGGCCGTTAATTCCAGATGCTCGACTTCCTCGACAGGCCGCCCCGCCAAGCATTGAAAAATGGCTGAATGCTCGGAATCAATGGGAATTATGCTGCTGCCTTTATGCTCGGCCAAGGCGGCTCGCAAAACGGGGCCACCCATGACCATGCTTTCTTTATTGGCTAAGCCAATGCGCTTACCATGGCGAATGGCTTCCAGCGTGGGACGACAACCAATGGCACCCACAAGACCATTGATGATTTCGTCGACTTCGCTGTCCGTGACAAGTTCGAGCAAACCTTCCATGCCGGCGACGACGGGAATGGAGGTGTGCTTTTTCAATTCTTGCGCCGCAGCATGGTCCCACAATGCGATTTTACGCACGCCGAATTCTTGGGCTATGGGCAATAGCTTGTCCCATTGCTTGCCGGCGGCAATGCTGTGCAGCTGAAAGCGTTCGGGATGCTGGCGCAAAACCTTCAGGGTGGAAAGGCCAATGGAACCCGTGGCTCCAAGCAGGCATAGGCGGCGGGGTGGGTGGGTCATGCAGGTGAGAATGTACTCGCCGACTTGGGTCGCGACGCGAGGATTTGAAGGGTTGTCTCCCGACTTAGGTGCACGCTCAGAGCGAGGTCGAGAAGTTTAGCTGCCTAGAATCTGAATGCCGAAGGCGGCGATGGGACCGGTGAAAAAAAGCGAATCGAATCGATCCAGTATGCCCCCGTGCCCTGGAATCAATTGCGAGGCGTCCTTGGTGCCGGTATAGCGCTTGAGTATGGAAATGAAAAGATCCCCCACCACGGCGCTCAAGGCCACCATGAGGCCGAGCAGCAAGCCCTTGGGCAAGGTCCAATGCAAAAGCCAAACCGCCATAAAGGCTGTAGCCAAGGCACCAATGCAGGTCCCGCCGACGGCACCTTCGATGGTTTTTTTGGCTGAGATTTGCGGGCAAAGTTTGCGGCGGCCGAATGCCCGGCCCGTGGCATACGCACCGATATCCGCCAGGGCAATACCGACATAGGCCACGATCAGGGGATAAATCCCGCTCCAACCTGCTTCCGGGCGGAATAGGGCAAAGATGTGAAAGGTCCAAGGGCCGAGATAAAGCAGGCCAAAGAGACTCATGAAAAGCCAGGGAGCCAGCCTTTCGATATCCACCCAGCGAAAGCCAGCAAGGGTATAAATCATGCCGCCGGTTATGACCCAGCCCCAAAGCCAAAGCTCGGCTTGCCCGGGCAAAAGTCCGCCGGGCCAATGCAAGAGACCGAAGGTGGCCACCCAGAGGCCTGCGAAAGGAGCCATTTTCGGAGTCGCGAATTTGACGTCGAGCATGCGGGCGAATTCCCAGGCTCCGAGGCCAATGCCTGCCGTGAATAGGGCCCACCGGGATGTCGTGCTAAAGGTCAAGGCTATGGAGCCACCGACCAGCATGATCACCGCCGAGATGATGCGCACGGTGAGATTATTCATGCGAGCTTAGGTTTCGAGAACCTTACCGAAACGCCGTTCGCGCTGATAATAAGCATCGATAGCTTCGAGTAAGCCTTCGCGGTCAAAGTCAGGCCATAAGGTTGGCGTCACGAAAAGTTCGGTATAGGCGATTTGCCAAAGCAAATAGTTGCTGATGCGCTGATCCCCGCCGGTACGAATTAAAAGCTCGGGATCGGGAACATCGGGTTGGTACATGTGGGTGCGAAATACTTTTTCGTCGATGGCCTCGGGCCTCAATTCACCCTTGGACACCTTCAGCGCCATGGCCTTGCAGGCGTCGACGATTTCTTCGCGACCGCCATAGGAAATGGCAAGATTCAATTGCAGACCGGTATTGTTCGCGGTTCGCTCAATGCCCCAGAGCAATTCCTTGCGGGCCTTCTCGGGCAATTTGGCGAGATTGCCGATAGCCTTGATGCGCACATTATTGGCCATCAAGTCGTCGATTTCCTTGTGAATCATTTCCACAAGCAAATTCATGAGGGCATCGACTTCGGTGAAGGGGCGATCCCAATTCTCCGAACTAAAGACATAAATCGTGAGGTATTTGACGCCGAGATCACCACAAGCCAGCACAATGCGCTTTGTGGCGCGCGTGCCCGCATGGTGGCCCATGACGCGCGGCAATAAACGGCCCTTGGCCCAGCGGCCATTGCCATCCATGATCACAGCGATATGTTTAGGAACCTCGCGCATGAGGCTTTCGCGGAGGCATCCAAACCGTTAAACGGTCAGGATGTCCTTTTCCTTTTCGGCAAGGACTTTGTCGAGCAAGACAATAAAGCGATCGGTAATGGCTTGGACCTTGTCCAATTCAAGTTTCAAGGCGTCTTCGCTGAGACTTTCGTCCTTGGCTTCTTTTTTCAGCCGGTCATTCTCATCGCGGCGAATATTGCGCATGGCCACCTTGCCTTCTTCAGTCATGCGCTTGGCCGTTTTCACGAACTCCTTGCGACGATCCTGGGTCAAGACCGGCATGGTGAGGCGGATATAGGTGCCGTCATTCACGGGATTGATACCCAGATCGCTGGTCAATATCGCTTTTTCAATGGCCTGCATCAGGCCCTTTTCCCAAGGCTTAATGGCCAATTGACGGGGCTCAGGAATGGTAATGGCGGCGGCCTGAGGAATAGGCGTCCGAGTTCCGTAATAATCCACGTAAATATTATCGAGAATGGCGGGGGAAGCCGCTCCGGTACGGATTTTGGCCAAATCCCGTCGAACATTGTCGACGGTCTTTTGCATGTGTTCTTCGAGGGTGGCTTCGTCGAGCATAGGTTTTACCCTTCGCTGGTGACCAAGGTCCCGATGGGTTCCCCGCGGGCCGCGCGAACCAGATTGCCTTTGGCATTCATGTCGAAAACCATAATGGGCATATTGTTTTCGCGGCAGAGGGCGATGGCGGAAGTATCCATCACCTTGAGTTGCTTATTGATCACTTCGGTATAATTGAGCGTGTTGAAGCGTACGGCATCGGCATGCTTTTTCGGGTCCTTATCATAAATGCCGTCCACATGGGTGGCCTTCATAATAATGTCGCAATCCGTTTCGATGGCGCGCAAGGTGGCCGCGCTATCGGTCGTGAAATAAGGATTGCCGGTACCTGCGGCGAATAACACGACACGGCTTTTTTCCATGTGGCGAATGGCCCGGCGACGGATAAAATCTTCAGCGACTTGGGACATGCGCAGGGCACTCATCACGCGGGTAAAAATCCCGTGTTTTTCAAGAGCGTCTTGCATGGCGAGGCAGTTGATGACCGTAGCCAACATGCCCATTTGATCGGCTGTGGCGCGTTCAATTCCGAATTCGCTGAGGGTCGCTCCGCGAATGATATTGCCGCCGCCAATGACGATGCCGATTTCAACACCGAGATGATAAACTTCAGCGACGTCCGAGGCTATGGAACGAAAAGCCTCCGGATCAAGACCAGAACCTTTCTGGCCTCCGAAGGCTTCACCGCTGAGTTTGAGTAGAATGCGTTTGTAGCGCAGAGTGGACATAAGCTCCTATTGACCCAGTTGCAGGCGGTGGAAGGCAAGGACCCGGATCGAAGTGAGACCCAGATTCTTGGCCGTCTGGGCCAGCAGTTTATCAATAGTAATCTTATTGTCTTTGACGTAAATCTGGCCGGTGAGAGTATTCTCCTTGAAGAATTTCTGCACCTTGCCTTCGACAATGCGTTCAAGCATATCGCCGGTTTTGCCGTCCTTCGCCGTCACTTCACGAGCGATTTCGCGCTCTTTGTCGACAACAGCTTGGGGGACATCTTTCGGCTCAATAGCTACCGGGGCAGCAGCTGCAACCTGCATGGCCAAATCCTTGACCAGAGCGCGCAAACCGTCGAGATTCGAAGTTTGGCCTTCATAGCCAACCTTGATCAGCACGCCGATTTTGCCATTCATGTGGCTATAGGTCTCGGCCATTTCATTGTCGCCGATATTTTCCCAGGCCAATCGCTTAATGACGATGTTTTCGCCGATTTTAGCAATGGCTGCGGTTTGGACTTCACCGACCGTCGAACCGTCCAAGGGCAAAGCCTTGATGGATTCGGCATCGGAGGGGCGCTTTTCCAAAGCCGTGGTCAAAACCTTTTGCACTAAAATATTGAAGTCAGCCGAGCTGGCAACAAAATCCGTTTCGCAATTGAATTCGACAGCAGCGATGGTTTTCGCATTTTGACCGACAAGAACCTTGCCTTCTTTGGCTTCGCGACCGGCGCGCTTGGCGGCGACGGCGGCACCTTGCTTGCGCAAGTGTTCCACGGCTTTATTCAGGTCACCGTCGGTTTCGGTCAGTGCTTTTTTGCACTGCATGAGGCCCAAACCCGTCATTTCACGGAGTTGGCCCACGGCTTGGGCGGTGATCTCAGCCATTAACCAGCCCCTTCCAGGACTTCGGTCAGCTTCTCAGGCTTGGCAGCTTCTTCGAGGCTGGGGGTATTCACGCCACCGATGGCATCGGAAATCACGCGGGTGATGAGACCCACGGATTTGAGCGCGTCATCATTGCCGGGAATAGGGAAGGCGATGGTGTCGGGATTGCTATTGGTATCGACAATGCCGAAGACCGGAATACGCAAGCGATTGGCTTCGTGCACCGCGATGGCCTCGTGCTCGGTATCGATCACAAACATGGCGCCGGGCAAAGTCTTCATATGGCGGATACCACCGAAAACCGCTTCGAGCTTGGCGCGCTCGCGATTCAGGGTCAATACCTCTTTTTTGTTCATGGACTTGAAAAAGCCGTCGGTTTCGAGCTTTTCAATATCCTCAAGGCGCTTGATGGAGCGACGTACCGTGGCGAAATTGGTGAGCATACCGCCCAGCCAACGCTCGGTAACATAGAAGCCGCCGCAGCGCTGGGCCTCTTCCTTGATGCAGTCCTTGATGGTCTTCTTGGTGCCCACGAAGAGCACCGAGCGACCTTGTCGACGCACGCGCTGAATCGCCTCGACGGCCTTGGACAGGCAGTCTTGGGTCTTTGCGAGGTCGATGACGTAAATACCGTTTTTCTCCGCGAGGATATAACGGCGCATCTTGGGATTCCAACGCTTGGTGAGGTGACCGAAGTGCACCCCAGCCTCGAGCATATCCTTGATTTCGGGTAAAGCCATGTCGCGTCCTTGTCTTTCTTCTGGGCTGGGGCTTATCGCTTGCTAAACTGGAAGCTGCGACGAGCGCCGGCTTTGCCGTACTTCTTACGTTCGACGGCACGGCTGTCACGGGTGAGCAGACCATGCTCGCGCAAGGCACTGCGGAATTCTTCCTTAAAGGCAACCAAGGCCCGGGCAATGCCCAGGCGCACGGCGCCGCACTGGCCGCTCACGCCGCCGCCATTGGCGGAAACGATCACGTCCCATTGTTGATTCGAACCGGTGACGGTGAGCGGTTGCTCGACAATCATCTCACGAATGGCGTTGGCGAAATAATCGGTAAAGGTGCGACCATTGATGGTGCGCTTGCCGGTACCGGGGCGAAGTATCACACGGGCGATCGCATTTTTGCGGCGGCCGGTGGCTTGAATTTGGGTGCGATTGGGATCTTGCGTAGCGATGACTGGCCTCCGCGATGCGTCTTGATTCAAAATTGGATTCAAAATGGTTTGGTTTCGCGGATCAGACTGCGAAAGGTTCGGGCTTTTGAGCGGCGTGAGGATGCGTCGCGCCCTGGTAAATAAAGAGCTTGGTGATTTGGCGATGCCCGATGCGGTGATGCGAGAGCATACCCCAAATGGCATGGCGAACCGGCAATTCGGGACGCTTGATCTTGGCCTGGGTATAGGTCAAGTTGCGCCAGCCGCCTGGATACATACTGTGCTGGAAATAACGCTGGTCTTCAAACTTGTTCCCAGTGAACACAATTTGATCGGCATTGATCACAATGACGAAATCG
>JAYUVP010000110.1:0-8440 GCA_043753995.1 Fibrobacterota bacterium
GATTTGGGCGCTAGGCAGCATCGGCAACCAGAACGGGGGCACTTGGATCACCTTCCGGGGACGCAAAATCGACCATCCCGCTTCCTGGGCCAGCGGACCCACCGATTCGGCGGGGCAATTCGATCCTACAGCCTCGGAAATGGATTTCGGGGGCTTAGGCGATCCGACCAACAACCTCATCGTAGGCAAACCGGGTTATGGACAGCCCAGGCCAGCGGCCATACAAAACGGGGGCTGGGTCACCGTGGAGGTAGAATCCCATGGCAAGGACACCACGCGCCATTTCGTGGACGGGGTTCTCGTGATGGAATACCGCAACCCAAGGATTGCCCCCCGCAACAATGCGAACCAGGTGATCAAATACCTGACCGAAGGCCAATTCGCTTGGCAATCCGAAGGTTCGCGGGTTTGGTTCCGCAATATGCGGATCATGTTGTTTCCAGAGGATCCGCTTTATGCCAGCCTTTACCCAACTACAGCCTCCAAGGATTTTCGCATCCTACCCAAGGTGCGACAGGAAATAAATTTGGGACTATGGGGCCATGCGGTGAATATCCTATCCACTAAACAGGGTGATCTCACAGTGACGGGACGGCGAGTCCCCTTGCTTTCCGGACCTCGGTAACGGACAACAAAGTAGGTGCCCCTTGGGGCGGTGGGGGTAGACTGAGACCCCGCAGCGCAGCGAGGAGGCTCAGGCGAGGGGGCGAACTCGCACCCTTCACTCGCGTATTCGATGCTATTCAAGCACCCTAAGGGAGAAGGATTTTTCATCGTTTGCTAATATGATGAGTACTTATAAAAGAATGAGGCGTGCCTGCTCATTGAGGTATCCATGCAAATGAGGTCAAGTATTTCTGGTTTGAGTCATCGTTTGAGTCCTCTATTCCTCTTGTCCATTTTGCTATCCAATCTGGCCGTTTCAGCCCAAACCATGGTGGGTACGGTCAAGGACGGATCAGGAAAGGGTATCCACAACGCGACCGTGCAATTGGTCCTGATGGGCAAATCCACGGTAACCGATTCCGCTGGCAATTGGCAATTTGATATTTCAGCGTCTATCCAAAACCAGAGCATCCAAAACGGTTCTTTTAAAGCCTCGGTTCAGGATGGCCGATTGCTGCTAAATGTTCTCAAACCCCAGCTTCATGTTAGGCTCACCCTTCACAAGCTCGATGGAACCCTTCTCGATTGGGTCTTCGATAAACAGCTTGCATCAGGGCAGCATACGGTAAATCCCATCAGGCAGTCCTTGCCCTCGCAATTGGTTTTGATCAAGGCCGATATCGGTGGCACGGTGTCGTATTTCCGATTGCCGGTCCTGAACGGTCCAATCGCCTCCATCTCTGCGGGAGGCAGTCCCTCTTCCGCGCCGCTGGCCAAGGCGAGCGTCACGATCGATACCATCAAGGTCACCAAGAGCGGTTACCAAACGGCGGTGAAAGCCATTGATGCCTATACGTCCGGGCCTCATCCTTTCGTTTTGACCGTTGGCACTGCTTCCTACCTTCTGCCGCCACCGGATGCGTGCAATGCCTGGGACTATGTCCAGGGATGTATACCCGGGGATCCCAATTCGAAATGCGGTGGCGTTTGTGCCACCATCAATGCCTGCAGTGAGAGCCAAGCCTCGAAGCCCGGAGCCGACGAGACCTTCATCTGTCCAAGAACCATGCTGCACAGCACCGAAATGCAACAAGCCGCCATGGCGGATGGAAATCAGGACTATCTGTATGGCATCGTCGGACACGACGTGGACGCCGGATTCATCGACGGTGATGCGAAGAGCACCTGCTGCCAGTGTTATCAGATGATCTATGCTTGGCCGAGCGTTAACAATGAACGTCAGGTCCAAAAGAATCCGGATAATGTCAGCAATCCGGCTTCCGCTGTGCCCATACCCAAATCGGTCATCGCTCAAAGTTTTAACACAGCGGCGACCCGCAATACCTTCGACCTTTACATGGGTGGCGGCGGATTCGGCGCTCACAATGGCTGCGGTCCGGGACTTCAGCAAACCTCGACGTCCGGGAAATATCTCTATGAAAGTTATCCCCAGGAAGGCGGCGTCTCCGGCGGAGTCAAACCCATTACCCATTGGAGCGAATGCAAGAACCAGTATCAATGGGTCACGGAAGAAAGCTTGCGGTCTCCGGCATGCCAGGCAAAACTGCTGGAAACGTGCAATAAGATCACGCATGCCGATCCGGCGATTACGGCCTACGCGAGAAAGTCCTGCATGCAGACCAATCAGCCTGAATCCCTGCACCATGCCAATTGGTCGGTTTACGTGCGCATGGTGGAATGCCCGGAATCCCTCACACGGGTGACCGGCTGCAAGCTGCAACCTCAAGGCCTGCCCAAGGTGAATGGACTCATTACCGCCGCTCAGGCCGCCAATGATCCCTCTTTCTGGAAGAAGGGATCAAACGGCAATATGTACGAGACGACCACCATGGAAGACTGCTGCCGCCCCTCTTGCGCTGCGGCCAATTGGGTCCAAGAGAAAGGCCTTAAGCCCGATCCGGACTACAATGTCATTTATTCCTGCGACCGCGCTGGCATTCCACTGACCCAACCGAAAAAGTAGGCCACCGGATCGGAAGAAAGGCTTCTCTTTTCAGAACACGCTTGGGTCGGGGCGATGGGGGTAGGCTGGAATGCCGTTGACTGAAAGGACCGTCACCCCTGTCTGTAATTTTGTCATAACTATTTGGTGGACAAGGCTAAACCATTGAGTTTATGGGTCATTCGGATGATTCCCGGGTGACCTGTCCAATCGGCATACAGGGGTGACCTTCCGCGATTTTATTCCCAATCTCTGATTTAGCGGAAGCAAGGGGCTTTTTGCTCCAAGCTGGCGCAAAATCGATATTGGCATCCTTATTGATTAGTACGGGGTCATGACCACGCTATTTACCCACGATCCCTGTGCTATGCATGTCTTGGTTGTTGAAGACGATGATGACTTGCGCCAAACTTTGCAATTGGCCTTGCGCCTTTCAGGCCACCGCGTGGCCTTGGCAAGCAATGGCCGCCAAGCCTTGCAGCTTTTCAAAGAAGCGCAGGGCAAGGGCCAGCCCATAGACATGGTGGTCACTGATATCCAAATGCCCGAAATGCGCGGCGATGATTTGATCGGCCAATTGCAGCAAAACACGAATGAACCGGAAATCTTGGCGATATCGGGTTTCGGCGACAAGCCATTGCTTTCTAAGCTCATGAAGCGCGGGTGCAAATATTTTCTCGACAAGCCATTTGCCAGCGACGATTTCCGTGATTTGGTGTCGCAGATTTCCCAGAAGCGACATATGCGTCGCATGCAGCATTCCGAGGGCCTGAGCGAACGAAACCTGGGTTTGCCGCAGGCGGAAGATGGCCAATTAAACCCTGCCCACTGGCTTTCTTCCACCGGAGGTAATGTCGGCGAGGCCTTGCCCGGTATAGAAAGTGAAGGTGGCTTTGAAGCCTGCAATCGCTTCGAAGGCCATTGGCAAAAATCGACAGAAAGTCCGGCCCTGGTGACCTTGCTTTTGCATCAAGACCGGGGTGATTTTTGTGACAGTTTATTGTTGTCCTTCCCCAGCGGGCGGGTGCAGCAAAAGGGTTTGGCCTCCTTGCTTAAAGCCTTGATGATGCAAATCGAGGCCAATGCTCCCTTGCTCAATACCGCCAATGCCTTGATGCATGAGCGCTGGCCCTGGCAAATGTCCATTACCGCATCTCATTTGCGATTGCATGCCCGGGAGCAATGGGCGGAATACACCTCGGCAGGGGATCATCTTGCCTGGCTCTCACCCAAGGGCAGCAAAACCATGCGGCCTCTTTATGCTCGCGGTTGTTCCTTGGGATTATTTCCTCGTCTTGCCCTGGAGACTTTGCGTTTTCCCTGGCATGAGGGCGATCGCTTTTATTTGCATACCCAAGATCTTTGCACCCTCAGCCGCGCAGACGAGCGATCGCATCGAACCATTCCCTTGGGAGAAACGGGCTTAACTCGATTCTTGATCCAAGGTCTCGATGCCCAGGGCAAACAAAGCCTGCAATGGATTTGGAGCGAATTGTCGGCCTTTGCCAAGGGAAAAATTCCCGAGCGTGCCTTGTTATTCCAGCTTGAAACCAAGGGCCCTTCCATCGAAACCTCGGAGAAATAAAAGCCATGGAAAGAAAAAATCTCGGACCCGAATTATTGGAATTGGCCTTTGAAGCCGCGCCTTTACCCCTGCTTGTGCTTCATACGAATGGAGCCGTATTGGGAATGAATCGCGCCGCCGAAGCCTTGTTCAGCCAAATACGCGAAGTCATAGGGGCGAATAAAAACGAATCCCTGTCGGCCAAACTTTTGGCCTTGGCACAAGTCCATGTGGTACCACCGCAAAGTTCATTGCCGGAATTCAACGAGGTGGAAAGCCCAACTTTGACGGTAGCAGGCAAAGAATGGAAGGTATTGATTCGTCCGTTTCGCTGCCAGGGCGAAGGCCTGAAAGTCATTGCCTTGGAGCCCAAAGGCGAGGTCATGGAAAAAATGGCGGCGCGATAAATCAGCAAGACTAAAAAACGGGGAAAAACCAAAAAGCCCCGGGGTTACCGAGGCTTTTTGGAGCGGGCTAAGAGACTCGAACCCTCGACCTTCTCCATGGCAAGGAGATGCTCTACCAACTGAGCTAAGCCCGCAAATCACCGTGGCTTAGGTAAAAGTCCGCATTTCCTTCGTTACCGAGTGATGCAGACCAAACCCTTGCTTAAGGCGGGGCAAAATATAATCCGAAGCCGTTTCAGGTTCAAGGGTTTTGCTAGTTGCCCGTCTCGATTTTTTCGCGCACGGCGGCTTCGTCAAAAACAGGAATGTTCAATTGCTGTGCCTTGGTGAGCTTGGTGCCCGCGGCCTCACCCGCCAACAAGGCCGTGGTTTTTTTGCTGACCGCTTCGCTGACCTTGGCTCCTGCGGCCTCTAGCGCTGCCTTAGCGTCTTCGCGACTCCAGGTGGGCAAGGTTCCGGTTACGACCCAGGTTTGGCCCGCTAGCACATTGGTGGCGCCTGCAGGTGGGGTATAGTCGAGACGCACGCCGGCTTCTTCGAGTCGGCGCAAGAGGTCCAGGTTTTTGCGATTCGCGAAATAGGCGGTCAAGCTGGCGGCAATGCGATCGCCGACTTCAGGCACTTGGGCGAATTCGGCTTCACCGGCTTTTTTCATCGCCGGCAAATTTCCGAAATGACGCGCCAGGGCTTTGGCCGTTGTCGCGCCTACATAGCGTATTCCCAAGCCGAAAAGCAATTTATCCAGGCCACGCGGCTTGCTTGCGCTAATGCCCTGGACGACATTGCCCGCGCTTTTTTCGGCCATGCGTTCCAAACCCGCGAGCTTATTCGAGTCGAGCTGGTAAATGTCGGCGACATCCTTGATCAAGCCCTGGGCCAATAAGGCATCCACCAAGGCGGGGCCGAAATGCTCAATATTCATGGCGCCACGGCTGGCATAATGCAAGATGGCGCGCTGCACTTGAGCCGGACATTGCAAATTCTCGCAACGCCAAGCGACTTCACCTTCCGCCTTGGTGAGCTCGCTACTGCAAACCGGACAAGTCGTGGGCAATTTTAAAGCTTGGGATTCCGGGGGGCGTTTTTCGAGTACCACGGCGATGATTTTCGGAATGATTTCGCCGCCCTTTTCCACGATGACGGTGTCGGGTATGCGCAAATCAAGGCGTTCGATTTCATCGAAGTTATGCAAGGTGGCACGCTTGACCGTGGTGCCGCCCAAAGCCACCGGTTTCAAATTGGCGACCGGAGTCACCACGCCAGTGCGCCCCACTTGATAAATCACGCTTTCCAAAACCGTTTCCACGGCCTCGGCCTTGTACTTGTAAGCGATCACCCATTTCGGCGACTTGGAGGTTCGGCCAACGGTGGCCTGCTGGCTCAAGCGGCTGACCTTCACCACTACGCCGTCGATATTGTAGGGCAGCTTGGCGCGAATCAAATCCCACTTTTCAATGAGGGCCAGGATGCCGGCCACGTCCTTGGCCTTGCCGCGATGACTGTTAACGGGAAAACCCGCCCTCTCCAGTCGGACCATATTATCCCAATGCGTGCCTTCGGCATTTTCTTCGAGCACCGCATAAGCAAAAAAGTCGAGTTTGCGCTGAGTTGCTTCTTTCGGGTCTTTAAGCTTGAGACTGCCCGCGGCCGTATTGCGGGGGTTTTGCAATTCACGACCGAGATGGGTGCGTGACCAAGTATTGAAGGACTCGAAATGCGATCGAGTCATATACACTTCGCCGCGAATTTCGACGCGGCCCGAAGACCAGGAGGGAGGCAGGCGAGTGGGTATGGTCTTGATGGTACGCACATTGCGCGTGACATCATCGCCTACGGTTCCATCGCCACGTGTGACGGCCATCACTAATTCACGCTTTTCATAAACCAGGCTCATGGCCACGCCGTCGATTTTTAATTCGCAGACATAGTCCAAGACCTCGGGCGGAATTTTCTCGGTGACCTGGCGATGAAAGTCAGCGAGCTCGGCCTCGGAATAAGCATTCTGTATCGACAACATGGGATAAGCATGCGTCACCTTGGTGAAACCCGTGGTGAGATCGCTGCCTACTTTTTTTGTCGGTGAATCGGGATCGTCCCATTCGGGATGTTCTTGTTCCAGACGTCGCAATTCATTCAATAGGATGTCAAATTCGGCATCATCCATGGGAGAATGACCGGCGACATAATAGGACTCATTGGCCTCGCGCAAACGCTGACGAAGCTGGGCAATACGCGCCTCATCCGACAAGGTGGCTGGGAGTGCTGCGGGCTGGGAGGGACTTACCATAATGACAAGGGTATTCAATTGCGAGACTTTGTTCCATGCGAACGAATTGGTACAGGGTCTTTGGGGGCCTCTTTACTAATTTGAGGCGACGAGGAAAATTGCATGACTTTGCTGGAACTGGTGGGGAATACCCCCCTCGTGGAATTGCGCCGAATCAATCCCAATCCCCGCGTGACCTTGCTCGGTAAGCTAGAGGGCAATAATCCCGGGGGTTCGGTCAAGGATAGGCCGGCGCGCCACATGATACTCAAGGCGCAAGAGCGCGGTACTTTGAAGCCCGGCATGCGGCTGGTGGAGCCCACCTCGGGCAATACCGGTATAGCCCTAGCGATGATAGCCGCAGCCGCAGGATATGAAATTCACCTGGTCATGCCTGAAAGCGCCACCCCGGAGCGGGTCAAGACCATGCGCGCCTTTGGCGCGGTGGTGCATTTGACTCCCGCCGCAAAAGGCATGGAAGGCACCATTGATTTCGCCCGAGGCATGGTGGCCACGGGCGGATTTCACATGCTTGATCAGTTTTCCAATCCTGATAATCCCCTCTCGCATTATGAGACTACCGGTCCCGAGATCTGGAAAGACACCCAGGGCAAGGTGACGCATTTCATTTCCAGCATGGGTACCACCGGCACCATCATGGGCTGCTCGCGCTATCTCAAGGAAATGAATCCGAATATTCGCATTATCGGTGCCCAACCCACCGACGGCGCCTGCATACCCGGCATTCGCCGGTGGCCCCAGGAATATTTGCCCAAGGTTTATGAACCCGAGCGCGTCGATTCTATTGTCGACGTCTCGCAAGCTCAGGCTGAAAATATGACTCGCGATTTGGCCCGCAAAGAAGGCGTCTTTGCTGGCATTTCCTCGGGCGGTGCGGTGCACTGCGCCGTCGAATTGGCCCGCCAGCTCGACTCGGGCATACTGGTGACCATACTTTGCGATCGCGGCGATCGCTATTTGAGCAGTCCGGTTTTTTAGAACCGGTTATTTGAGCCGGACTCGGACTTTTACCAAGGCCATCCCAGGCCTTGTTTGAGGCCAAGCTTCACTTGGCTTAAATCCACGACCATTTTCTTGCTGAAGGCATTGTTCACCGTATAGGTGCCCAAGGGGGTGTCTATCATGGCATCGCCTTGCAAAAGGCATTCGAGGGATTGCCCGGTCGCCAGGGGTATGGCCAAGCTGGCTAAGGCGGAAAAAGGCACGACCACTTGCATGGGTACCCGCAGCGAATCGTGGGGGGGCAAAATCGCCAGGGAATCGTTTTGCACGCGCGCCAAGGTATCGGATTGATGAATGAGACGGAGCTTGAGGCGATGAATTTTCGCTTCGCGATTCCCAGGATTTACGGCCTTCAAATCGACTTGGCCGACGAGTCCTTGTTGGGTGAGACCGGTCAAGGTATAACCCATGGGTTCGAAGCGACATTTCTTCAAAGCCCGCTGCGATGGCCACCAGGCGCAGCCGGTGAGACTGACGCACAAAAGTGCGACGACACCGAGTTTCCCATTTTTCTTCGGCCACACCAAGGTCATATCCACTCCGTTGTAAGGCCAAACCTAATTTTCCGGGAAAGGCTGAGGTACTTTGTGGGTCGTGAACCGCGATAAACC
>JAYUVP010000111.1:0-8669 GCA_043753995.1 Fibrobacterota bacterium
AAGCACCCCAAGCTTAGGCCAGCACCCGTGGACGGCGGTCCCCTTCCCGGAGAAGGTCAGGTGCATTTGGCTGGTAACCGTGTGGCCATTATCGGAGCCGGACCCGCGGGGCTGGCGGCAGCTCTGGGCTTGGCGCGCAAAGGCTATGCTGTCGAAGTCTTCGAACAAGGGCGCGATGTGCATCGTCGCTTTCGCGACATAAGGCGCTTCATCAAGCAAAATATTTTCGATGCCAAATCGAATATTCTATTCGGAGAAGGCGGTGCGGGCTGCTTTTCCGATGGCAAATTGACGACGCGTACGCGCACGCCTTTCACTGCGGGATTCTTGCAGGAATTGGTGGATTGCGGCGCGGATCCCTCCATCACCTATTTGGCCCATCCTCATATCGGCACGGATCGCCTGCAGGCCATTATCGCTACCATGCGGAAGCGCGCCGAGGCCTTGGGCGCCGTCTTTCATTTCGACGCGGAAGTGGAAAGCCTTCACTTGGTTTCGGGTCGCTGCGGTGGAGTCTTGGTTGGCGGGCAAGTCCGTGCTTTTGATGCCGTCGTTTTCGCCGCTGGCCTTTCAGCCCATGCGCTTTATGAAACCCTGCTGCGCCAAGGAATTTCCATTGAGCGCAAAGGTTTCGCCGTGGGCGTGCGCGTCGAGCATCCGCAAAGCCTGGTCAATAAGCGGCAATTAGGCGATCGCGTCGATCCCAAATCCGTGGGATCGGCGGAGTATTTCCTCACCTGGCAAAATGAAAGCCGCGAACAATCGGCTTATAGCTTTTGCATGTGCCCCGGAGGCGTGGTCGTGCCTTGCGCCGATGCCGACGGAGCCTTATTCACCAATGGCATGAGCTATAGCAATCGCGCCAGCGCATTCGCCAATTCCGCCGTGGTGGTGCCGGTGGCCGACGTCGATTTACCGGGAGACGGTGTATTGGCGGGCGTCGCCTTTCAGCGCGATTTGGAGCGCCGCGCCTTTGACTTGGGTGGGGGAGGCTTCACCTTTCCAGTGCAAACCATGGCTGCCTTTGTTGCTGGAAAAAAAGACGAAGGCGATTTCCCCAAGACTTCCTTTTTGCGTCCCATGGTTTGGGCGGATATGCGGGAATTGTTTCCGGCGCGAATCAATGAAGCCATGCGTCAGGCCTTCCTGGATTTTGATCGCAAAATCCCCGGCTTCATCGCCACAGGTTTTTTAATCGGCCCCGAATCGCGCACCTCCACGCCCGTGCGTTTGGGGCGCCACGGCGAATCGCTGGAATCACTGAATGTTCCCGGCTTATACCCCATCGGCGAAGGAGCTGGCTATTCCGGCGGCATCACCTCTTCGGGAGGCGATGGTTTGCGTTTGGCGACGGCCTTTGCCGATCTCAAGGCAGGAGGAAACACGGCCTCCTCGAAATCAGGTGCCGCTTGAAAATCGAAACCCGCATAGCTCCAGATGACGCGGGTCAGCGAGCCGATAGGTATTTGCGGCGTTACCTGGCCGCCATAAGCCTGGCCCGCATTCAAAGCCTTTTCCGCAAAAAGGAAATCAAGGTCAATCGCAAAGCCATAGATCGCGCCGCCATTCTTGCCGCCGGTGACGTCTTGGAAGTTTATGGCTTGACCTCTGAGCAAGTTGCGGCGATACAGCCTTTGGGGCAAGCCAAGCCCTCAGGGGAGAGGGGCCCAGGACAAGCCTCGGCCCCTCGTTCGGCCCCCTTTCCCATCGTCTTTGAGGACGAACATCTCCTTGTTGTCGACAAGCCCTCCGGCCTGGCCGTGCACCCCGGCACCGGCATCACGCCGGGTCGCTCCCTGATCGAATTGGCCCAAGCCTATATCGGCGCTCGCACTGAGAGTTTGTTCCAGCCGTCTTTGGTGCATCGCCTCGACCGCGAGACTTCGGGCCTTTTACTCATTGCCAAGTCCGGTGGCATGCTCCGGGGCCTGACCGCCGCCTTGCGCGAAGGCCGTCTTCGCAAGGAATACCTAGCCCTGCTTGAGGGTGAACCCGAATCCGACGAAGGAACCTTGCATCACCGCCTTGATCGCGTCGACTCCCAATTTGGCGGAGCCAAGTCGGTGGTGGCCGAAGACGAGGAACAGGACGGCAAGGACGCTGTCACTCATTATCGGGTACTCGAAAGACTAGGCCCTTATACCTGGGTGCGTGCTATTATTGAAACCGGACGCATGCATCAAATACGCGCACAATTTTCCCATGCTGGATGGCCTTTGGCCGGGGATAGACGCTATGGCTCCCTCGAAGCCGTGAAAAGCATCAGGGAAACCTTGGGGTTACGGCGCCTCTTTTTGCATGCAGAAAACCTGACTTGGCAAGATGGCGCCTCGACGCGGCGCTTTCATGCCGACCTCCCCGCCGACCTTGCCGCTGCTTTAGGTCGCGCTCAAGCCGAAATGAAAGGCTAAAAGGAATGCAGCAAAGCGCCTTGCTCAACATTCAAATCGGCGGCCGCCTCGGCAAATACGTCATCCTCTCCGAATTGGGCCGTGGTGGCATGGCCGTGGTTTACAAGGCGCATCAGCCGGATCTCGACCGGGTGGTGGCCATCAAGGTGCTATTCGGGGCCGTGCTACAACAGCGCTTCATCGAACGTTTTCAGGCCGAGGCACGAGCCGTGGCCAAGATGAATCACCCCAATGTCATTCGCATTTTCGAGGTGGGTGAGCAGAACGGCATTCACTTCCTGGCCATGGAATATATCCAAGGCATGGACTTGCTCAATTACTTGCACGAGAAAAAGCCAAGCTTCGACGAAGTCTTGGAAATCGTGAATCAAGTCGCCGAAGCTCTCGGTTATTGCCACAAGCAAGGCATCATACACCGCGATCTCAAGCCCACCAATATTTTGATGCGGGGCCATACCCCGATACTTATCGACTTCGGTTTGGCCAAGGCCGTCGATCCCAATTTGAATGTGACTCTCACCTTGTCCGGTGAAGTCGTTGGGTCGCCTGCCTATATGTCGCCCGAGCAAGCCTCGGGTCAGCAAGTCGGCATACTCTCTGATATTTGCTCACTCGGCATCATCATGTACGAGTTGATCTCATTCAAGAATCCTTATCTCGATCCGCGCTCGCTGCATCAAACCGCCTTGAATGCCATCAAGGCTGAGCCCGTGCCTCTGCGTTACCTAACGCCCTGGCTGGATGCTGATTTTGCTGCCATCGTGAATATGTCCTTAGCCAAGGAAACGGTCGATCGCTATCAAAACATGGATTTGATGCTATCCGACTTGCATGCCTATCGCAAGGGCGAGCCCATCATGGCCAAGCCGCCGACCTTGCCCAACCTGGTGTGGCGCTTCGTGAAGGGCAATCCGATTCTCTATATCGGCACCGGGGTGCTATTGCTTATCACCCTGGTGGTCTTCAGCTTTCTCAGCATACAGGAAGAAAATCGCAAGGCACCGTGGGGCTTAGTCATTGACGAAAGTTTCGATCGTCCGGATTCCTCCTTCCGCTTTACTTCGCTGGATAGAGCCGCCGACGGATCTTGGCAGCGCTCGAATTCTTGGAAGCTGCGCGGCGGACGCCTGGAAACGTTTTGCCCTGGCCAATGCTGCGCCGTCGCCGAACAGGATTTCTTCGGCGATGTGCGCGTCGAATATACGGTTCGAGGCCTCAATGGCAGTAATAATGACTTCAATGTTTTCCTCTTCGGGCCCGATCCAGACGAAGGATTTCGCTTTACCTTGGGAGAATGGGGTGGAGCGCGCGCCAATATCGAATACGGTCCCCTGGCGCGCTTTCCCTTCAGTGGAGCACCCGTAAAACTCAATGGTGGTGTCGAATACAAGGTCACCTTGGAAAAAGAAGACCATCAACTTCGGCTTTTCCTAAACGACCGACTGGTGACGAGTCGTACTTACAATTTGCCCGTTAAAATCGATCGCAATAGCCGCTTCGGTTTTTATACCTGGAATGCCTCGCTCTCCATCGACAACCTAAAGGTTTATAAAAAAGCGGTGGCTCTTTCAGCAAGCCCCACCGTGGTGGCCGACGCTTATCTACAAGAAGGATTCATTCACAATAGCATTCCCGCCTATCGCCATGTCATTGAAGCCTATGGCGGCAAGCCCGTAGCCTTTGAAGCCCAACTCAAACTTGGCAAGAGCTATATGGTACTTGGCCAATGGAATTCGGCCATTCCCAATCTCCTAGCCGCTGCCACCAACAGTAAGGATGCCAAACTGGTGCCCGAGGCGCTCTATGATCTCGCCCAGTGCTATTTCCAATTAGGCCATCCGGTGGAGGCATATGAAAAACTCAAGCTGCTGCCGCAAACCTATCCGGAAAGTGAATTGAATTTATCTGTCATTGAAGCGCGCGTGGAGGCTGTATATCAATGTCTCAATGGCTCCGCGCCCGTGCATGTCTGCGCCGAGACCATGTTAGAGGAGTTCCGCTTTCTTATTCAAAATGAAGACACCCACAGCGCCGTTTTTGGTCGCTATGCCGTGCCGCTAGTGGATTTATTCCGGCGCCTAGGTGAAAATGCCCCAGTGATGCAGGCCCAGCGATGGCTTGAATATTATCGCGACAATGAAAACGTTCACGTCGGCTTGGTTTTGGTGCTAGTACGGTATTATGTCGGGCAGGGTGATTTGAACCGCGCCGATGCCCTCCTGGCCGCAATCCTTCCTTCGGCAAAACTGACCAGAGAATTGCAAGCCGAAGTGGGATTTTTACAGGGCGAAGTGGGCGTTTTGCAGGGTCGTCACACCTATGCCGCCGAAAAATTTGATCGCACCTATCGCAATTTCAGTGACGTGAACGGCATTCCCTTTCGCTGCATCGTCCATTCCCTGGTGCTCAATTCGCTCGTGAGCGTTCCGGTCCTGTCCTTGGATGACAAGCTCTATGGCAATGATGCCGTCTCGCGCAAAGAGAGGATGCAATTGGCCTATTTGGCCGACCGCATCACGGCTGAATATTTTCATCGCGGTTTACCTCCGCGCTTAGGCCGCTTGCAAAGCCTCGAAGATGTGCTCGTGGAGTATTTGAAAAATCAAGGCGGTCAAACCCCCTCTCAGGCAGAATCCGTTTTGGCGGCCAATCTGTCGGAATTTCCCGACAAGAATTTTGAGAAAGCTTATCTCCAGGCCATACTCAAGCATGCCAGCCACAAGGTGAAGCCTCGTTGATACGCCTCCTATGGGCGGGCCTGGTTTTGCTTCTGCTTGGTTGTGAGCAAAAAACCATTTCGATACAACCCAAGTTTTTGTCAGGCCAAGTTGAGAAGTTCACTTGGTCCACCCACCTGCAATCCGGTCTGAACGGCCAGCCTTTTCAGCCCTGGGCGCGACAACAGGCCATCTTGGTTTTAACCGTGGACAGCCTTGGCGATTCCGGCACAGTTTTGATGCATGCCACGCTTGATTCCTTGACCTGGCATACGGCGGACCGTGACAGTATCGAAACCTTTTACATGGTTGCTCGCCTTAAGCAAACCCTCTTTCACTTTAGGCTTTGGCCTGATGGCCGTATTTCGCAATGGGTGGAGGAGCCGACCTTGCCTTCTCTCAGTCCCAGCTGGCTTAGTCCAGCTCAACTTTTGGCTTGGGCCTTTCCCTTTTGGGCGCCGCCCAGGTTGACTTCCAATACCCCTTGGACAACTGAAATAAACTGGCCGGAATCCCCTTGCCACTGGCACAGGCAAAATGAATTCCGTCCCAATCCGCAGGATACCCTGAGTTGGAGCCTCAATATCAAATTGGCGCCTGGAATGGATTCGGCCTCGGCATGCCCGGAGCCCGCTTGGACCGGTGCCGGTGAAATTTTGGGTCTGGTCGGGGGATTGGGCCTCAAAGAGTTCAAGTTGAAAATGCAGGCGGATTTTCCGTTTCCATCCTCCGGTGCCGATTCGGTGATGGATTCGACAAATAGGGAAGGCTTACCGTCCTCCCTGACCCTGATTCGCAGTATTTCCTTGAGACGGCTTTAGGCAGCGTTAGGCGTCGCCTCTTCTATATTTCCTCCCCACCGGTGAACAGTAAATTACGCCAAGCCTTATTTGCTCTGGGCCATAGTCCCGAGCGCTCCCGTGCCAATCTTGACGCTGGCCTTTGGCAACTGTCCAGCTGGATGGATGCCCAGCATACGGTATTACTTCACTCCATCGTGGAGCATACTCCGGAGCAGGCTTTGTCCCTGGCTGTGCGCGAAGGGGAAGTCTCGGCGGGTTCGCAAGCCTTAACGCTTTGTTCGAAGCGGCTGGCTTGGCTGCGAGAAGAAGTTTCTTTGAAGTTCGGTGAATTCCGCGATAAGTGGCATCAGCGTTTGGACGAAGCCATGCTTTTGCCTTTCTTGCGTAAGAATGGTTGGCTGCAGGCCGTCGAGGGTGGGTTTCAGCTTTCCAGCCGCGGCGGACGCAAAGAAGCGAAAATGCTTTACCTACAAACCTTGCATGACATGTCCGCCGATTGCGAGAGGCAAATCGCTTCGGCGGGTGGCCATATCGCTCGTATCCAAAGCGATGTCGCGGCGGCTTGGCATGCCGAATCCATACGCGACAATGCCTCGCGTCTCCTGCCCGCTCTGGAAGCGGTAATACGCCTGGGCGAAGCCGATGCTTTCAAGCGCTTGCGATTGAATTTGGGCGACCTGGCCTCCGAAAACTTCATTTCCAAAACCTCCAAGATGGAGGTGCGCCCTTTTGCCAGCGAAAGCGAACTCTTCCAAAGTTTGTCCCAGGCCTGGCATCGTCCACCTTTGACCCAAAACGGTTTTGAAGGGTTTATGCTGCTCTTCGCCGATCTCTCCGAGGCTCTTTGCCAAGCCATGCTGGATCACTATCAAGCCAAGTGGGAGCTTTTTCTACGCGGCTTGGCTCCAGGCAGGCCTCTTGCCATTATCTCACCCATCATTGCCGATTCCATGATTGCACCCGCCCCAGCCCATAGCAGCGATGCGCCCTGGACTGAGGCTCCGCCGTTGCTTGTCTCTCAGGAGCCCTGATATGTCTTCACGTTTAGCCCCATCCACCTTGTTTTATGCCAGCCTTGGCCTCGCCCTGTTGCTTGTCATCGGCGGCTTAGCTTGGCCTGAGGGGCGCGCCCTAGGTTTAGGCCTCGGAGCCTTGATAGCCTTTCTCGGCTTCGCCAGCAGTGCCCTGCTCGCCCGCCTTTCCGTAGAGCCCCCGAAAAATGACGCCTTAGAAGCCGTTTTGGCGGCCGTGCGCGAAAGTCTCATTGCTTTGCCAACCCAACTAGAAAAGCCTTTGCAAAAGGGCCAAAGTGAATTGAATGCCAAGCTCGGGCAAGAATTACAAGCCATGGCCGCCCAATTGCAAACAGGATTGACCGAGGGGCTGAAGGCCCAGGGCAGCCAGCTTGGCGCGGCCCTGGCTGTCGATTGGAAAGCCTCAGCCCAAGACTTGCAACAGACTTTGGCCACCTTGCGTCAGCAAGCCCAGGCTACCGCCGAAGAGCAAGCCAAGTCTCAGGCTTCCGCCTTGCAGGCCTCGCGTCAGGCTTTTACTCAACAAGTCGCCGAGCTTGGCCAGCAAGCCCGTGGCGAGCGCGAAGCCGCAGTAAAAGCTTTGCACGGGGAATGGGAAACGCTCACGCAAAAACTTCAGGCCTTGACCACCACTTGGGAAAAATCCTGGCAAGAGCAGGCCGAAACCGGTCGTGCCGAAAAACAAGCCGCCATTGCCGCGATGACTTCGGCTGCGGAATCTTGGGTGGAAAAATCAGCCACTTGGCAAGCGGATTTGGAGGGCTCGCTCACCGCTCGCCTAAGCCAAGGCGCGGAAGCCTTATTGCAAGTGCATCGCGAAGGCTTGCAAACCTCCACCGAGACCCTTACCGCCGCGCTGAACCAAGCCAATGCCTTAGCGCAAACGCAAGCCCAAAGCTTGTCTGCCCTGAGTGAGGTCGCGACGGAGGCCCTACAAGAGGCTGCCGAGAATTCCGGTAAATCCCTGCGAGCCGCTGGAGAAACCTTAGCCGCCGTCTCCGAAGCCCATCGCGATTTGGCTTCCGCCACGGGTAAAGACTTGCAAGCCTTGGCGGTTAGCAGCTCGGAAATCTTGTCGGCCCAAGCCGAAGGCATGCGCGAAGCTGTGACAGCCGTCGCCTCCTTGGCCAGTGAAACGGCTAAAGCCCAGCAAGCCATGTCTCAATTGGAAAGCGCGGCCCAAGTCAATCAAGTAGAATTGCAAGCTGGCATTGCCATGCTCAATTCGGCCCTGGGCAATTTGCTCGATCGCCTGGAAGCTCAAGCCCAAGCGGGCGAGAGCCAGGAAGCTTTTCTTGGCAAGCTCGAAGCGGCCTTGGCGGCCTATCAAGAACGAGCAGGCGATATCCTCGCGGAAAATGCCCTCAAGACCCAAGAAATACTCATGGAAGCCCTGCAAGTTCTCGAATCACGTCCGGCTCCTCTGATTACCGCCGAGTCCGAGGTTTAAGCATGAGTGATGGGTTGGCCCAGGATTTCGATGCCTTGCGGGAAAAGCTCAATGCGGCTACTCTCGCACCACATCGTCGCGCCTATGGCTATCACTTATTGAATGCAGGCGTGAGTGCTCAGCAGGCTGGCCATTTAAGGGTTGCTACCCATTGCCAATCCCAGCTTGTGACGTGGCTGAAGCAGCAAGAAGCTGGGCATACCCGCGAAACCAAAGTCTCTCCTTGGGAGGCATGGGATACTCGTTTCATGCAG
>JAYUVP010000112.1:0-11435 GCA_043753995.1 Fibrobacterota bacterium
GGCTACCACGGGCACTTGGCAGGCCATGGCTTCGAGGTTGATGATGCCGAAGGGTTCATAGACCGAAGGGCAGACAAAGAGGTCCGCGGCAGAATAAAATCCAATGAGATCCGGCTTGGAAAGCATGCGTGGTATCCAAATCACCTGGGCACCGGGATTGCCTTTCAAGGCTTGTACACGCATTTCCATTTCCTGGCCGATTTCCGGAGTGTCGGGTGCCCCAGCACATAGAACCAATTGCGTGCCCGCGGGCATATGCGGCGCCGCATTCAACAAATGCATCACGCCTTTTTGGCGCGTGATGCGGCCAACGAAAAGCACGATGGGCTTATTGGGATCGATATCGTGGCGGCGTAGCAAATCTTCATCGCGTCGACGCTGAAATTCGTCGATATCGATGCCATTGGGTATGACCCGCACCTTGTCAGCCGCCACACCATAGAGGGACATGACATCGCGACGCATCGACTCTGAAACCGCTACCACGCCATCCGCTTCGCGATAGGCCGTTTCTTCTATCCAGCTTGAAACGTGATAGCCATTGCCGAGCTGTTCGCGCTTCCAGGGGCGATGCGGTTCCAAACTATGCGTGGTGAGCACAAGAGGCACGTCCAGCAATTCCTTCAAAAGGCACCCAGCGAGATGGGTATACCAAGTATGGCAATGCACTAAGTGGATGCCATCGAGCAGTCCCGTCATCTGAATATTGCGATAAAGCGGTTCCAGCAGCTTGGCCGCGCGGGCATCCTGGCTGGGAAAATTCGTCTGCGGGGGTATACCGCGAACCCGCAAATTCGGCGTGTCGACGACTTGGTCGCCGAAGCATAAAACCTCGACCTTGTGTCCCGGTATGGCCGCGAGGGCGCGGGAGAGATAGTCGATATGTACCCCAGCTCCGCCATAAATTGCGGGAGGGTATTCATTGGTGAGTAGGCCGATTTTCATAAGTCTTGCAAAAATGCGCCACCTAGGAGGGGCCTCCAAGGGCTTTTCTAGGTTTGTCATTATGGTAGGTCCTTCGGACAAGTTGGAAAATTCGCCCGGAGCTCGTGATGCGGCCATGGATGCCCTATTGCGGGAAAATGCTCGCCTGGAAATTGCGGAATTAGAGGGTCAACTCCTGGCGCGCAATCAGGAAAGGCTCATGGACTTTGTCCAAAGAGTCACTGCCCGCATGGACGACGACGACTTGATGGATGTCATCGTCGAGGAGTTCTTGATCGAATTGAAAGTCGATCGGGTCAGCTATATCCTTGTGGGACAAGGGGAAAAGGCGGCTTGGGCGGTTTCGCATGAGGCGGCCGATAGCGGAATTAAGCGCTTGGCCATCCCTTATTTCGTTTCCCGCGATCCCGGCAGCGACTTTATTCGCTTCCTGGAAAAAGCACGCGCCAATGGCGAGGATCCTACAGTCGGCGAATGGCCTAATTCAGCCGTAATCATGCCCGAAAGGCATTTTCAAGCCGAAGTCGAAGACGAGTTTCAGGCCGCCCTCGAAGAGGAATTTGGCTTGGCGCGATCGGTGGAATGCCGTACCGCCATGGCTTTTCCTATTGAAACAACCTTGGGCGGCAGTTCGCTTTTCGTGGCTCAGCGAGCCCGTAATGAAGCGGGTTTCACGCGCTATCAACGCGACCTTTTCTTGCGCATGTGCCGATACGCAGCTTCCCTTCTGGAGCAGAGGCAGCTTTCGGAACAAGTCACCGATCTCAAGGATCAATTCAGTTCGCTCATTGAATCCATGCCTTCGGGCATAGTCGGTATGGATTTGCTGGGTACGGTGACCTCCTGGAATGGCAAGGCTGCGGAATGGTTTGGCCTTTCTTCCGATGAGGCGATTGGCAGTGTTTTTTGGGATTTGGTGCCCGATTTTCGTTTTGTGAATGATGCCTTGCGTGATGCTCTACAGGTTTCAGGCGCTGGGCGGGACTTCGAGGCCTTTGCCCTGGAGCGTCCGGGACGTTCGACGCTTTGGCTCAAGGCCAATCTTTTCACCATGTTCGGTCGCGATCGTGGCGAGGTGGGACTACGCATCGATGATGTGACCCGCACCGTCGATTTGCACAATCAGCTTTTTCAAGCCCAGCGCATGGAAGTGGTGGGAACTCTTGCGGGCGGTTTATCTCGCCAATTGGGAGATCTCGTCGCTGGTATGGTTTCCAGTGCTGGACTTTTGCGCGAAAGATTACGCCGTGAACCGGTAGCCGGGCAAGACAAGGTCTTGCTGCACGATTTGGAATTGCTGGAGGAAAGCGCTTCGCGCACTGCCGCCGTGGTCGAAGACATGCAAACTTTGGCGCATGACTCTGGCGATCAGCCTGAGGTCTTCGACCTGGGTTCTATGACTCGTCAATTGGTGCGACTTTGCAAGCGGGCCTTCGAACCCAAGGTCCAATTG
This sequence comes from Fibrobacterota bacterium, assembly GCA_043753995.1. Taxonomy (GTDB): domain Bacteria; phylum Fibrobacterota; class Fibrobacteria; order UBA11236; family UBA11236; genus JAYUVP01. Next base: position 2,399 of record JAYUVP010000112.1, read on the forward strand.
GTGGCCCGCATGGACGAAAAAACGCTGTATGTTCGTGGTAATCGCAGCCGCGTCGAACAAGCCATTCTCAATATTTGCCTGAATGCCCGTGAAGCCATGGGCAATGGGGGCATACTGGCCCTGGAATTGACTTGCGGACAAAGGCCACCCGAAGCAACGGACGGGTCTTGGATTTGTCTAGCCATCGGTGATACCGGACCAGGCATGGACGAGAAAACCTTGACCCATATTTTTAACCCGTATTTCACCTCCAAAGGGCAAGGTGGCTCGGGCTTAGGTCTGGCCATTGTCGAAGCTGTCATGCAGCAGCATGAGGGCTGGGTGCATGTCGACAGCACACCTGGACGGGGCAGCACCTTTCGCCTTTGGTTTCCTCTAAGCCTGCAAAGCCCCGAGGCCTTGGCCCGGCTCACGACCTTGCCCATGGGGCAAGGCGATTTATTGCTCATTGCCCATGATGAAATACTGCGACGCACCGCCGTGCGCGTGCTTGAAGAATTAGGCTATACCGTGACTCCGCTTTCCGACGGAGCCTCGGCCTTGCGACTTTTGGAACAGGGCCTTGTCTTCGACCTCGCGGTCGTCGATGTGGATTTGCCGGTGCTCAATGGCGTCACAACCTCGGAATTGATGCGCCGACATCATGCCCTTTTGCCTATTCTTTTTTGCGCCACCAAGGGCGAAACCGAAGGTTTGGCCGAATTGCTGGCCAGCCCTGGAGTGCAAGTCTTGCGAAAACCGTTCGGCATGGCGCAATTAGCCCAGGCCGTGCGGCAATCCTTGGCGGCGGGACACACTGAAGTTTGAACCATCCCATTATTTTTGCCCTCATTCCGTAGCGAGGCGGCTTCATGGCGCTTTCTGAAGATGAAAAGGATCTCATCGCCCAGTCTCTGCAGTTCTATCTGCAACAGGCCAGCGGGCAATTGCCTCCCCAGGCCGTGCAGCAACTCATGGCTGTGGCTAAAGGCATTATCACCAAGCTGGACAGCCCCGAAGGCATCGGCGGCGGTAAGCGCAAAACCGGCGAACCTCCTCCTGGCATTTCCCCGGAGTGGTTCGAGCAGGTTTGCAGCACTTGTTCCATGCTCACTGCCACGGGTTGCTCCGATAAAATCACGGTGAAATTTCCTGGCAAATGTGATCCCATTTTGAAATACGAGCGCAGCAAGGGCATTAAGCCCGCTTCGCCTACCTAGGACAGCATGCCTAAGCAAATGCCCCCGTTTAAACGCATACGGGTGGCTGAAACCCGCACCGTTCCCAAGCCCGCCGAAGTTGTTGCCGCCATCACGGCGCGACAACCGCGACCCTTCAGCCATGAAGATTTGCTTCGGCATTTTCAAATCGCTGCTGAGGACGAAAAATCCTTCAAGAAAATGATGAAGTCCTTGGTGCGGGCAGGCTTTCTCGATCGCATCAAAGGCAAGCGCTATTTGCTGCCAGTGGAATTGCCTTCACCTGCCGGAGCTGATGCCCCCGCAGCCGAGGGCCAACCCGTACTTTCGCCAGCCATCCGATTGGCCAAGGCTCTCGAAGCCCAGGATGACGAGGACGAGGAGGAGTCCTCGGAACTCTCAGTCAAGGAAAATAAGCAAGGCGGCGAGGTGCCCCAGGGTTCTGGAGACACTTCAGCGGCGAATCGCGAGCCAATACGCGCCAAGTTGATTCGGCAAGGCCATTTGATTTTTGCCGTGCCCGTGCAAGACCCCGCTTCAGGTCCAAGACAAAAAGGTTTGCGCGCGCAAAGCGATAAAATCCTGATTCCCAAGCCGAATTTGGGCAAGGCCAAGGTCGGTGACCTAGTCATGGTTCAGCTCTTGCGTGGGGCGAAAACGCATCAAGACGCCATGGGCAAGGTGCTCAGCGGCCTTCGCCGTGAGGCCACCTTTGGAGAAGTGGCGCATCAATTCTTCCGCGATCACGCCCTCACTAAGGGCTATCCGCGCAAAGCCCTGCAAGAAATCGAAGCGTTCGGCGAGCCAGTTTTTGATGACAAGCATGGCCGCGAGGATTTACGTGGGCTAACCATAGTCACCATTGATCCCATTACCGCGCGTGATCACGATGATGCCATATCTTTAGAAAAACTGCCCAATGGCCATTGGAAATTAGGTGTGCATATCGCGGACGTGGCCGAATATGTGCCCGAAGATTCGGCGCTCGACAAAGAGGCTTTGCAGCGCTCCTTCACGCAATACTTGCCATGGACGGCCATGCCCATGTTGCCGGAAAAACTTTCGGCCGACCTCTGTTCTTTGCGCGAAGGCTGCGAACGCCTAGCCTTTTCCTGCTTCATGGACATTGATGCCAAAGGCCAACTCGGAAAATATCGCTTTGCTGAGACCTTTATCCGCGTCACCAAGTTTCATAGCTATGAAGAAGCTCAGGGACTAAAGGACCGAGGCGATCCCGCCTTGACCTTGCTCGACGAATTCGCGGCCTTGCGGCTTGCTGTCCGCAAAAGCGACGGCAATCTTGAATTCTCCTTTCCTGAGCCGCGCATCAAATGCGATGACGAAGGCGTGCCCGTAGAAGTTTATCCCGGCGAGAGACTGGCTTCTCATGGCTGGATTGAAGAATGCATGTTGCTATGCAATCAAGCGGCAGCCAAATACCTCACCAGCAATAAATTACCTGGCCTATTTCGCGTGCATGAACAGCCCGATCTCGAAGTGGTCGCCGATCTTTTCGCCACCCAGGGCGGACCCAAGCCCGATCCCGCCTTATTGCAAACCTTTCGCGAATTGAAAGAGACCAAGGGCTATCTCAATCCCGCCGTGCAGCAATTCTATGCGCGCCTATTGAGTCAAGAAGGCGGCGCCTTGCCGGCTTCGGTGCAGCGAAAAATCTTGATGAGCATGAAAAAGGCCTTGTATGCTCCCGAAGCGTTGGGGCATTTCGCCTTGGGCTGGCTGCATTATGCGCATTTCACTTCGCCGATACGGCGCTATGCCGATTTGTGGATACATCGCGTGATGAAGGCGCATGTGCGCGGTCAAAAGCAGTTTCGCTCCGAAAAGGCACGCGCCGTCGCTATTGCCGAACAGATTTCCGAAAAGGAAATCGCCATCATGAAAACCGAGCGGAAAGGTTTGAAAACCGCCACCGCTTGGATTTTGCAGAAATATATCGGCGAAGAATTCACCGCCACCATTACCGGTGTCGAAGAATTCGGGCTCTTCGTTTCGATACAGAATCCCTATGGCGAGGGCATGGTTCCCGTAGCCCGTTTAGGCGAAGACTTTTTCACTAAGGATGACGCCACTTATAGTTTGGTCGGCAAACGCACCAAGACCCGTTTTTCCTTGGGGCAAACCATGGCCGTGCGCCTCACGCGCTGCAATCCCTTCAGCGGTCAAGTGGACTTCGAGCCGACGGTGCGCGTCGCTGGGGTTCCCGGTGCCGAAGTCAAGGACTCACGTGATTTCCGCAAGAGCAAGGGCTCGGCGGTAAGACCAGAGCCCGGGAAAAAAGTGAAGCCGCGCAGTAAAAACAAGGGCAAGCCCAGGAGATAGCCGTGAGTTTGGGCAATGCCTTCAGCTATCTCACCATCGCGCCGATTCCCTATAAGCGGCAAGTGCCGCTATTGCGATCCGTGCATTATTTCCCCTTGGTCGGCGCAGCCATGGGAAGTTTACTCGCGATTATTTTCGTGGGAGCGACGCGTTTTGTGCCGTCCTATGTTGCGGCCATTGCGGTCATCGCCATACTCGAATGGATGACGGGTGGCCAGCATTTACGAGCGGTAGGGGAAATGGCCATGGGGCGCCGCACCTTTCCCGGACACGGTTTCGGACCGGCAACAGCCTATAACCGGCGAGGCCGCTTCGCCATGGGATTCACGGTCGGGGTCAAGGCTTTGAGCCTTATTCTCATGCCTCAGGCTTGGCAGCCCTATGCGGTTTTGCTTTTGCCAATATGCGGACGTTGCGCCCAAACCTTGGGAATCGTATTCAGCCGTTATCGGCCGCAGGGAAGAGTGAAACCCGATCCGGCCATGGTGCGTCGCCGCATTCGCGCCGCCTTCTTTTCGGCCTTGCTCGGATTCCTGCTTTTTCTTTTTCCGCTGCGCGTAGGCGCCTTGCTGGCCCTGCAATACATCGTGGTGCTGGCCTTGTTCTATCGCGCCATGAATGCCAGCAATGGCGGCTTGACCGTGCAAACCATGGGAACCGCGGCGGAACTGAGCGAAACATTATTCCTATTCAGTGCCGCCGTACTTGGCGCGATATAAAAAAAGCGTGGTTTAAATCCGCTCAGGTTTCAAAGTCGTAAATCTTCACCGAGCTCCAATACTGAGCGCAGTTTTCGCGGAATTGATCGTGGATTTTATCCACCTGATAAATGTCGTGTCCGGCCGCATCCTCAAAGGTCACGACTAAGCCATAGGAATAGCTGCTGTCGATAACGGCTCTTTCCGTGGCAGCGGGTTTACCCACCCAGCCATGCTTCACCGAGCGAATTTTGGCGATGGCCTTGGCGCCTTGAACAAAGGCTTCTTCTTCGGCGTGGGTTAAACCGGGTTTGAGCCAGAAATAAACGCAATGAACGAACATGCTTGCTCCTATTAAATTCCGTCGTTCGGCTTCATGCCGTCTGTACGGACAGGGTGGTTGCGCTGCCTCGTTGCAGTCGCTGATAAAAGGCCCAGAATTCCTGAGCCGAATTTTCATAGGTGAATTGCTTGGCGCGCGTGCGCGCTGCAATCCGTAATTCCTCGCGGCTATGCTTATCGCCTATGGCGATGGCGAGAGTGCGGGCGAAGGAGTTTTTGTCTTCGGTCGCGAAGACATAGCCGCATTGGCCGTCGCGCACGATTTCGCAAGGACCACCCTGATCGGATACCAAGCAAGGCAAGCCCGAAGCGAGAGCCTCGACCACGGAATTGCCGAAGGTATCGGTTAAGCTGGGGAAAACAAAAAGATCCCCTGCCGCATAGATGTCATAGAGATCTTCGCCGCTCAGCACACCCGTGAAGCTGGCAATGCCCTGCGGGCGAAGTCGGGCTTCCATTTCCTCGCGATAGGGGCCGTCGCCTACCACGGCCAAATGCAAATCCGAACGCGGCCCGAGAGCCAGCAGGGCTTCGACCAGGGCTTCCAAATGCTTTTCCTTGGAGACGCGGCCGACATAAAGCAAACGACAAGGCACCTCAGGTAATCCACGTGCCTTCCAGGCATCGCGGCTTCGCCTGTCAGGATTAAATGAAGCCAGGTCCACCCCGCGAGCGAGTCGCGTGATGCGCTCCGGGGCTATGCCCATGGCCGCGACCTTGTCGCGATAGGCCAACGAAGGCACCACTACTGGGCCCGCCAGGCGTGTCAGCCAGCGCGTCCAGGTTTGTATGCACCAAACCCCAACGCGATTGTCCACCAGCAAGGAGGCATAGGTCAGGATGTCCGTGCGATAGTGACTGCAAGTCTTCACACCGAGAATGCGACAGGCCCAAAGACAAAGCCCTTCCACCGGGCCAGGGGTTTCGAATTCGACCACGTCGATTTGATGTTCGAGGATAAAGGCGCAAAAATGCCGTAAGTCGACGATAGCCAATTCACTGCTGGCATAGCCCGCTTGGTCTACGGAGTAGGGACCCGGCGCCATGATGACGGCGCCTTGCGGATCTTCGACGCGTGGCGCTTTATTATGAAAGGCCACCCCATACATCCAAATCGCCTTGCCTTCCCGGCGCATCACGCGCAAAAGCTTGCGTGAAGACAGGGCGATACCATTCACTTCGTCGAGATTGCTGCCCACCCAAGCCACGCGCAAATCGCCCGGGGCTTTGCCTTGGCGAGCCAGACGGTAACGTCCGCGTGTCCTCACCAGGGTGGGTAGTGAAATCAGAATTTCGCGGATAAAAAAAAGAATCAAACCGCTACCCCCCAGAAAGCCCATTTTCCTGTGGGGACGCAGAGGGAGACCGTCGGTTTCGGCCTCAATGGCCTTAATCGCCTTATCGGCCCCATTAGCTCTAGTAGCGGCCGGTTTTTCGGCCTGTGAATCCGGTTGATCCATGGAGAAAACGGCAACATAGCTAGAATTCCTAAGAAGTCCCTTTGTCCGGAATGGCGGCGTGTGAAATTCCTCGATATCAACACCTTTTATGGCCCCAAAGCGGGAGGCATACGCACCTACCATCAGGCCAAAATCGAATGGTTTTCCCGACATCCTGAGCACGATTATACCCTCGCCTTTCCCGGGCCCAAGGCTGAGGTGACGGCCCTGCATGCCAATGTGCGCTTGGTGCAATGGCCCGGTCCCGCCGTCACTGCCGATCCGCAAGGCTACCGCTTATTGCTCAATCCCCGGCCCTTGTGGCAATGGATACGCGACGAGGCACCCGATGTGATTGAAAGCGGCGATCCCTGGCTCAGCGGACCGATGACCCTGGCCCTTTACCGCCTTCGTTTTTTCAAAGGTTTGCTCAGCACTTTTTATCACAGCGATCCCATTCCCAGTTATGCCTGGCCCTGGGCTCTTCGAGGTCGTTTTCAGGCAGCCAAAGCATGGGCTGTGACCTTGGCCGGCCTGGCCTTTTATCAGCTTCAAGCCGCTTATCCGCGCACCGTGGTCAGTTCGCATGCCATGCTACAGGCCTTGCAAAACCAGCATATCGGGGGAGTGGAGTGGAAACCTTTTGGCGTCGACCCCGCTTATTTCGCAGCGGCTGAAAAGAAAAAAAACAGCCTCAAAAAAAACTCCGATCCCGTTTTAAAGCTGCTCTATGCGGGCCGGCTGGACGCCGAAAAAGGGTGGGACATTTTGTGGCCTCTGCTCGATCGAATTTTGCAGGACGGACGTTTTTCCCTTACCATTGCGGGTCGCGGCCGCTATAGCGAAAAGTTGGCGGCTAAGCAACATGCGCGTTACCGCTTCGTGGGCTTTGTCGCGGGCCACTCTGCCATGGCCGACCTCTATGCAGAACATGATGTTTTGCTGGCACCAGGACCTTATGAAACCTTCGGCCTGGGCGTACTTGAGGCCATGGCCAGCGGCCTTCCCGTGATTGGACCCGATCGTGGCGGAGCCGGCGAGCTATTAAGTGAGGCCCAGTCCCCCTTCATTTTCCGTGCTGGCGAGGTGGACGATTTTTGGGCACGCCTGAATGACTTGCGGTCTGATGCCCTGCCCGCCATCTCGGCTTCGCAAGCCCAATTGGCGCAAAGGTATGGCACTTGGGAACAAGCCATAGGACGCCTCGTCTCCTATTATGCCGAATCTGTGCGCGCGGGAGTCTTGCGATGAAGCCTCAAGTCCTGATTTCCCTGCATGATGTGACGCCCTATCATTTGCAACGTATTCGCAATGCGGAAGCCTTGTTTGAGCGATTCCAGGTGAGCCAGGTGGCCTATTTGCTGGTGCCGCAATTCCATGGCGCGCATACGGCGCATCGCCATGCCGATTTCGTGAGCTTTTGCCGGCAGCCACGACCCTTCGCCGTCGATTGGCTTTTGCACGGCTATTATCATCTGGAGCGTCAAGGTGCGGCCGATTTGTCTTTGGAATCGCCCTTGGCAGAGTCACTGGAAGGTGACGGTCACGCGCCCGTGACTCCGGTCGGCGCGGAGTCCAAATCCGCATGGTCAGAATCCTTTCAGCGGCGCTTTATGACCGGAGGCGAAGGCGAATTCCTGGCCCTAGAACAAGCCGAAGCCAGGCGACGCATTGAGGCGGGGAAGGCCATATTCCAACAATGTCTGGGTTTTGCTCCTGAAGGCTTTATCGCTCCTGCCTGGTTGCATGCTCCCGGGCTTTTCGGATGGCTGCGCGATTGGGGTTTCGATTATACCGAAGATCATGCCGCCATCCATTTATTGAACAAGCAAAATCGTTTGCCCAGCCCTGTGGTTACTTGGACGACGCGTACCTGGTTAAGGCGTAAAGGTTCTTTATGGGTTTGCCCTGCTTTGGAGGTGAAGGCGCGAAAGGCACCCCTCCTGCGCTTGGCCTTGCATCCGCATGATTTTGACTTTCCCGAGACGGTGGCCAGTATTTCGGCGGTTTTAGCTCGGGTTTTGGACCGCCGCGAGGCAATAGGGTGGAAACAAGCGGGTTAGTGTCCATCGTCTCGGGCCGGTTGAATTGCTAAATCGTTTCTATGCTGAAACCCCTGCTTTTCGCCGTCCTACTCGCCCTCGGTCTGAGCTTCAATGCTTGCAATTTGCCCGAGGTTTTCACCACGACTTCGCGCGATTCCACCATGATATTACAGGACCGCGTGGTCCTCGGATTGAAACAAGCCCTGAAAGTGGGCATCGATTCCAGCTCGGCCTCGGCATCCAAGCTCAATGGCTATCTCGCTCACAAGGTGATACAAATCGTCCTGCCCGATGATGCCAAGCAGGCCTTGGAAGCGGTCAAGATCCTCAGCGGCTATGTCAAACCCTTCGCCTCGAATTTGAAAAACATGGAAGCCGTGGTGTCATTCACTGCTGGCGTGGACAAGAGCGGATTTTCCAGTAATCTCTTGCGGGCCAATAGCCTTGTAACCGATTTCGGATTACTCGAATCGGTAGGGGATTCGGTGATCAAATACATGAACCGTGCAGCCGAATATGCCGCTCCGCGATCGGTGCCGATTTTCAAAGGGGCCATCACCGGAATGACCTTGACGGACGGCCTTTCGATTCTGAATGGTTCGGACAGCACGGCGGCGACGCAATATTTGAATGGCAAAACCTTTAACCCTCTTGTCACCTCGTATACGCCCATTGTCGATTCGACTCTCGCCTTAGTCCCCTTGACGGAGTATTGGGGAGACTTTCGTAGCCTGTACAATACGGCTCTCACGCGTTACCAGGAAATGCTCGCCTTTCAATCCTCCTGGAATAACAATTCCGTGGTCAAGGCCTTGCCGACATTACAAGTGACGGCCTTGAAGCCGGCCGCCTATGAGCCCATAGAAACCGAAAGCTTGGGCGCCTGGACTACGAACAAGGCTTTGACCGGGCTCTTTTACCTCGTAGGTGAGGAAGAAAAGGAAATTCGCCGCGATCCGCTCAGCTATGTGGCCGGCTTGGTCGATAGTGTTGCC
>JAYUVP010000113.1:0-38441 GCA_043753995.1 Fibrobacterota bacterium
AGGCCATCCCCAAGTTCACGGGATAATTCGGATCGGCGCTGAGATTAACGGCCTCGCCGTCGCGCATATGTGCCTTGAGGCCGCAGCCCGTGGAGCAATAACCGCAAACCGTGGTGGTGACGCTATCGGGTTTCAGGCGATCGGCCACCTGGCCCAAACCAAAATGGCCGGGGCTTTTCACCAATTCCCGCGTGAGCGGGCCATCAAAGCTGCGTAGTCGTGTTTCTGACATGGGCCGCCTTCGGGAGCCTTAGAAAGCTCCGGGCATGCGGGGAGCCGCTGCCGTGGTGAAGAATAAATGCCGTTCCAGAAAATCGGCAGCGAAATAGAGCAAAGCGTTCAAGGCCGCGAGTTGGGCCATTCCCAAGCCAGCCGAGTTTGTCCAGGCCAGCCATCCGGTCAAAGCCAAAGCGGCGACGCCTAGGACCGTGCGCAATACGGCTATGCCCAATTGCGGCCCCTGGAGCAATCGCGCCGAGTGCTTCATGAGCACGGCCACTCGGTCTTCTGCCGCCGCCGGGTCACGGGAAACGCGCAAGTGACGTAACAGGGAGGCTTCTACCATCCATTTGGCGGCATGAGCGCAGCCAGCCACGAGGAGAAGCGTGCCGATTCCTTGGCTATGGCCCATGGCGATGAGGACGGCTGCCGCCAAGGCGGGTCCGGTGGCTAAGCTGGTGAGGACAAATCGCAAGGCGGTGGCGCCTCGATGCCACATGGCACGTGGCGTGTCGATATAAAGCATGGCGGAAGCGCCCACCGCAGCAAGGGCAACGATTCCTACGGCGATATCAAGCAGTATGGACGGAAATCCACCCAGCCAGGCGCTGAAAAAAGCGGGGCTTATGGATCGGGGTAGGGGAAGGCTTGCTGCCCAGGTATGCCAAGGCCCGCCATCACCAATCAAGCTGAGCGCAGCGGCCGTGGCGGAAACCCCAACGAAGGCCCCGAAGACGATGACTTCGCGGCTGAACCAAGACTTGCGCCAATTCATCCAGGCTTTCCACGCCAGGTGCGGGCGGCCCAAATGGGTGAGGCCTACCAGCAAGGCCATCTTCATGGTCAGGGCCGATAGCAAGGGTAAAAGCCAAGGAGAGGTATCCATGCGGTGATCGAGGAAATATTTCCAAGCAAGACCCGCCCAGGCCAAGCCGAAGGCGACCTGGCTTATCACCAGCAAGGCAGCCAGGGGGCCATGCGCCGCCTCGGGCTTGAGCTTGCCGACATCGGCGGCGCGCAAGGTTTTGGGCAGAGGCTGCGAGGAAATAAAGCGCGTGGTGGGACGGCTATGCTTCGGGTCGGGCGCTCCCGGCAAGGAGAAGCCAGACGTCGGAGCCTCGGACTTAGGCGTCAAGGTAATGACGGTGACCTTGATGGCTTTAGTGGGGCAGGCTTGCACGCAAGCCGGTGCCTCGCCTACGCGCAGACGATCGACACAGAGATCGCATTTGCGTACGATGCCCTTGCCGTGATGAAATTTCGGCACGTCATAAGGGCATTTAAGAATGCAATACTCGCAGCCTATGCATTGATCGTCGAGATGTTTGACCACGCCCGTGTCGGGCTGTTTTTCATAGGCCAAAACCGGGCAACCTTCGGCGCAGAGGGGTTCTTGGCAATGATGGCAGGCCGTGGTGATATGCTGCGGGCCCTTCATGGCGGCGGGGTCGAGCAAGAGGCCGACATCTCGAAAGCTTTCGCCTTCGTCGTCATCGAGGCCATTCAAATTGTGACAAGCGGTGACGCAGGCCTTGCAGCCGCTGCAGCGATCGAGATTCACTTCGAAGGCATATTGCTCTCCCGGGCCGGGAGCGGCGAGAGGGAGCAATTCGCGATACCAATTCTCCAAGCTACCGGGCGTGGCTTCGGAATGCCAATTCGAAAATTTCTCGACGGCCGTCAAGGTGGCTTGGTCTTTCAGAGCCGAAGCGACGGCTTCGCCCAATAAGCCGGGGGCGAATTCGCGTAGGGAGGGAGGCGTGCTGGAAATCATGGCATCAGGCTCAATAAACGTCGCGTCCATAGCGATGTTCTTTTTTCAGGCGCTCCACGTATTCCTTGGCTTGATCCGCTGTCTTTCCGCCAGCGATTTCGATCACTTTATGCAAAGCCGAGTCGACGTCCTTGGCCATGCGCTTAGCGTCGCCGCAGACATAGAAGCTTGCGCCGTCTTCGAGCCAGGCATACATTTCCTGAGCTTGCTCTAGCATGCGATCTTGCACATAAATCTTTTTTTCCTGATCGCGAGAAAAGGCCAGCGACAGCTTATTGAGAAAGCCGTCGGCCTCCATGTCGATGAATTCCTCGGCATAGAGAAAATCAAAGGCGCGGCATTGATCGCCGAAGAAAAGCCAGTTACGGCCTTTGTCGCCCAAGGCGCGACGCTCTTGCAGAAAGGCGCGAAAAGGCGCGACGCCGGTACCAGGGCCCACCATGATGATGGGTTTTCCAGCATCATGCGGCAGGGTGAAATGCGATGTCGGCTGAACATAAACCGGCACGGGCATGCCCAAAGGCACGCGCTCGGCGAGAAAAGTCGAGGTCACGCCGCGCCGTAGGCGACCATTCTGGCGCAAGCGCTGCACTCCGACGCATAAATGCACCTCGCCCGGATTTTCCAGGGGCGAAGAAGCGATGGAATAAAGGCGCGGTGCCAATTTGCTCAGCGATCCCACCACGTCTTGCAACGGAGGATGGCTATGTGAAAAATCTTCCAGTACATCGAGGCAATCACGGGCCGCCAAATAATCCAAGGTGGCTTCACTTTGGGGCTCGACTACCAAGGCTTCGGCGCGCTTGCGTTCATTGGGATTGCGCGTGCCTGCGACGATGGCGCGCAATAAGGCTTCGCTTCCGCGCCGCAAGTCGAGCTTTTCCAAGAGGGCTTGGCGCAAGGTGGCGGACTCGCCGCCCACGGTAACCGCCTCGCTACCCAAGGCATTGAGCCTCAGGATAAAGCGATCGACGAGGTCATAGTCATTGCGCGGCATCACGCCCAGGGCATCGCCCACTTTATAAGACAGCCCGCTGCCCAGCAGGGAGAGGCTGAAATGGCGGGTGTCCTTGGCCGAACCCTTAGCATTCAGGGGATGGTTTTCGAGCAAGGCGGCGGGAAAGGGATGCTTGCGATCGTATTTGGGAGCCGTGCCTGCGGGGGCTGCGCTAGCCATTGGCTGGGAGCCATTGACTGCCGCGGAAGGCGTGGCCGCGCCCGTCGGCATTGCTTCGGAGATACCGGGATTTCCTTCACCGGCATGATTCTGCAATACCGTGGCCAGGTCGGTGAACCAAGTTTGTGCGGTGGCTTCAAAATCTGTATCACAGGCGACGACAGGCAAAAGCCGCTTGGCGCCGAGAGCGGCGAAGCGCTCGTCCAATTGCTTTCCCGCTTGGCAAAAGCGGCGATAACTGCGATCGCCCAAACCGAAGACGGCGAAATGCGTGGAGTCCAAACGAGGGGCTTGATCGCCTTTCAGGAAATCCCAAAAAGCCACGGCATGATCGGGCATGTCGCCATCGCCCCAGGTCGAGCAAAGCAGGACAATGAATTTTTCGGCCGCAAAATCGAGATCCGCGTAGGCATCCATGCCCAGCACGCGTGGGGCCAAGGTGACCGGACCAGCGGCGCCTTTCAGCTTATCCGCAAATTGATGCGCCAAGCTTTCGGCATTGCCGCTTTGCGATCCGAAAAGCACCAGGATTTGCGCCGTCGCTTTGGCGCTGGAGTTTGCCCTGGCGGTCGGCACGCCACCGGCATTGGGCATGCCCTGCGAGGGATTGCCGCCTTGCCAGCCATTTTGCAGCAAGGACACGTTTTGCATCCCGGCCAAAAAGCCATTCAGCCATGAGCGTTGTTCAACGGAAAATGGCGCATTATCAGGAATGATGGGGGAAATCATGGTCTGGCTCTTCAAACTTCGGCCAAGGCCGCGGAGGTGGATTTGGCCAGGGCTTCGGCAGCCACGGGACTCAAGGCGGCAATCAAGGATTCATCGGAATGTCGAGCCGTGAAGTCCGTGAAGGTCTCGCCCGGACGGCGCGAGGAGACATAGGTGGCCAAAACCGCATGTAACACCTGGGTTACGGCGCTTTCCGGCACCGACTCGATGAGGGGTACGGCGATGCGGCCTTGATCCTGATATCCTCCGCCCACGAAGAAATGAAATCCGCCTTGCACACCTTTGGGGGTTTCGACCTTGGTGGCGATAAGCCCCAAGTCCCCGATGAAATGCTGGGCGCAGCTATGCCCGCAGCCTGTGACGTGAATGTTGACGGCGGCATCCTCCGGCAAGCTACCGGCGAGTTTGGCGGCGATGACGCGGGCCGTGCCCTTGGTGGCAGCTTGTCCGAATTTGCAGCCCTCGGCGCCCGTGCAGGCAACCAGACCTGCCACGATGGGATCGGGAGCATGGCTGAGACCGAGCTTTTGCAAGCCTTCGAATACAGCGTCAAGCTTGGCCTCGGGCACATGGGGCAAGATCAGGTTTTGCCAAACCGTGAGACGCCATTCGCGCTGTCCGCAGGCGTCGGCGAGATCGGCAAGTCCATGTAATTGGGCTGAAGTCAGTCGTGCGGCGGGGACGGCGGCACCCACCCAGAATAGGCCCTCTTGCTTTTGGGAATGAAAGCCAAGATGGGTTTTGCGACCTGAGGCGGGGGCGAAGGCGCAGCGATCCTTGGGGTAACGGCGCAGGGACCGGCCCAGTTCTTTTTCGGTGGCCGCCAAAAAGGCATCAAAGCCTTCGATGTCGAGCACATACTTGAGGCGGGCTTTTTTGCGATTGCCGCGGTCGCCCTTGGCAATATAGACCCGCACCATGGCCAAGGCCACATCGACGGTTTCGGCGGGCGTCAATAGCAAACCCGTGTCGCGGGCGAAATCCTTATGCCCCGAGATGCCGCCGAGGGCGCAGCGGAAGTAAATGCCTGCCGGCAAATCGCCATCGGCTTCAACGCGTACCGCGCGAAAGCCGATGTCATTCGTGTCTTCTAAGGCGGCGATGCTGCCGCCGCCATCGAAGGCGATATTGAATTTGCGCGGCAGGCCATAACATTCGCGATTGTGCAAAATGGCATGATGGAGTTTTTTGCAAAGCGGTAAAACGTCGAAGAGTTCGTCCTTGTCGATGCCCGCGGTGGGATTACCGGTGACATTGCGGATATTGTCGGCGCCCGAACCGCGCGGAATGATGCCGCATTGATGCAAATCAGTGAGCAAGGCCTCCATGAATTCAGGCTTGATCTCGCGAATCTGCAAATTGGCGCGGGTAGTGATATCGGCATGGCCGACCGCATAGCGCTCGGCGCAATCGGCGACCACTCGCATTTGCTGCGAAGACAGGACTCCGCAAGGAATGCGCATGCGGCACATCAAGCCGGCTTGCGCGGGCATCACATTAAAGAGCCCGTGGAATTTAAAGCGGAAAATGTCGGCGCCTTCGGGAGCTTGACCCAAGGCCGAAAGCTTGGCTATGGTATCCCAAGCCTCCAGGGGATTGCCTTCGAATTTGATTTGCTCTTCTTTAGATAGGCGTTTGCCTGCGGCGAGCCAGGCTTGCTGGGCGCGGTAGCCTATCGCCTCTTTACCGCCATAAGACGCGACCGTGCCAGAACCGGGTTCCGGCGCAGCGCTTTTGCCGGGCTGGGAAGGCGAGGCACTGGCTGAAGTCGCAGGGCCTGCTCCGACCATGGCGCGCAGAAAACCATCGAGGTATTCCTTTTGCGTGTCGGAGAAGGCACCGGTGGCGCCATTATTGGGGTTGGAAAATGTGGGGTTTGCCGCAATAGCGGAAACCGTAGGCAATACAGGAGACGTCAACGTCTGGGCCATGGCAACACCTTGGAAAGGCTAGGTGGAGTCCAAAGGCCCGGGCGGACCGGGAACCAGTTGGTGGCGCGAATAAGCTTTCGGAAAAGCCTAGACACGCAAGCCGAAATATTTCTAATGCAATCCACGTACCAAGAATTTTTTTAGGAGCTCGGAGCATCAAAACGCAAATTGGGCGAAATTTCGCAGGCTTTGACTTCTTTCGAACAAAACAATCGAGGGTGATTTTTGACAATGGCAGTCTTTGTCATATGATGGGTGTGAGTGTCAATTGTTGCGGCTTTGATACGTGGCGGGCTTTTCCCACGATTCGATTGATGAGCTATTCATCCATGTGGTTAAATCAGAGTCAGGGCGCGGGCTTTGCGGTCCCACTATAAAGAATGGCTTTGAATGAACTTTTGCAAATCGGCTTTATTCCCCTGGCCGATTGCGCACCCCTGGTGGTGGCTCATGAATTAGGGTTGTTCGAAGCGCATGGCCTCAAGGTCGAGCTCCGCAAAGCCAATGGCTGGGACCAATTGGTGGCTCGCCTTGCGGCGGGTGAGGTCGATGCCGCGCATATGCTTATCACTCTGGTCTTGGCGCACAATGTTGCGCCCGGCGGGTGGCAAGAGCCTTTTGCTTATGCAACATGTCTCTGTCAGCATGGCAATGGCATCACCTTAAGCAATGCCCTGTGGCGCGCGGGAGTGCGCGATGCTTTGGGTATTGCCACCTACCTTGAGCAGAATCCCGAAAAAGTTTTACGGCTCGGCGTTGTCCATCCCCGCAGCACCCATGAGTATTTATTTCGCAATTGGTTATTGCGTGGCGGCTTGACGCCAGGCAAGCGGATTGAGTTTGTGCATGTGCCGCCACCCGAAATGGTGCGCCGCTTACGCACGGCGGAAATCGATGGATATTGCGTGGGCGAGCCTTGGAATCAAAGGGCCGTCACCTCCAAGCTTGGGTATTTAGTGGCGCTTAGCACCGACCTTTTGCCGCCCATGAATGAAAAGGTTTTGGCCGTCCGCAAAAATTGGCACGAAAGTCATGCTGAAAGCCATGCCAACCTCCTACGCTGCATTTTGGAGGCGGCGGTTTGGTTAGGCGATCCCGAACATCGCGAACAGGCTGTGGATTGGATTGCTTCGAAGCGCTATGTGAATAGCACCAAGGAGCCCATCAAAGCCGCCTTGTCAGGGGAGTTATTGGCGGGAGGCGGACGGATTCTGCATTCCAAAGGCTTTTTGAGGTTTTCCGGTGAGGGAGCCAATTACCCCGATGCGAATCATGCGCGTTACTATGCTCAGCGCATGTGGGAAGAGGGTCATTTCAGCTCGGATGATTTGCAAAGACTCGACATGGAAAATATTTGCCTCGATACCTTTTTCGCCAAGTCAGTCGAGAGCTTGCCCAGAATCGATGGACAGGCTTGGGTGCCTCCACAATCCCAACTCGGCTATGCTGAATTCTTGGATGAATTTCCAAATGGGTCTAAGTCAAAAGGATGACGCTCATGGCATATAGGGTCCCGCTTTGAAGCCATTTGGTTGACAGAGGATTTGTCAATGCATGTCATGCCATTGCTCATACAAAAAATGACATGTTATGACGTAGCACCCTTGATACCTCTTAGATGTGGCGAAAAACGCGTCACTTTGCTGGCTAGTCAAAAAAAAGTCTAGACAGTTTCATTGGTACGTTGATTGCTCCTTTAATAATTTGGTCCTCCAGCCATTGCAATGTTTCCGGTCCGTCCGGTTCTCTGGCCACGCGAGATCGAAGCAGGCGAGTCTAGCCGACTCGCGCGCTCGGCAGCGTAGTCACCTGATCCGGATATTTTGATCCTTGGTTCGGAGCTAGCCGTGCGTTTCCACCTTTTTGGGGATACGCCATGCAAATCAAAGATTTTATGAAAGCCGGCCACCCGCCTACGCTTTTTTCCGCCTTTCTCTACTTCGACATGAGCTTCATGGTCTGGGTGCTGCTCGGGCCTCTCGGCATTTTCATTGCCAAGGACTTGGGCCTGTCGCCTGCGCAAAAAGGATTCATGGTGGCCTTACCGGTTTTATCCGGCGCCTTTTTCCGTTTCTTTCTTGGTTTGTTGGTGGATCGAATCGGAGCTAAGCGCGCTGGCCTGCTGGCGCAAGTCATAGTCATTGCCGCGCTGGCTTGGGCCTATTTAGCCCATGTCGACACCTTGTCGCAAATTTGGGTCTTGGGCATTTTCCTCGGCGTCGCCGGAGCCTCTTTCGCTGTCGCCTTGCCCCTGGCTTCGCGTTGGTATCCCCCTGAAGCCCAAGGTTTGGCCATGGGCATTGCAGGCGCGGGTAATTCCGGTACGGTTTTCAGCGCATTGTTTGGGCCAGTACTCGCCCAGCACTTCGGTTGGAATGCCGTTTTCGGAATCGTTCTTATTCCCCTGGTACTGACCTTAGGCCTTTATACCATCATGGCCAAGGACAGCCCCGATGTGCCGCCCCCGAAAAAGCTTCATCAATATTTGACCGTCTTGCGCGACGCGGATACTTGGTGGTTCATGTTTTTCTATTGCGTCACATTTGGTGGTTTTGTCGGACTTTCCTCCAGCCTAGTGATTTATTTCAATTCGCAATTTGGCGTGAAGCCGGCCGTCGCGGGTTATTTGACGGCGGCCTGCGTATTCGCGGGTTCCTTATTCCGCCCTATCGGCGGTAAAGTGGCAGATCAAATCGGCGGTATACGCTCCCTGCAATTCATGTATGGCTGCGTCGCCACCGCCATGTTGGGCATTGTGGTGTTCTCGACCCAGCTTATCCCTTCCTTGCTTTTCTTTATTTTCGGCATGATGGCTTTGGGCATGGGCAATGGCGCGGTTTTCCAATTGATTCCTCAGCGCTTTCGCAAGGAAATCGGCGTGCTCACCGGCCTGGTTGGCATGGCGGGCGGTATCGGTGGCTTTTATCTCGCCACTTCCATTGGCTTGTCTAAGCAATATACCGGTGACTATCGAGCGGGCTTTCTCATCTTCGGCCTTTTGGGTCTGCTGGCCTTGGCTGGACTCTTGGGCGTTAAGCGCCGTTGGCGTAGCACCTGGGGATCGCCCTTGGTGACGACGGCGAAGATCTAATGCTTTCGGTCTCAATGGGGCAGGTCACCCTCACGGGTCGGCGTGGTCCCAATGAGGATTTTCTTGGCGGGGTGACCCCCGAAGGCGAGGTTTTGCGCGATAAAGGCGTGGCCCTCGCGGTCGCGGACGGCGTGGGTAAAGGCCGCGGCGGGCGTAACGCCGCCGAGACGTCCGTCCGGCGTTTCCTCTCCGATTATTATAGCAGTCCCGACACCTGGGGCGTTCGCAAAAGCCTGGAACAAACCCTCATTGCCCTGAATCGCTGGGTGCGCGAAGGCGCAGTCAAGGATGGCAAGGCGGGTGAGGCTACTTTCGCTTGTTTGGTGGTCAAGGGTCGGCGTGCCACGGTAGCTCATGTCGGCGATGCTCGCGTCTATTTATTAAGGCAGGGCGAATTGCGCCGCCTCACCCAAGATCATGTTTGGGACAATCCCGATTTTCGCAATGTGGTTTCGCGTGCAATGGGCTTGGACGAGCACATTCATCCAGAATTCCATCAGGAAAATGTCATGCCCGGCGACGTTTTCCTGCTTTGCACCGATGGTTTTTACAAAGCCCTGGAGCCCACCGCCGCCAGCGTGCAAGCCGAGCTACGCCAGGATATTCAGGCCACCGCCGATGCTTTAGCCCAAGCTGCCGCCGCGCGCGCGGGCAGCGACGACGATATTTCCCTTTTGATGCTGCGCCTAGATAAGCTGCCCGCTGAAGACGCTTTGCAGAAAAGTGCGGGAACCGACGACTTGCCCTTGCATCCCGATATTCGCGAAGGCATGACTCTCGATGATTTTTATCTCGCGCGGCGCTTGCATCGCGGTCAGCTTTCCGAAGTTTTCCTTGCCGATGATCTCAAGCGCGGGCGCAAGGTGGTTTTGAAATTTCCCCGTATCG
This sequence comes from Fibrobacterota bacterium, assembly GCA_043753995.1. Classification (GTDB taxonomy): domain Bacteria; phylum Fibrobacterota; class Fibrobacteria; order UBA11236; family UBA11236; genus JAYUVP01. Next base: position 9,810 of record JAYUVP010000113.1, read on the forward strand.
AGGCCGCTTCCCCCGAAGACTCGCGTCGGCAAATCGATCGCTTCTTGCGGGAAGAGTGGGTGGGGCGACGCATTCAGCATCGCCACGTCATGCCTGCCTTGATCTTGGAGGCTGGACGCCGCAGCCACTTGTATTATGCCACGCCCTGGCATCCCGGCGAAACCTTGCGCCGAAGGCTCGATGCGGGCCAACCCCTGCCCGCCGCCGAAGCCGTAGAGCTCACCGTGCAAATCGCCCGTGGTCTAGAGGCCTTGCACCGCTTGCAGGTTCTGCACCGCGACATCAAGCCGGACAATATTCTTATAGATGAAGAGGGTAAGGCCTTGCTTCTCGATTTAGGCGTGGCCCATACCGACGCCTTTGCCGGCGAAGGCGGAGGGGAAAGCGATGTGCCGGGCACGCCAAGTTATATGGCGCCCGAATTTTTTCGCGGCAAGCAAACCATGGCCGATGAACGCACCGAGGTCTATGCCCTGGGCGTGACACTCTATGAATTGTTAACTCGCAAATTGCCCTATGGTGAAATCGAGCCCTTCAGCCAGCCGCGCTTTCAGCGCTGGACCCCGCCTTCACGCTACAATCCCCAAATACCTCTTTGGTTGGAAACCGTGGTGCAAAAAGCCACCGAGGCCGATCCTGCGCGGCGCTTTCAAGCCCTCAGTGAATTGCGTTTTCATTTGGAACGCCGGGAACGCGTAGCCCAGGAAGATGCGCCACGCACCATCGCCGAATCAAATCAGGGCAATGTCTTACCCTGGAAATTCGCTGCCGTTCTTTTCGCCGTCCTTGCCATTCTTGAATTTTTGCTTTTGCTGCGCTCGCGACATTAATTCGTAACAAAGGCTGACAAAGCCGATTCGTCAACTCGCCATTTCCTGACAACACATGACTTCTCGACTCAAGGCCCTTGGGGCTTTTGAGTCGATGTCTAGGGCTCACGGCCTGTATCGGCCCGAATCGTTCAAAATCAGCACTTGCATGTGACGTCACTTTATTGGTACGGGGGTTGCGTATACAAGTTACAGGCCGGACTTTGTTCGCAAAGCCTGGCCGCCAACTGACTCCGGTCCGTCCGGGCTTTTGGAACGTGGAACTTCGCCCCTATAGGCGCAGGCCACGCTCGAAGCCCACATTGCCAGGAATCAGATATGGCCACCAACGATTTTATCGTGGAGGTTACCGTTACCGATGTGTTACGTCGGCAACAGCGGCCTCCCCGGCCGAGCGGAGCCCGCCCTCAGGACCAGCAGAGGACCCGCCGGGCTTCGACAGGCGTACCGCCCGTGACTCCCGGAGCAGTGCGCCTTGCCCCGCCGGAGGCGTGTCTTCAGCGCCTCCCGCGGGGTCCCCTCCCTCGCCGCAGTTTTTTATCCGTTGCCATCAGCGCCAACCTTCTCTCCATCAAGGACAAAATCATGCAAGCCGCAAACCCTTTTGCGACCGCCAAGGCCGTTCGCCTTTCTTTCCGAACCCGCGTTTTCGCCGCCGCTGGCGCGGCGCTCTTCGCGCTCATGCCTGCCTGGGGACAAGGCAAGCCTGAGACCACCAAGGCCAAGCTGGGCTTTATCGCCCTCACCGATTTCGCCCCTTTGGCGATTGCCAAAGAAAAAGGCTTTTTCACCAAGCATGGTATGCCGGATGTCGAGGTTTCCAAACAAGCCAGCTGGGGAGCCACCCGCGACAATCTGGAATTGGGTTCAGAGCATGGCGGCATCGATGGTGCGCATATTCTGACGCCCATGCCTTATGCTATGACTTTGGGCCTCAATACCAAGGGCAATAAGTCGGTGCCCATGTATATCCTCGCCCGCCTCAATTACAATAACCAAGCCATTTCGGTGGCCGAGAAATACAAGGAAAAGGGTTTGAAGCTGGACGCTTCCGTCATCAAGCCGATGGTGGACAAAGCGAAAGCCAAGGGCGCACCACTCACCTTCGCCATGACCTTTCCCACCGGCACGCACAATTATTGGATACGCTATTGGCTGGCCGCTGGCGGCATTGATCCCGATCTTGATGTCAATACCATAGTGATACCTCCGCCGCAAATGGTTGCCAATATGCGCGTCGGTAATATGGATGCGTTCTGTGTCGGCGAACCCTGGAACCAACAGCTCATCAATCAGAAAATCGGGTATAGTGCCATTCAGACCCAAGAGATTTGGAAGGACCATCCAGAGAAAGCCTTGGGCATGCGCAAAGAATGGTGCGACAAGAATCCTATAGCCACCAAGGCAATACTCAAGGCCATCATGGAAGCGCAAATGTGGTGTGACAAGGACGAGAACAAGGTTGAGCTTTCCAAAATCCTATCCCAAAAAAATTGGATCAATTGCCAAATCTCAGATTTGGAGCCTCGCCTCAAAGGCGAAACCAACTATGGCGATGGTCGTCCCAAGAAAACCGGTGAGCTGATGAAATTCTGGCGCGACAATGCCTCCTTCCCTTACAAAAGCCATGACATCTGGTTCCTGGCTGAAACCCGGCGCTGGGGCTTTCTGCCCAAGGGTGTCGAATACGATAAGGTCGTGAACTCAGTGAATCGCTCGGATCTCTGGCGCGAATGCGCCAAGGAATTGGGCGTGCCTGAAGCTCAAATACCTGCCACTGATTCTCGCGGCAAAGAAACCTTCTTTGACGGCGTTGTCTTCGACCCCGAAAATCCTGAAGCCTACCTTGCCTCGCTCAAGATCAAAAATCTCGACGGTAGCAAGAAAAAGAAATGATTGGGTGATATACCCGCCAACTCATGACCGGAGATAAGTCCATGATACTGGATGTCAAAGCCACCAAGGTCGAGCCGCCTGTCCCTGAAAAGGGTGCCGCGGCTGCCAAGTCCCCTGAGGCGAAAGCGCCGGTGAAAATGCCCAAGCCCCCTGAGGCTGAGCGTGAAACCGATACCGAGCGCATCGCGCGCGTGCGTCGCCTCGCGCAAACCATTCTCTTGCCGATCATTGCCTTGGTCTTCATAGGCTTGTTTTGGGAGGCGTATAGCAATCGTGAAGGCGTGACCTTGCCCGGACCGGTGAAAACCGTGACCGAAAGCTGGAATCTGATTGCGCATCCTTTTTACGACAATGGACCCAATGACAAAGGCTTGGGCTGGCATCTACTCAATTCGCTTAAGCGCGTGGGCATGGGCTATTCCCTGGCGGCCATAGTCGGGGTTTTCCTGGGTATTGTCCTGGGGACTTCGGTGATGGCCTATCGCGCTTTCGATCCCTTGTTCCAAGTATTACGCACCATTCCTCCCCTGGCTTGGCTGCCGATTTCTTTGGCGACATTTAATGAAGCTCAGCCTTCAGCCATATTCGTCATCTTCATCACAGCCATTTGGCCCATTATCATCAATACCTCGGTGGGCGTCATGCGCATTCCCTCCGACTATCACAATGTGGCCCGCGTCTATCAAATCAACGGCTCGCGCTTCTTCTTCAAAATCCTTTTGCCGGCCGCCGCGCCTTATATCTTCACGGGTTTGCGCATCGCCATCGGCATGGCTTGGCTGGCCATCGTCGCCGCCGAAATGCTAACGGGCGGTGTTGGCATTGGCTTTTTCATCTGGGACTCTTGGAATAGCTCGCGCATGAGCGACATCGTGGTTTCGGTGGTCTATGTCGGTCTCGTCGGCCTGCTGCTGGATCGCATCATGGCCGGAATTGCTCACTGGGTCGGAACCCGTAACGATTGAATGAGGTGATCAAATGAATAAGGAATCATCCATGTTACCCAAGGAAAAGGATCCTCAGGATCGCCGCTTCGTGCACCTGGGCGGAATACACCAGATTTTCGGCTCCGGCGCTTCGCGTTATCATGCCTTGGACAATGTCGATCTCGACGTGGCCCGCGGCGAATTCGTGAGCATTATCGGCCATAGCGGTTGTGGCAAATCGACCTTGCTCAATATCGTCGCAGGACTGGCTTCCCCCACCCAGGGTGCGGTCATGGTGGCTGGCAAGCAAGTCACCGCTCCCGGACTGGATCGCGCCGTGGTTTTTCAGTCGCATAGCCTATTGCCCTGGCTCAGCGTCCTGGAAAACGTGCGCATGGCCATCGACAGCGTGCATCCCAGCTGGAACAAGGCGCAGCGCACTGAAGCCGCCATGAAATATGTCGACATGGTGCATCTCACCGCCCATGCCAAGAAGAAGCCGAGTGAAATCTCGGGAGGTATGAAACAGCGCGTCGGCATCGCCCGTGCTTTCGCCGCCAATCCCGACGTGCTTTTGCTTGACGAGCCCTTCGGCGCTCTCGACGCTTTGACACGCGGTAGTATGCAGGACGAGTTGACCTCAATTTGGGAGCGTGATCGCAAAACCGTGCTCATGATCACCCATGATGTCGATGAGGCCATTTTCCTTTCCGACCGCATCGTACTCATGAGCAATGGCCCCAGGGCCAAAATCGCGGAAAACGTGATCATCGATATTCCCCGGCCGCGCACTCGCGAAACCCTGATTGATGATCCCCGCTATAGCGAAATCCGCAAGCGGCTGGTGCATTATCTCATCAGCACCGGACATGCCCTACATAAGGCGGCGGCATGAAAAAATTCCGTCGGCCCCTAGAGGCCTGATTTCTCAAACTCTCACACTTAGCAGGCGCATTTCCAAATGCGCCAGGAATCAAACCATGTCTTTAACCCACACCGTCGCCGCCAACCCGGCAATTTCTCAGGAGGCCATTATGCTCAACTCATCGTCCCCCGTCCGACTACGCCGTAAGAGCGTGTTGGCTGCAACCGCCCTCGCCTTTTCCGCCGGAGCGGTTTGGGCCATGCCACCGGGCGAATCGCCCTTTTCCATGCCCCAGCCTCCCTTCTTTGGCCAAGTGCGCCTTCGCACCGAATACGATGTCAAGAGCATGCTCGACACCACGGTAAAGAAAGGCCTGTTAAATACCCAGATTCGTACTCGTCTGGGCTTCTTGGCGGCTCCTTCGGAAAAAGTCGAAATCAAGGTCGAACTTCAGGACACTCGTTTCTACGGCAGTGAAGTTCCGGCTGGCAATCCCGCCACAGCTTCGGTCGCCAATTCTAAAGGTGTCGATCTCTTGCAGGGCTATGTGGCTATCCAAGAAGGTCCAGTCAAGCTCGCCCTTGGCCGCCAGAAAATGTCGCTCGGCGCGGGCCGCTTCCTCTCGACCCTCGAATGGAGTCCCACCAGCCGAGCCTTTGACGGCGCAGCCTTCAATTGGACGGTCACCCCGACTTCCGACCTCACCGGTTTGTTTTACCTCGTGCGCGACACTCTCACCGCAGCAGCCTCAGCCAATACCACAACCATTATCGGTGACCGCCTGCTCCTCACCGGCCTGCATTACAATCACAAGGTGAGTGATGCCTTTACCGGCGAAGCTTATGCCTTTTACGATCAAAGTCGCCTGCGCGCCGTTTATGGCGTCGACTCCGCCGATAATTATGACCTAGTCTACCTAGGTGCCCGTGTTTTCGGTAAGGCCGGTCTTTTCACCTATGATGAAGAGTTCATTTATCAAGCCGGTGAAATGCGCAAAGGCGCCAAGGATTTGACCAGCGCCGCTTGGCAGCTCGGAGCACGCTTGGGCATGGCCTTCCCCAGTGACATCAAGTTCAATGTTGGTCTAGACATCATGACCGGCGATACCACCAAAGCCGACGGTGACAATAACCTTTACCGTGCCAATTATTATTTCGCGCATCACCTTTATGGCTGGATGGACTATTTCGGAGTCAACCCCCAATACGGTGTCATGGATTATCGTGCCGATGCTGACTTTGGATTCTTTGGCGAACCCGGCTCGCGAAAAGCAACCCTCAAGCTTGCCTACCATTACTTCACCCCTCAAAATGCGCCTAAGGCCGCCGACGTCGCCTATGGTCAGGAATACAATGCCGAAGTGCATCTCTCGCTCTATCCCAAGAGCAATATCGTACTCGGAGCCGCCGCCTTCCTTCCCGGCGAAGGTGCCTACAGTGTGCCCCTGGCTCGCTTACCCAAGGGCCGCAACAATGAACCCGGACTCTTCCTCTATTTCATGCCCGTCTTCAATTTCTAATTCTCCTCTCCTAAATTTTTCGGCGCCGGGCGGTAAATCCGTCGGCGCCTTTTTTATGCCCCCTTTGTCGGTCTGACAAAAATCCCTGCAGCTGGTATTTCAATAATTTTGAAATAATTTGGCAATATTTGTTGCATCACCCCTCCGTGGAGGTCATGCATGCATCAACCCGTAAACCCATTCATCAGGTCAGCCACCGCCCTGGGCTCCGTAGCGATAGCATTGACGCTAAGCTCCGGCGTGGCGGCCGTGCCTAACGATTCGCCCTTTGGTCCCACCAAGGACGGCATCAGCGGCCAAATCCGCCTGCGCACCGAATTCGATCACAAGCGCATGACCTCGCCCTATGCCGGCGAGCGAATTTGGACGCTTGAGCGCGCCCGCCTCGGCTATGTGACGTCGCCCAGTGAAAACCTCCTCGTCAAGGTCGAAATCCAAGACAGCCGAGCCTTTGGCAGCGGGCCCGAAAGCAATGGCAATCCTATCAGCGCCCCCAGTGGCGACGCCAAGGGAGTGGACTTGCTTCAAGCCTATTTCTTGCGCAAACTCGGCAAGGTGCAAGTGGCCGCTGGCCGCCAACGCATCACTATGGGGAGTGGGCGCGTGCTCGAACGCAGCGAATGGAATAATCACGGGCGCAGCTATGACGGTATTTCCGCCAATGGCGATTTCGGTAAGACCAATGTAACAGCCTTGCTTTATCTTATCAGCGACCGCGGCCAGCAAACCATGAACGATCATGTTTTGCTTTCAGGCCTATTCTTCAATCAACAAATCACATCGAGCCTAGCCCTCGACCTGTATTCCTTTTACGATCAATCCCGTTTGCCCACTACCTTTGGCCAAGGGAATGGCAGCCAAACGTCTCTAGCCTATGATTTGTTTTATTCCGGTGAGCGCTTAAGCGGCCGGGCCGGAATTTTCGCCTTTGAAGAAGAATTTATTTGGCAAAGCGGCGAATTGAATCTGTATGGCAAGCCTGACGCCGCCAGCCAAGCCTTTCAAATCAGCACGCGCGCGGGCATAGTCGCCAAGAATGTCAAAGCCAATTTGGGCTTCGACATGATGAGCGGCGACGATGGCAGCGACAAAACCGTGTCGACCTTGTACCGCGCTAGTTATTATGCCGGTCACAGCGCCTATGGCTGGATGGATTATTTCACCACCAATCCGCGCCTCGGCGTCATGGATTTCCGCGTCGACATCGAAGCCGATTTATTAGCGTGGGGTGAAGGCAAAAAAGTCACGGTCAAAGCCCAGAATCATTTCTTCCTGCCAGCCAAAACCATTACGGGCGTGGAAGACCCCTATGGCAATGAAGTCGATGGCGAAATCAATGTGTCTTTGATCAAAGGATGCACCATGGCCATCGGCGGCGGCGTTTTCATTCCTGGCAATAGCGCCGACGAATTGAAAGACGCGGCCTTGGGCAATGGCGATGGCCAGAATATCGGCACCTTGCTCTATATCATGCCCACAGTGAATTTCTAAAAGCTTCGCATTACCGTTTCTGTTGGGGTCGTCAAGCGCCTCTGGGGCGACGGCGGCCCACCCCTGTCTGCCCCTTGCCTCGCATGAAGGACTCGTCTGCTTTTGTTATTTAGATCGCACATGATTAAAAAATACCTGCATTCAATGTTAGACAAGGAAGCGGTCAAGTTAGGAGAGCCTGTCGATTGGGCTAAATATGTTGTGGACGCGACGCCGGTGACTTTTCTGAAATATGTAATGGCAATTCCACTATTGGCCCTATGGAAGCATTCCTCTGCAAAGGCCCTATCTGTAGCCCGCTTGATCGCCGTACAAAGTGAAGACTGTGGTAGCTGTGTTCAAATAGAAATAAACGCGGCCAAAAAGAGAAAGGTTGACCTAGACGTTATTCGAAACACGCTTCGAAAGAATTATGAGGTTCTTGAAGAACCATGCAAAGACGTCGCGCTTTTTACAGAAGCCGTTATAAGTCGATCTGGGAATGAGATGGAATTGGGTGAAATCCTCAAAAGAAAAATTGGAGAAAAGGCATTTGTGGAAATTGCTGTTGCTATTTCAACCGCAAGATTTTATCCAACGGTGAAACGAGCATTGGGCTTTTCCACTGAATGTAAAATTGAAAGTCTGAAAATATAGCGGGATAAAAAATGAAGGGCCCCGGCACCCTGGGAAGGCCGCGAAGTAGAGCTCCGCAGCCCTAACCCTCAGCCCACCCAACTCCAGCTCGTGCTACCGTCCTTATTGTCTTTAAGCGTCACGCCGCGCGCCGTGAAAGCGGCCCGTAATTCATCGCTCTTCTTCCAGTCTTTCGCCGCGCGCGCCGCATTGCGCTCCGCCAGCAAGGCCTGCAAGTCTTCCGGCAAAGGCTTCACCGCCACCGCCGCAGGAGCCTCGGCAAGCCCCAACCCGAATAAGGCGTCGGCATCCGCCACCAAGGCCGACTTTTCCTCGTCGAGCAAGTCGCCGTCTTTCAGCATCACATTCAGCAAGCCCAGCGCCTGGGGAAAATTCAAGTCATCGCAGACCGCGTCGAGAATTTTCTCTTGCCATTGCTTAGCCAAGTCACTTCGCAAGGCACCAGCGCGGCCAATCAAAGGATCGGTTTTCTTGCGCAAGGCCGCCAGCGATTCGCGCGCGCCGTCCAGGGCTCCATAACCAAAATTCAAGTAATTGCGATAATGGGCTGTCAGGCAGAAATAGCGGTAGTCCATGGCGCTATAGCCCTTTTGCAAGAGCACATCCAGGGTTACGAATTCCCCCGCGCTCTTGCTCATTTTGCCGCCGCCGCCCTGCTCATCCGGAGCTTCGAGCAGCCAGCCGCCATGCAACCAAAAGCGCGCGAAAGGCTTACCCGTGGCGCATTCGCTTTGCGCGATTTCATTGGTGTGATGCACGCGGATATGATCCGTCCCGCCGCAATGAATATCAAGAGTCGGCCCCAAATGCTTCATGGCCATGGCCGAGCATTCAATATGCCAGCCTGGAAAGCCACGGCCCCAGGGTGAGTCCCATTCCATTTGCCGCTGGGTGTCGGTGGGCGAAATTTTCCACAGCGAAAAGTCGGTGGCATTGCGCTTGCCTTGCGTCACCGCGATGCGCGCGCCCGCTTGCATGCCTTCAATGTCGAGCTGGGCGAATTCGGCATAGCGCGGAAACTTAGCCGTATCGAAATACACTCCGTCACCTTCGATGAAATAAGTGTATCCCCGATCTTCCAGGGCTCGCACCAATTCGATTTGCTCGGCAATATGATCGGTGGCCTTGGTCCAGCGCGTGGGGGCCACCAGCCGCAAGCGATCCCAGTCCTTCATGAAGGCTTGGGTATAATATTCAGCGATATCCCAAACGCTTTTGCCTTCGCGTCGCGCGCCTTTTTCCATCTTGTCTTCGCCCGTATCGGCATCCGAAGTCAAATGCCCCACGTCGGTGATATTCACGATATGAATCACGCGAAAACCGAGTTTATCCAAGGTGCGGCGCAACAAGTCTTCAAACACATAGGTGCGCAAATTGCCGATATGGGCGAAGTGATAAACCGTAGGTCCGCAGCAATAAACGCGGGCCACTCCGGGCTCTATCGTGGCGAAGGCCTCTTTGCTGCGCGAGGCGGTATTGTAAAGGCGTAGGGTCGGTTGTGGCATGGAGGGGGAAAAGTTGCAAAAAATGGCGGTTCCGGTCGGACCTCGCCCCAATACCCCCAAGGTTCAAGGAAAAGGACATTCGGGGGTGGGCTCGCCCTCCCCCCGCCTCGGCCCGCCTTGCTTCGCTGGCCCTTGTCGGCCTCGGCATCCCCACCGGATCACGCGGAAAATGGGTTTTGAAGACCCCTGGCCGCCGCGTCCGCACCAAGCACGCGACTTTCTAGTCCGCGCACCTCGCAGCGCAAGCGGGTTTGAATGAAACTGTATTGCAATCGGCCTCATTCTGAATAGCATTAGTCGATTCCCAATTTTACCTCCGGTTGCGCAATCCACGATTCGCAAACACTCTTCAATAAAACTCTCCGTGGACTCTGGAGGCATGTTTGATGTTGATATCGCGCCCATTCAAAAAATTCTTGCAATTGACCGTAGTCTTCGCTGCGACTTTATTTGCTAGCCAAGCAAACGCTCAAGCCCGCGTGCTAATTCCCGCCAAATCCGAGACCGGCGCCTTTGCCGATTCCATCATCGTGAATACCCTGTTGACCAAGGACAAAATTTGGATTTTGAGGGGTTTCGTCTTGGTTAAGAATGGTGTCACCCTTACCATCGAGCCAGGCACTACCCTAGAAGGCGATGCCACGATCCGGGGGACACTGTTGGTGGATCGGGGGGCTTATTTGGTAGCCCAAGGAACCCAGTTGCAACCAATCACCTTCCAGGGACCGACTCAGGATCGGGGAAGCTGGGGAGGGATAGTCTTGCTTGGCAGGGCCGTGGCGAATCCAGGACCCTTCAACCAGTTTGAAGGGCTCTGGGGGGCTACTTATGGCGGTAATAACGATAACGATTCCTCCGGCGTGCTTGCCTATATGCGCATCATCGGTCCCGGCTTTCCTATAGCGGTGGACCGAGAGTTAAACGGCCTTACTCTCTGCTCCGTGGGTCGCCGGACGGTCATTCATCACATCCAGGTGCATAGAGGCGACGACGACGGCATTGAATGGTTCGGAGGCGCGGTGAATACCTCGCACTTAGTGGTGACCAATGCTGTCGATGATTCCTATGACACCGATTTCGGCTATTCGGGAAATAGCCAATATATGATTGCCATTCAAAGTGTTGAGCCGCCTCGCCAACGGGGTGGCACCAGCGCCACTCCAATCGAAACCGTAGGCGATCGAGGTATTGAATGCGGTAGTAATGGCGATCCAACCACTCAGCCTTTTACCAAACCAACATGGAAGAATCTCACCCTTATCGACAATGGCCGAAGTGGTGGTGCTTTTGAAGCCAAACAAGGCTGCGGTGGGAACTACGAAAAAATGGTCATAGTCGGTGGAGGCATAGACACTGCAATAAGCAGTTGGATGATGAATTTCGACGGCAAGGAAACCATAGTCGGAATTTCAGATCCTACCGGTTCCTACCTCAATTTCAGAAAAACCTATCTCACGGGTAAATGGAATAACGCTTTTAATTTTGTATCCAATCCGCTCGGTTCGCCTAATGGTGGTGCAACCGCGACAGAAATCGCGAATGCCCAAGCCATAGTCAATGTCACCATCAAGCAGCGCCCACTCAGCAGCATTGGCAGCTATGGACTCTACAATAACCTGAAGCCTTTGCTCGCCGAAATCGCGGCGGATTCCGCTGGCGCCATAGTCGGCAATGACCTTTGGTATGAGGGTTGGACCCTGCCGGGCACCGTGGAGTTTCCCATGGGTCAGGTAGAAGTTCTGCCCACCCTGCACACCCAACCCGCCGGTGGAAGGGATACCGCCAGCGCCATCAAGCTATACCGACCCCTAGCATGGGACTTCGCGATCTTTCAAAGCCCGCCTTTGAACGGCGCCCTGAATGTATCCGCCAGCCAGGCCTTTCTGGATGGCGTGGACGTCAGCTCGGTTTTCCGGTCCTCGATCTTGCCTTTCCCGTCTATGCTCGCCAATGGGGATCGCTTGTACCGAGCCATTGGCCAGTCGGGCTTTGTGTTCGGCCCTGCGGGATTGCATCAACTTCGCCTGAAATTGGTTCTGCTCACCGGCGAGGTGATTGACGAATCGTTTTATTGGAAAACCGTGGAGTAGGGGATTAGGCCTATTTCTCTCCGGTAGTGATGGGCGGGCTAATCGCTTCGTATAGTCCGTCACGATTATTGGGATCGACAGCAAGAATAAGAGCGGTTTATTGCGTTTTCGTTTTTGGCGCGGAGATTTCGGTGTGACCCATGATGGAAATGCGTCGAATGACCCGCCCCGTCCTATCGACTAGGGTCACTGCATGATGACCCTTAGCACGAATGGAAAGGTCTACGAAATACCCGTGGGTCCCGTTTCGTGAAAGGAGGGTTCGGGCCGGCCTTTCACCTCCAGCGTGCAGCTCCAGGGGATCCGGACTAAAACAGGCGGTGGGATCGCTCTTGGTCGCGTCTGGATTGTATTCCACATTTCGGCTATCGGTGCAGCCGATGAAATCGCCAGCCACGTAACGCATGGCACCGTACAAGAAATACTTGAGGTAGCCATTCTTGGCGGCATAGACATTGTTGGTGGACCAGCTATGACCCAAGGAAAGGTGGGCGACACGGCCCCGCCCATCCGACTTCGTCCAGGCAACCGGGTGATCGTCTCCCATGGGTCCATTGATCGACTTGGAAAACGACTTCTCGTCCACGGTAAGCAAAATGGTGACGCCCGGCCTGCCGCGTGGGGAGGCACGGAAGGAATAGAACTCGTCTAAAAAGCCGGCGGGCGCCGTCAAACCCTTGAATATCCCCTGGGTTTCCGCTCCTGTAGCCGTCCCTTCTAAATCATGGGTCAGGTTTGCAGTCGGCTGATTAGTACCGTGAGGACCGTAATAGCTCTCCACGAGAACCGAGGTTATCCACGTCCAATTGATAATGAAGTCGGATGCGGAATGAATAGCAATGAACCCTCCGCCGTTTTTGACATAAGCTTCGAAATTTCTCTTCTGCGTGGAATCCAAGAAGCGGTCAACTCCATCATTGTAGCAGAATATCACAGCGTGATATCCAGCCAGGCCAGCAGTCGAGAACTCGGTGGAAAAGGTGGAAGCGGGGGCATCCTGACCTAGAGTTGTTATTGTAAAACCTTTTTCCAAAGCCAATTCCGCGAGGGCTTTCATGAAGTCCGCTCGGCTTTCTCTATGCCCATTGATTCCAAACTGGCTTTTATTCAGCACCAGAATTTTTTTGAGCTTGGTTTTTGCCGGCGCTTGTCCATAGGCTACGGACGCGCCGCTTACCAGGGTCCCCATGATGAAGAGGAATGCCCCGACCCAGTAAGGAGTTTTTCTGACTGTCCTCATTTTCCCTCTATTTAATGGGACCTAAAGCACGGTCACTCGATGCAGGGTTGTTTCCCCGCCCGACTTCGCCACCACGGTATAAATACCGCTCCTAGAGGGAACGGGAAGCAAGTAGCGGGTAGCCCCAATGCCCGCCTTTGTATCGATCACCCTGCCCGCCACATCCAGGACCATCACAGAATGCGCACCCAAACCTCGCAAGTCTACTCGCACAAGCTGTTTGCCCTCCTCACGAAATATCATGGGTTGCGAATCTTTCCCATCGGGACGGAAAATCGAGCTGCTTAACTTGTGTATGCAGGCGGCGGGATCGTTCTTGGTTGCATCAGGGTTATACTCCTGATACGTATTGTCGACACAGCCTGTGAAATCACCGGACGCATAGCGCAAGTTGTTATACAGGAAGTTTTTCAAATAAGACCCCTTCGCCGTGAAAACGTTATTGGTGGACCAGCTATGACCCACTGAAAAGTGGACGACGCGGCCCTTTCCCTCGGTCTTAGCCCAGACCACCGGATGGTCATTGCCCATCGGACCTTTCACCGGTTGCGAATAGGAATTCTCCGCAATAGTGAGCAGGATGGTCACATTCTGCTTACCTCTCGGAGAGGCACGAAAGGAGTAATACTCATCCAAAAAAGCCAATGGCGCCGTCAGGCCTTTGAATATGCCTTTGGTTTCCGTTCCGTCCTTGATGCCCTCGGGATCGTGGGACATATTCGCCGTCGGCATATTATCGCCATGGGGCCCGAAAAAACTCTCCACGAGCACGGACGTGAGCCATGGCCAATTCTCAATGAAAGCCGAGGCGGCATGAATGGGAATCAGTCCGCCGCCGTTTTTCACATAGCCTTCCAAATTGGCTTTGCTCGTGGCATCTAAATGGGTGTGGATGCCGTCATTGTTACTGAAGAGAACCACCTGATAGGTGGCCAGTCTCGCGGCAGAAAATTCTGAAGTCACCATGGAGGCGGGATCATTTTGGGCGATGATGACAACCTCAAATCCTTTTGCCAGGCCCAATTCCTTGAGGGCGGCATTGAGGTCGCGCCTGCTTTCCATATGACCGCTGGCGCTATTGGCCTTGTCCACCACCAAGATCTTTTTGAGGTTGGTCTTGACCGTTGCCTGCCCATAGGCAACGAAGGCACCGCATAAAGCCATTCCAAGGGGTAGGAATTTCATTGAAATCCTACCCTGAACATTCTTGAACTCCATGAATCCCCCTTCAGGTGGCGACGAGTTTTTTCAACAATCGCCCATTCCCGCCCTTCGTGCTATGGACCGAGGATTTATTTCGCTCTTTTTTAGAGAGCATTATATTCAAAAAGCATTGGCCCCCGATTTCAAGTGGGCATGACCCTTTTCGCCTAAAATCGCAACCACGGTGTAAATTACAGGGGTCAAAAATGTTCGCTTAAAAGGAGCGGTAATTCTTCCGGATTTCTTGGTCGCGTCCTATTTCGGAATACCTTTCAAAGTGGAAACCCAATGCCCGATATCTTCGTTTATCATGACTACCGGCAATTCCTTAAGGATTTCTATAAGGAACGTAAGCAGCGGGAAAAGAAGTTTTCTCACCGCTTTCTATCTCAGAAACTCGGATATGGGTCGTCAGGCGCATTCGCCGATATCCTGTCGGGACGTAAGAATCTGACCTCCAGTTCGGCCCTGCGCATGGCGCGCAGCCTAGATCTCAGCCGCCAGGAAGAGGAATTCTTTCTGCATCTGGTGGCCTTCAACCAGGCCAGCACCCTTGAGGAGAAAAATTTCCACTACGCAAAAATCCTCTCCCTGGCGCGCGTGAATGTCGAATTCATCGCTCCCGAGAAATACGAATACTTTAGCAAGTGGTACTTTGCGGCCATTCGCGAATTGCTGTATTTCCATCGGTGCAAGGGGGACTTCAAGGCCTTGGGCAAGAAATTGAACCCGCCCATTCCGGCCGAGGAGGCCCGCAAAGGGGTGGAGCTGCTGGAGCGTTTGGGATTGGTGAATCGCGACGAACAAGGTTACTACCGCCAAACCTCGAAACTATTGAGCACCCCGGAAATCGGATCCTCTCTGCATGTCGACAATTTCCAGTCGGCGACTCTCAAGCTCGCACTGGAATCTTTGGACCGCCACCCGCGGGAGCTCCGCGATCTTTCCACCCTTACCCTCACTCTTTCCGATTCGAGTCTCAAGCAAGTCAAAGCTGCGTTGAAGGCCGTCCGGCAATGCATCATGAGCCTTGCCGAAAAAGACGAGAATGTCGACCAGGTCTATCAGGTGAATATTCAGCTCTTTCCCCTGACGCATCGTTGAATCGAGGAATGAACGCCATGAAAATGACGCACCAAGCGAAATGGGCTGTCCTGGGGGCAATGGTCACGGCTAGCCTGCTGACGCAGTGGGGTTGCGAAGGCAGCGCAACGCAAACCACCAATGGAGGATTGCATAGCGGCGAAATGGGCGGAGTCCTCGTGGATCGCGAAGGAAGGCCGGTGGCCAAGGCGAAAGTCCAGATTTGGGCTACCGGTGCCATCTCCCCAGGAATTCCTGGGCAAACAAGCAATGACCCGCCGGAAGCCATTACTGACGATCACGGCCGCTACAAAATCAGGTCCCTCGCCTCCGGTGAGTACAACCTCTTCGGGGAACAAGGCTCAGGTGCTGCAATGGTTCTCATCCCAGCGATTACCCTGGCGGATTCCGGCTTAGACCTGGGTGAGGATACGCTCAAGCCTCCCGGAAAAATCATTGGCAAGGCCATTACCTCCGAAGGGCCCCTGGAAGGCGCATTCTGCTACCTACCGGGCTCTTCCTTCATCTCGATTTCCGATGAAGATGGATCCTTCGCCCTAGACCGCGTGCCTGAAGGCACCTACCGTCTCAAATACGCTGCCGCAGGATATACCACTTTGACCGATACCATCGACGTGATCTCGGGCGAGGTTTTAGCCCTGCCCCCGCAGCGCCTTGGCCCCGACATCACCGTTCAGCCACCCATCCCCCAAGGCTTGCAAGCCGATTACGATACCGCGCGAGGCATCATCACCTTGCGTTGGAATCCGGTCAAGGTCTCGGATCTTCTCGACTATATCCTGTATCTCCAGGAGGATGGCAAGGACCCCATCAAGCAAGGGAGTCTCGGCATGGATACGGTGCTGACGGACTCTTCCTACCGCCTCCATTTCCTTCCCGACTGGCCCTGGGAAAGCCGCGACACGGGCACCTTGGTCTTCGTTCTCAAAGCCCGCGACAAGGAAGGGAATCTCAGCCGCCGCTTTTCTGATCCGGTCACGGTAAGGATGACGCGCCCCCCGGTTTATCGCGGGTCCTTCCAGGTTTCCCCGGTAGGCGCTTATGATTCCTCATTTTGCCGTGACACAATACAATTACGAATCTGGTTCGAGGGCGCCTCACCAGGGCTATTCGGGGGCAATATCTTGGTCAGGCGTAAGCTGGACACGGTTTTTAGCGAGGAGATTTACAAGGAGACCTTGGTCCCATTCCCCCTCGGAGATACCGCGGTATTCACCTGGTATTATGGCAAGACCACGGACACCCCCATTTTTAACGAGCAATATCCGAATCGCGAAACCTTCAATGCGAGCGACTTCGCGATCGAGCTCACCTTGCTCGGACCGGCGGAATGGGCCCAGACCTTTACCGTGAACATGAAGACCACCGGCCCAGGATGCTTCCGTCCCGGCCCAGCCCGTTTGGAATAGCGGCTCTTGAATTTGGATCTGAACTTTCGCGCATTGAGGTGACATCATGAACGGACTGCATCGCATCCTGCAACTCGGCGGGCTGCTCACGGTCGTCGCTTTTGGCCAAAAGCTCGAAGACAGCACTTTTACCCTGAGGAACTGGGGTGGCTCGGCCTACCTCGATAACCTGGTCTCGGCGGAAGGTGTACTCCTGACCCATACCTATGGCGGGGGCATGTTCCGATCTTTGGACTTGGGGGTATCGTGGCATCCCTTCCCTCTGCCGGTGAACGGTTTCACCCACCCAGCTCAGACCCTTCTCCAATTCGATCCCACCGCGGGTCTTTTCTATGGATCCACTTTCGCTGGTATCTATGCCGCCACACCCTTGGGGGCAGGATGGACCCGGATTTTTGACGGCAGCCCATTTTGGTATTCCATGGACGGTGCCACCTTCGCCTCCAATGGCTGGCCTAAGGATGGGATCAACGTTTCCAGTGATGGTGGTCGGACATGGAAGACGGCCGACACTGTTGAGACTGGAGGTCTCCCCTTGGTGGCGGGCTCTTGCGTCTATGTTGCCCCTGGCGAAAACCCGGTCTTGGTCAGCTGCGATGGAGGGACCACCTGGAAATCCGCCGTCGGAGACACCTTGAGCCTTTCCGTGAGAACCATGATTCGTCAGGAGAAGGCGGTGATGGCCCTGACCCAGCATGGTTTGGTGCGTACGGTGGATAGTGGTAAGTCCTGGGCTCGATGGCGCGGGAACCTAACCGAGGATTTTCTTCTCCGGGATTTGAGCCAAGCCGGAAATTCCCTCTTCGCTTTTTCGGATTCCGTCGTCCATCGTTCCGTAGATGGCGGCAGGTCCTGGATGAAATTGTCCTCGTCGGATTCCAGCCAAAATTTGCCGCTTTTAGCCGGAGAAATGGTCGAAGCCGGTGGTGCGCTGATCGCCAAATCCCGTCAAGGCCTCAAGAAAAGCACCGACAGCGGCCGCACCTGGAAACCGATTCCGATCCGCTCGATCCGAAGTCAAATCCATTCTCTCACCGCGCAGGGGAAGGTGATTCTGGCCCATGCGGACGAAGGAATATTCCTCTCCCAAGATTCTGGAGCCACTTGGGATTCGTCGCTCCCTGCTGCGGCTCGGCTTTCTTGGACGGCCTTCGCGGGATCGGCCGCTCTTCATGCGGCGGGTTCCCAGGATGGAAAGGTCCGGATTTCCACTGACGCTGGCACAAGTTGGACCAGGCCGCTTTCCTTCCCTTCCAATGCCCCCGTAAGCGGCTTGGCCTTTTTCGGAGGGACCCTCTTCGCAAGCTCCGCAGGCGGACTTTGGCGCCTGTCTTCAACGGACAGCCTTTGGGTCGCCGCTCCCCTTCCCGTCGCCGATTCCATAATGACCCTTGCCTCAAGTGCAAATGCCTTGCTCCTCACAGCACGCTCTCATCTCTGGGTGATGCGCCCAGAGGGTTCTATGACCGACAAGAGTGCAGGAATCGAGATAAGCAAGGTCATGAGAGCCTGGATGATTGACGAGCGACTCTTCGCCTACACCTCCGACGGATTTCTCCACCAATGGAATCCCGGTACGGCGGCCTGGGGCAAGCTCTCACCATTCTGCCGCCATATTCTATCGCTGGCAGGGAAAGGCAATCTCCTCGTGGCGGCCACCTATATGGGAACGGCCATCTCCGAAGATGGGGGATCCACTTGGTATTCGATATCCAATAACTTCACCGCCCTGACTCTCAGCAATGGTGTTCTTTATGGGGGCGACAATGTGGGAGGCATTTGGCGGAGTCGGCTGATCCTGCCCACGACCTGGATCCGATCCCCCGTCAGCCGCAAGGCGCGCTTGGGGGGCGCGCAAACTTTTCCTGCCGAACTTATCGAAAGAGTTCGCCGCTTGGATGGCCGTTCGATCCCGCGCTGATACACAGCATCCCAGGAACCTTGGCTTTTCCTAGCGCGGCATCCATAGCCGCCATCCCAGGCCCAACAGAGCCGCAGCGACCACAAGCCAGGGCTCCTTCAATTTCTTGAAACGCCAAAGCGCCGCCGCACTTAAAAGCGCCAGAGCTGCCATGGGAATGTCGGTGATCGTGCGCCGGGCCAGGACCACCACCGAGCCCGCGATGGCCCCCACGGAGGCCGCGGTGATGCCGTCCACGAAAGCCGCGATAGCAGGCAGTTTCCCGTATTTCCTGAAATACGGCGCGGGTATCACGGTCAATAAATAGCAGGGCAAGAAGACGCCCAATGCCGCCACGCAGGCACCAGGGAAACCCGCCACCAGATAGCCGATAAACCCTACCGTGATGACCACCGGCCCGGGCGTGATCATGGCCACGGCCACCGCGTCCAGGAATTCGCGTTGGGTGAGCCACTCATATTCCTTGACCACACCGCCATAAAGGAAGGGCACAATGGCCAAGCCGGATCCGAATACGAAGGCGCCCGCCTTGCCGAAAAACACCCCCATCTGAAGCAGGGAGACGGTGTGAAGGGTTCCCGAACCAGCCCCAAAAAGAGAAGGGAGGGCCGATAATGGCAAAAAGGCCGGGGCCTTTCCAGAAAATCGTGGTCCGCATCGCCAAAACCAAACCAAGGCACCCGCGGCCACGAATAGCCAGGCCTCTTCCGATTCGGTAATGGCGGTAATCGCCGCGAGGGCGAGAAATACGAGCCATAGCAGCCAATCCTTACCGATGTATTTCGCGGTGAGCTTACGGGCACTGACCGCAATGATGCCGATGACGGCGGAGCCGACTCCATAAAAAACAGCCTGCATCCAAGGAAGGCCGCCATACCTCACATAGGCCCATCCTATGGCGACCACCATGAAAAACGATGGCAGGACAAAGGCGATTCCCGACAAGGTGGCGCCTAGAATTCCATAATGCACATAACCCAGATAAATCGCCAGTTGCGCGGCCAAGGGTCCGGGCGCGATTTGCGACAGGGCCATGCCTTCCTTATAATCGGCTTCAGAAATCCAGCGACGTTCTTCCACCAAGTCGCGGTGCATATACCCCACCAGGGCCACGGGGCCCCCGAATCCGAAAGTCCCGAGGGACAGCATGTAGTAGGTGAGATCCCAAAGGGAATAGGACGGTCGAGATTCAGGTTCCGACATTGCGTTTTCCTCAACCCACCCCTGAAACTTTTCAATGGGACGCTAAACTGGACTCCTGGCCAGGCGGAAACCAGATCTAAAAAAACACCTTATATAGGGTGTTGGTTGTAATCCAGGAAAAAAGGGTCCGCAGAACCCGGACTCCCAGGGGGCAAGGCCACTTGCGGATGCGGCCCCGCCCCTCGCTCCGGCCCGCCTGACTCCGCTGGCCCGGTCGGCCTACGCTACCCCACCCAAATTGACCTGGATTTGACAAAAGCCTTCTCCCCCGGGTGATTTCTTCCGCTCCTCCTTGCAAATCCGCATGACAAATTGCTTCATGTCCTCAATTGTCACGCGTAAATGTCAGACAATTAGGGCAACAATGTTGGTCAATGCAAGAATTGTCGGTATTGTGGCCCTGGATCGGCAATTGCTCATGCCAATAGGGGTGACGATTTAAGTCGCAATTGAGGAGGGTTACATGGGCTTTGGAGATTATCGCCTGGACGGATTCTGGGATGAAATGTTCGCCTCTCCCGGGCGACCGAGACCGACAACCAAAACCTTGTACCAAATTCTCGACAGCTTGCCAGCCGATGAAATCAAGACCCGACAACAAGCCGCCGAGCGCGCCTTGCTGCATTTGGGCATCACCTTCAATGTCTATGGCGATGAGAGAGGGCAAGAAAAGATTTTCCCCTTCGACATATTGCCGCGCATCATTGAAGAGACCGAATGGGATGAGGTCGAGCGCGGCTTGAAGCAAAGGCTACGGGCCTTGAATATGTTCCTCGATGATATCTATCACGATCAAAAAATTTTAAAAGACAAAATCATGCCTCGAGAAGTGGTCGAGGTGTCGGTGGGCTTTTCTCCTGTCTGCCGTTCCATTCGCCCACCCTTGGGAGTGTGGTGCCATATTTCCGGCACCGATTTGGTACGCGATGGCGATGGCCGCTTCACCGTGCTCGAAGACAATTTGCGCTGCCCCTCGGGCGTGTCTTATGTGCTGGGCAATCGCGCCGTCATGAAGCGCACTTTTCCGCGCCTATTTGAAGCCATTGAGCCTCGTCCTGTCGACGACTATTCGTCCAAGCTCTTGGAAATGCTGCAATCGCTTGCCCCCTGGAGCCCCAGCCCGCGCGTGGCCCTGCTCACGCCCGGCATGCACAATTCCGCCTATTTCGAGCATTGCTTTCTTGCCCAGCAAATGGGTATTGAATTGGTGACGGGCCCCGACTTGCATGTGCGTGATGGCATGGTTTATATGCGCACCACGCGCGGATACGAACGCATCGACGTGCTCTATCGCCGCATCGACGACGATTTTCTCGATCCCCAGGTATTCCGGCCTGATTCGGTTTTGGGCGTGCCCGGCTTGATGGAAGCGTATCGCCGTGGCAAGGTGGCCGTGGTGAATGCGCCCGGGACAGGCGTGGCCGACGACAAGGTGGTTTATGCCTATGTGCCTAAGATGATCAAGTATTATCTAGGCGAAGAGGCAATTTTGCCCAATGTCGAAACCTGGGTCGGCCATGAGCCCACGGATTTGAAATTCATGCTCGAAAATCTTGAGAAGCTGGTGATCAAAACCGCCGAGGGTTCGGGTGGCTATGGCGTTCTCATCGGCCCGCATGCCGACAAGGTGACCTTGGAAAAATGGCGTGCCCGCGTCGTGGAAAATCCATCGGGCTTTATTGCCCAGACCACGCTTTCGCTCTCGCGCAGCCCCGTGCTCGTCGACGGGCAATGGGAAGGCCGGCATATCGACTTGCGCCCCTTCGCCCTTTTCGGCAAATCGATTTATGTCTTGCCCGGCGGCCTGACGCGCGTCGCCTTACGTAAAGGCAGCCTGGTCGTCAATAGCTCGCAGGGTGGAGGCAGCAAGGATACCTGGGTGGTGCCTAGTCCTCGAACCTCGATCGACACCCAAACCGAAGGGTTGGCCATGGCCCTCGCCTGAGGTAACTTATAAGTTACCCAGGGACGGGCATCGCCGCAAACGAATACGAATATGCTGAGCCGAACCGCCGATAGTATTTATTGGATGAGCCGTTATATGGAGCGCGCCGAGAATGTGGCGCGTTTCATCGCGGTCAACTTGCAAGCCTTGCTGGATTTGCCGCTGGGCTTTCGCGAACAATGGGAGCCGCTGGTCATCACCTCGGGCGATCAGGAGCTCTTCGCCGAACACTATGGTGATCCCGATGAATTTGCGACCAAGGCCAATGTGCTGCGCTTCCTGACCTTCGACAAGGAAAATCCCAATAGCATTTTGTCCTGCGTGTCCTGGGCGCGCGAAAATGCCCGTCAAGTCAGGCAAATAGTCAGTGTGGAAATGTGGGAGGCGCTGAACACCTTTTATTTGCGCCTGCATAGCCCGGCCGCTCCCGATCAAGCCGAAAACAATCCGTCGGATTTCTTTCGCGATGTGCGCGAAGGGGTGCAGCTATTCGGCGGCATCGCCGAAGCGACCTTGGCGCGAGACGAAGCCTGGCATTTTTTCCAGCTTGGTCGATGGCTGGAGCGGGCCGACAAGACTTCGCGCATACTCGACGTGAAGTATTTCATCCTGCTTCCCAAGCCCAGCGACATCAATTCGGTGGTCGACGACTTGCTTTGGGGCGTACTTTTGCATTCGGTATCGGGTTATGAATTATTCCGGCGTGCGCATGGGCGCATCACACCCGAGCGCGTGGTGGGCTTTCTTCTGCTCTCACGGGAATTCCCACGGTCGGTGCTTTTCTGTCTAGAAGAAGCCGAGCGTAGCCTTTTGGCAATCAGCGGCACGCCTTCGGGGACTTATCGCCTTGAGTCGGAAAAATTGCTCTCGCGTTTGCGATCCGAGTTGGCCTATGCTTCGGTGACTGAGCTCCTGAATGCCGGCCTGCATGAATTCCTCGATGGCCTGCAGACGCGCCTGAATGCAGTCGGCTCCGCGCTCGATGGCAGTTTTTTCACCATGGCGCCTGAAGCGGGCATGAAGCAATTGCAGCAATAAGAGGTCAAGCATTAAAAAAGCGTCCGGCATGGGAATGCCGGACGCTTGGCCTATGTAAATCGGCGCGATTAGTTCGCGGCCGGAACGAAACCCTCCTGAATGGCCTTCCCCAGAGCTCGCGCGGGTATTTCAGAGAAACGCTTCAATTGATTTTTGGCTTTCAATTCGACCAGCACGTCCTTATCCAACTTGTCTAAGTGGTTCGACCCCTGGTATTGATAAAAGGCCAGGGAAACATCACTTAGTGCGGCGTCGGAAAGCCGGGTATTGGGAATCTTGACCACGATATCCACATCTTCGATCGAATCGAAGTGATGCCCTTGCGATTTGCTTTGCTTAGGGTCGGGAAAGGCGCGTCTTTCAAAGGGATCGGCTAGGCCTTGGGTGCCAATGACTTCGGTTCCCTTGGTGACTTCATAAAGGAAGCCGCCGCCGGTGGCTTCGGGCATGAGCGGTTCGCCGACGACTTCGGTGGCATGCAGCAATTTCATCTTGCCGTCCTTGCTTACGCGAAAGACGCAATGCAAATAAGCTTTATCGCTCTTAGCCGATGGGGCCGTGGCCAAGGCCGTGGCTTTTCCAGAGGCGACCTGGGACTGAGCGCGGGGTTTATCCGCCAATTGCTTTTGCGATTCTGCCATGGGATCGGCGGCATGCGCCGATACGGCGAGAGTCATGCTGGCGAGCAGGGCTAGGCAAGCTAGGCTCCGCTTGGAGTGGATTCGATGCATGGAATGTCCTCGATAGAAAAAGTGTGAAACGTTCTGGCTGTCGGTGTTCGCTGGGCGGCGCGCGATCATGGGAAGCCGTCCGACCAGGGAGCCGCGTCGGAAAGCGCGGTATAAAGCCAGTGATAATAAATGCGATCGAAGGTCAGGCCACCTGCGGTCTTGCGAATCAAGCCGAACCATTCATTATTGTGTATGTACAATCCGCTGGTGCCGATACCGCCGGGATAATTCGCTGGCGTCAACAAGTCTACCGAACCCAAATTCCATCCGCCTATCCAATCGGTGACAAAGGTCCCTGTGAGGCCCAAGCCGCTGGAGGTCAAGGCGCCCAGTCTTTCCGCACCCGATACCGAGGTATTGAATGCGTAGAGGTCGTCTCTCCCGTCATTGTTCACGTCGGCGACTTGAAACTTATCTGCCGCTCCCAAAACCCAGCTGGAGAGATAATATCCCGATCCCGGTGAATTATTATAAGCGGTGAGATAAGTGAGATCCGTGCCGCTCGATTTCAGCATATAGAGATAGGCCAGGGTGCCCGTATTGTTGAATACGTAAAGATCCGAGCGATTGTCGCCGTCGAAATCGCCTACGAAAACCTTATCATTGAGTTTCAAGTTATAAGTGGCCGCGACATTGGTGAAGGTTTTTACGAAGGCGAATGCTGGCCCGGTGGATTGAATCATGCCTAAATACTTGGTCGCGCCCCAGTCGACATTGTTCATGATATACAGATCCGTCCGTCCATCATTGTTGAAGTCGCCGAGAAAGTGTTGGTCATTGGGCTGCATGGTCCAAGAGGTCAAGGTGGTATGGGTATAGACCGAGCTGGTTACAGCGGTGCCTGAAGAGAGAAAGGTTCCCACCCAAGGCGTGCCCCAGGTGGCTCCATTGGCGACGAAGAGATCGGCCCGGTTATCGCCGTCGAAATCGCCAACTTGATATTTGTCACCCGCCGACATATACCAGCTTCCCCCGAGTACGGCGGAATAAAACTTGATGCACTGAAATCCCGTGCCTGTCGACTTGAGCATGCCCATGGCATTGACGCCGTTGAAGACATACAAATCGTCCTTGCCGTCATTGTCGAAATCGCCGGGGAAGAATTGATCGCCGGGGCTCAAAGTCCAAACCGCGCCGCCGGGGCCGGCCGGAATGGTATTGTTGTGCGCCTCGGTGAAGCTCAAAGTATAAGGCGCAGCGCTGACGCTATAGAGATGCAAATCGCCGCCATTGTGCAGCACAACATCGTCTTTGTTGTCTCCGGAGAAATCCAGCGAAATCGTCTTGGAAAAATTATGTGCCAAGGGCGGGTAAAGCATTTTCTTCATGTGGGTGTAGCAAACCGGGCAATAATTGGGCGTATTGCCATTCATGCGGCAATTATTGACAGGACGGTAAATGCCTGAATTGTAGGTTCCGCAGCCGGTGAAAGCACCCACGGTGCGATTGGCGTCCATGCCCGCTCCGAAAGTAGTGGGCAAGGCGGTTGCTGGAGAAACGAAGCGCTTCCAGTAAATGCTGGTGCTGGTCAAATCAGTGGTGCAATTGATGCCATTGAGTGCTGCGCCGGTATAGGGGCGGGACGTCGTGTATTCATCTCGCAAGCCGCCGATGCCGTGACCGAATTCATGTGCTACTACGGGCCAACTGCTGGTGCGAGTCACCACTTGTCTTCCCCCGCCGCCGCAACCACCGAAGCCATTATTGTTCAGGATAATGACAACGAAATCATAGTTCGGGACATTGGCCGCCAAGGCATTGCTAATCAAGGTGTTGGTGGTTGCCGACGGCTCCATCCAACAATGAGCCCAGGATCCGGAATAGATATACTTGAGGGCCGTATTGCGCATAGTGGTGCTGACGATGATGTCGTCGCTAGCATCATTCGGTGTCCCGTTTTCATTGTAGACACGGGTGCTGACCGTGCTGTCCACCGAAATCAAATTGGCGCGGTAAACATTAAAAGCATTCTGATTTTCTTTGAAAAAATCATTACCAAATACCCCATTGGTGATGAGGTTGGTCACGTCCGTATTGAAAGCCGCCTGCTGCGAGGCATTAAAGCCATCGCCCAGAATGGCGATGATTTTTTTGCCCGCATCGGGTCCATTGTCGATGATTTTGGTGGCCGCGGCATGAGCGCCCGCGGCGAAAATCAGGAGAGATCCAATAAGTAAAGATCGGTCCGTATGTTTCATGTTTTCCTTTCCAAGGGGTGAATGTCGGAGACAAAGTTCCCTGGCTTGGGGGCCATTGAACTTCGCGCCGCATCATTGGATGGAAAACAAGTGAAATGGGTAACACTTTATTGGAATAGAAAAATCACTCTTGACATTATTTCAAACCCATGCAATTCGCGTAGTAGGTGGTGGTCGCCGCCCAATCGCTGAAAACGCCGAGCACGCCCACTTGTCGGGCTAGGACATCCAGCACGGTGAAGGTATCACCATCATTGTTGATGGCTCCTGCCAAGGATTGGAAATAATATCCGCCGCCATTTTTCAGCGGGCCAGAGCGCTCCAGAGTCCAAGTGATGATGTCCAGTTTGGCTTTCTTTGCAGCCACGGCATATTCCGAAGGCACGATTTTCTTGTTCGCGTCAAGTTTTAACAAAGCCCATAGGGGTGGGGCGATGATATTGACACCGAGTTTGCGGAGTTCACCCATATTCGCCACCGCCGAATCATAGCCGCCAGCAACATCGACACGGGCATCCAAAAAGACGGCTTGTTTGCCGAAGCGGGGCTCATTCTTGATCCAGTATTTCACGTCGTCAATGAGGAAGGACTGGGCCCAAACGCGCTTGGGATTGATTTTCTTGGCCTTGTATTCCTCGATCATTTTCTGCGCGAACTTCTCTTGCGTGAACGTGCCATGAAAGGGCATGGGCACCACGGGGGTTTTCAATTCGGGGGTGAATTTAAGGCCGAGGCTGTCGATGAGATCGATGCTTTCTTTGTGAGTCAATAAGGTACCGCAAGTGGAATAGAGATCGGTGCGCCAGGGAGCCGTTCCGCCCATATATTCCGCCGGCGTTGTCGCCTTGGGGTTAGACGCATCCATCTTTCCGCACAGGCTTTTGAATTCGCCCACAGTGAGATCGCTGGTGCAGCATTTGGCCGAAGCGGCCTTGCCGGTCGCGGGATCATAGGGGGTAAAGGGTTGGGTGCATTTCGCCGCTAAATCCGGAATGGCCAAAATATTGGTGGTGGTATGCAAATCACATTGGTCATGGCGGCAGACCAGTTCTTCGTCCTTGGTGAAGGTCACATCGCATTCCAGAATGCCGGCACCCATGCGCGCTCCGGCTAAATGCGATTCCCGCGTATGCTCGGGAAATTGCAGCGGCGCACCGCCGCGATGGCCAATGGAAAAATCCGAAGTTTTCGAATCGATTTCGCGGCATTGATTCAGCCTCGTCTTGAGCGGGCCTTCATCCATATCGTCGATCAAAAAAAAGGGGCGAGGGCCTAATTGGACATTGCGCTTCAATGCAGGGTGAGATTGAGCATCCTTCTCGCACCAACCACTCGCGTCATGTCCATAACCTTTCACTTGCCCTGCCCACACCGAGGGGCTTAAGTGAATGAATAAGCCTGCGGTGCATACGGCGCCGATAACCGAGAGTTTCATGGCGTTCTCCTTCAGCATTGAGTCGCAAGGGACTTCGTGCCCGCTTGCGTCAATACCGAGGGAGAAAGTAAGGCGGAGGAGCCTCGAACACCGTTACACCCAGGTGAGGACGAGGTTAGGGAATGATTTCGAATTGAATTAGTCGGACTATCAGCCTATTACCCCAAAAGGCTACGCAACATCCAAGCTGTTTTCTCATGCAATTGCATGCGCTGGGTTAGCAAATCGATAGTGGGTTGATCGTTGGCGGCTTCTGCTGTTTTCACTAGTCCGCGCGCGGTGGCTGTAACCGTTTCGTGCCCGAGCACCAATTGGCGAATCATTTCTTCGGCCTTGGGAACGGTTTCGGCTTCTTGAATGGAGGTGAGCTTGGCGAAAGCGGCATAGCTGCCGGGAGCATAAACGCCCAAGGCGCGAATGCGCTCGGCGATGAGGTCGACGGCCAAGGCCATTTCCGTGTATTGCCCTTCAAACATGAGATGAAGGGTATTGAACATGGGTCCCGTCACATTCCAATGGAAGTTATGAGTCTTCAAATACAGGGTATAGCTGTCCGCTAAAAGTTTTGACAGCCCTTCGGCGATGGCCTTGCGTTGAGTTTCCGGTATGCCGATATTGATGTCCATGTGAAGCTCCTTGGGAATAATCCTATAGCATACTTATCGGCTCCCTTGCGGCCAATTAGGAAATTCGTCCCTCCTCTGCCTTTGCGTCAAAATATGCCGGTAGCAAGTTGCCGTACTTATCCGTCCTACGGGGACGAGCCGGCAAGTTTACAGGACCAAATCGGGAGGTTTCATGCGTAAAGGCATTTTTCTGCTTCTTTTCGCCATTTTTGGCGTCGGCCTCATTCAGGCCATGTTCACGGGTTCCGTGGACGAGCCACAAACCCAGCGCCATGAGCCGGTGTATTTGAGTTGGAAAGACTTGCGTTCTTCCATAAAGTCCGAATCCCCGAAGGCCATAGCCAAGCGCGGAAAAATCGCCATTCGCGGCGACCACCTTTTCATCAATGAGCCCAATGCGGGCATTCATGTCTTCGACAATCGCAATCCCGCCACGCCGGTGGCCATCGCCTTTATCAAAATCCCAGGCAATGTTGACCTAGCGGTGAAGGGAAATACTCTTTTCGCCGACAGCTTTGTGGATCTTGTCGCCATCGATCTCAGCGCCTTGCCTGAAATTAAAGAGTTGAATCGACAAGTCGACGTTTTTCCCTATGATGCTTATCAAACCGCCGATGGCCAAGTCTGGTATTACACCGAAATAGACAAGACCAAGGGTGTGGTTGTGAGTTGGAAAACAACGCGAGGCGCCAAATGAAGCTGTCCAAAATAAATGCGATGCGAATCAGCTTGATTTTCTTGGCTGCCGGCATTTTCTATGCCTGCAATACCGCTGCCTCCGATTCCAGTGGGACCCTTGATTCTGGTGGCCAGACCGGCCA
>JAYUVP010000114.1:0-10041 GCA_043753995.1 Fibrobacterota bacterium
AGAAGGGGAAGGAGTAGCGGTCTTGGATGAAGGGGGTGCACTGCGAACCCCCGCAGCCATCAATTTGGACTGGGCCAAAGGGGCAAATTCACTTTGAGGGAAATTCTCCTTTAAGTAGACATAGGCCGACTTGGCCGAATCCAAATTGCGAGAGGTAGCGAGGCCATCGGGCCAACCTTCGTAAAGCATGGCAATGACAAATTGGGCCTTGGCGGCGGCGTCGCTGTTTGGATGTTGAGCAACTACCTGGGAATAGGCGGGAATGACTTCCGCAATCAAATCGCCACCTCCGAATCGTGCTTTTTCTGCCATGAGAAATAGGGCATGCGCCGAATCCTCCGTGGTTTGCACCGTGGGCTTAAGCCCGAGATTGCGTTCCGCTTGTTGGGCAAAAGGTGTCCCCGGATAACGTTCCATGACGAGTCGGTAAAGCGAATCCGCCTTAACCTTATCTTGTCGATACTCTTCTTGAATATAGGCGCGGGCATAATTGGCGCGCTTCGTAAAAAGGGAATCCCGCTTGGGGGAGTCGGCAATACTATCGAGGCGAATGAGAGCGCTGTCGATTTGATCGAGCTGGAAAAGGAAAAGCTCGGAAATCATGAATTCATCGCGCCAAGGTGCAGCGCTGTCGACCGGCGCCGCTTTGCCAGCTTTTCGGTATTCCGCCAAGCGAGCCAAGGCCTCGCCGCGTGCTCGGGCGAGTTTGGCATAATCGAAATCCGGGCCTTGCGCGGCGGAGGAGTCATAGCTGACCTTTGCCTCGGCTTCTGCATGAAAGATTCGCAATTCATGTTCCCCTCGGCGATACCAAGCTTCGGCGGATAAGGCTGTATGGGGCGCGGCGCGTGTCACCTTGCCTATCAAGGCAAAGCCTTCTTTGTCTTGCTTTAATGCCAAATGGCCTTCGGCCATTTTCAAATGAATGGGCGCCAGGGAATCGCGAAAGACCTTGATACTGGTAAAGGGTTGAAGCTCGGCAATACCTTCGGAATATTGCTTCAACTGATAAAGCGCATCTGCTGACAATACTGCCAAACGAAGACGCTGGCTCACGGGCAAGACGGCGATTTCAGGCGCGCGAGCATGCTGGCGGGCACGGTCCCATTGTTTGAGACGATAAGCCAAGTCGGCTGCCGCAGCATGAGCACGAGCCCTATCCAACGGGGTTTTGGCCGCGTCCTTGAGGAGGCGCTCATAGGCTGCCAAGGTCGCTTCATCGCTGCCGCCAACACCTTCCAGTTTGGCTAGGCAAAGCAAGGCTTCGGTGCGTAAATCATCTTCTAACGGTGTGGCCAACATGCGCTCCAAACCGGAACGCGAGGCCAAATATTGGCCGGTTTGATAAAGGGCTATGGCCCGATGCACCTCGGCCTTGGGCACCTTGGTATCCAGCGGGAAATATTGCAAGAATTCATCGTATTTACCGATGCAACGCGTCCACTCCCCTTCCTGAAAATAGGCCTCGGCCATCAGGAAAACGGCTTTGTTTTGCCAGGCCTTTTCTTCGGGATAAAGCTCTAGGACCTTGGAGCATTTGGTCACACATCGCTCAAACTTCATCTTCTCTTCGGTGCTCGCCAGCACCGAATCATTGGGGTTTTTCTCTAGCCGATTTTCACGTAGGGCCATGGCCTGACGATAAGCCTTTTCGGCATTGTAATAGGTATTGAAATAGACGCAACCGCTCAGGGTCCCAAGCGAGACAATCAAAAAAAGACCTAACCTCAGGGAGGAGAGGGATAATTTGGCAGGAAAGACTCGAAAAGGCAGGAATGGCATACCCGCATAGGATACAAAACTAGGCAGGGTCCTTGCCCGTTGCTTCCCCGCTCTATACCATTTATCCCTGGATTTGACGAGGACCATGGCATGGTCTCAACCCTCCGGACAATTTCGAATTATAAGGACACTAAAGGCTGCCATGAATTGAAATTTAGGGCATGCTGAATGTCCAAAGCCTGGAATATGAACCCTCTCATGGAAGAGGCAGAACCCTATGCCAATTGAATTTTCAACTCGGTCCGGGCGAAATACTCGGGATCCTGGGACCCAAGGGTTCTGGGAAGACCACGCTTCAGAATATCCTCATTGGAATTTATCGCAACTATACAGGTGCCGTTTTTTTTCAAGACAAGGAATTGAAAAATTGGAGTCGGGACTTTTATGAATCCATCGGAACGATTCTACCGCCACCGGCCTCGAAACACGGGTCCAAACTCACGGCTCATGAGCACTTGGAATATTTTGGATCGCTATATCGCGGACCCCTGGAACCCATTTCAGACTTACTAGCAAGCGTGGGATTAAAACAGGTTGCTGACAATCACATCCGCGACTTTACTCCTGGCATGCTAGCGCGGTTAAGCCTGGCGCGAGCACTTTTGCATAAACCCCATTTGCTTTTATTATACGAACCACTTGCTGATATGGAAGTCGAGAATCATGAGGAAATGCTGCAACTCATTCAACTGCAAAAACGCCGTGGGCGTGCCGTAATTCTATTTACAAATGACGAGAGACTGACCAAGAATACATGCGATCACATCGTCAAAATCGAAAAGGGTAAAATTTCCGATACCTTTCACTCTCCGTATGGGGACATGTTGTGAATCGAATAGTCTCATCGCTCACTCATGATATTCGCATTCCATTCCGCACGGGATTCATCACCGCCTCCTGGATTGCCACCTTGATTTGGATTTTAGTTTTAGGCCGCTTGCCTAAAACCGGCATCGCTTCGCATTTTGTCCTTTTGCTGGCCTCCCCTCTTTTTTTGCAAACTTTTTTGGGAGTTCTCCATCAAATCCGTCGCGAGCAAGCCGAAGGCACCTTTACCCTGCTTCGCGCGACACCGTTAAGACCGCATGAATACTTGGCTGCCAAGGCCGGAAGCTGGATTGTTCTAGGCTTAAGTCAATCCTTGCTTGTTTATACCCTGGTCCTAGGTTTGCACGCTGGAATCGGTTTTCTAGCCCTTGGTATTGTCACCCTGATTTCCTTAGCGACCTTGGTGGGTTTCCTAGTCGCAGTGCAATATCCTATACCACGTTTTCGAATAATTCCCGTTGGCCTCATCCTCTTTATAGTCGCTTTGACTTGGCTGCCCAATCTGGGTTTTTCATTAGGGCCATGGAAATACGCTCACCCCTTACAAGCCTCCTTGACCCTGATGGAATTGTCCGTAAATCCTGGATCAATCGGAGATTGTCTTTATGGTTTGGGTTACGGTTTTTTTTGTTTCGCCCTGGCGCTTGTTTTTTGCAAACGCGTTTTAGCACGAAATTAGAACTACTCCGTTCTCGGCTTTCCCGTTTTGTCGCAGGAATAAAAAGACTTCCAACCTGCTACGGGTTTTAGACCCTTGCCCTCCACCCAATCGCTCCAGGCGCAGGTGGGCATGCAGCAGTCTTGCATGGTGGTGGTATGGTATTGATCATTCGGACCGGTAAAGGTTCCATTGGCTCCCGCTTGGGCCGGGGTTTGCACGGCAGGCAAGGGTAATGGCAAGGTTTCCTCTTGCAAGCGGCAGCCGGTGACGCGCGTTAGGTTTTCGGGGCATTGCACGCGCTTGGCGCGGACTTTCCAGTTTTGGTGGTAGAGCGATTCCACCTGATTGGTTTGCAGACAGGATTTACGGGTATCGGTGGTCACTTCGGCCGATACACTTTGGGCTTGGTTGCATTGTTGCGTAATGGTTTCTCGGCATTGCGCGGACTTTAACCCAGCGGCCGTAGGTGGCCACGCAGTTCCGGTGCAGACAGGGTAGCGCAGAAAGGAAATGCCTCCCGACCCCGGATTTTGCCAGGGAAAACCTTGGTATAGGAATTCATTGAACTTCGTCGTATTGCCGAAGGCGGGGTCATTATAACAGGAGTTGAAGGCGCCATATCCACCGGCGCCCATAAAGATGTCGAAGCCTTTCGGGCCGCTGGCAGCGGTATTAAAGCTTTGCACCACCATGGCTTTGGGTTGCGGCAACTCAGGGAATTGCGGGGAACTGGGCTCGGGAGTTTCGAAGATGAGTTGATAGCATTGGCAACAGCTGCTGCTATTGTTGTCCAAGCCGCCCACATCGGCGTCATGCCCTACCACACCGTATTGAAAAGGGGGATTGCTTCCGTCACCCCAGCCATATTGGCGGGCATCGTCCTTGGTGGCTTGCGTCATGGCGGAGCTGTACATCATGAAGCGCGGACAGATGAAGTTTTTAGGCAGATCGCCTTTGGAAGGATCTTCGGGTGGGGAGCAGGAATTAGCCACTCGGCATTCCCCGCCGCAAGCGGAATTGCGATCTCCCGCGATGCAGCCCTTGGCATAGAATTGGTTCATGCAACCATTAGGAGGATTCAGTTTATAATCCGTCACGGAAGGATCAAGTGATAGTATGAATTGGATGCCACTCACCTGTCCCGCAGTCAAGACGAGGGTAGCAGGCAAGTAGCCGGCCTTCGAGGCGATGAGGGTGTCTCCCGTAGCTCCCATTTTCGCGGCGGCGCGAGTGGAGGACAACGGGCCTGCGAATACAAGCTCTCCGGTTTTCGAATGGCTCGACACTTGAAAGGGAAGGGAGGATTCCTCGACGCCGATGTGGGCTTTAATGAGATAAAGCCCGGGCGACAATTTGTGCTGGGCTGGGTGGACTTGGTAATTCCCGGCATTCATCCTTTTGCTGACCAAAGTTTTGAGCTTCCGTCCTTCGGTGCTGTAAAGACCTATTTCGACGAATGAATTCAGGCCGACCACCGAATAGGACAGGACGTCCTGTTGCCATCGGAGGGGGCTGGCCTTCATGGCTCTCGGTTGCAGACCCGTCGGTATCAGGGTCCAACTTCCATCGGTCCCAGTGGTGGCTGTTTTGCCCGTGGGGGCATGGGTGACAAGAGCGCCCGCGAGCCCAGCCCCGGATGGGTCCTTGACGAAACCGCTGAGAGTTTGAGCCACGGCCCCTGCCGCTAGGAAAAGGGCCAGACCGCTGGCCAAAATCATTCGGGAAGGTATTGTAAAGAGCGAAGCAAAAACCAAAAGGTCCCCCAGGAAAAACTGGATTCGAATCGACGTCTTAGTGATAATTAAGACCCTTGGGTTTAAGGCTGGGCTGTGGGAAAAGGAAAAAGAGCATATAAAATACTTGGTGTGAGCTAGGAAGCTGGCTGCCGATGGAAGAGGATATCAGCGGTTTCATTAGGGGGACAACCCAGGGTCTGAATAATTTGAATATGGCACGCCCATCTTTCCATCCTGTACAATGATGGCATGAGTCTACCTAATATATTAAGGGTCTTTTCCCGCTTGGCTATACACCGTAAGGTCTTGGCCATGGGCGGTCTTTTCTTAATAGCTTTTGTAATATTCGTATCCTTTTCTTTGAATACTTTCAATACGGTCAAGGTGCGAGGGCCCTATTATGCTGCTATAGTGCAAAGTAAGGATTTGATTGCGGATATCCTACCGCCTCCCGAATATTTGATTGAGTCGTACCTCAATATATTGGAATTGGCATATGAAAAGGATGCGACCCAATTGCCTAGGCTCATCGAAAAGAGTCAAAGCCTGCGAAAAGATTTTACAACTCGACATGATTTCTGGTTGGTTGATTTGCCTGAAGGCGAAATCAAAAATCTTTTAATGCAAAACGCCTACTCACCCGGCATGGAAATGCTGAAATTGCGAGACGATTCCTTTATACCCCTTATTCAAAAAGGGGATACCGCCGGTGCCAGAAAACTTGCACAAGGAGAACTCAAGGCAAAATACCAGGAGCATCGGGCGGCCATTGATCGCATCGTCAGCCTTAGTAATGAAAAATACCTGGCCGATGAAAAGGCAGCGGACATTATCATTACTCGCCGCACCTGGATGCTTGCCGGCCTCGGAGTCGGAGTGGTGCTGGCTGTCTTAGCCCTCAGCGGTTTTGTGAGCAGCCAAATCAAGGCCATAATTGAGAACAGCATTGCCGCACTGAACCGCGTGGCGGAAGGTGATTTGACGGTCAAGATGAATAATCAAAACCTCGGCGAAGCCCAAGCGATGGACGCGGCAATAGAACGCGCCACACTTTCAGTACGCAACATTTTGAATGAGATCACAGAATGCTCAACCAAGCTTTTGGATCGACTTGTCGATCTTAAATTAGTGAACGCGGAGTTGTCGCAATCCACCGCAACCACCCATACCAAGGCTCATACCTGCAACCAATCGGCTCAGTTGGTGGACGAGAACTTGCAAACCATCGCTTCAGCCTCACAAGAACTCCAGGCGACCATCACCGAAATCGCGAAACAAACCAATCATGCCACCTCTATTACGGACAAAGCGAAGGTTATGTCCCTTCAATCGAATCAATTGGTGAAGCATCTCAATGAAAGCAGCCAAAATATTGGCGGTATTTTGCAGTTAATCAAAAGCATTTCTGAACAGACTAATTTACTGGCATTAAATGCCACGATAGAAGCCGCACGGGCTGGGGAAATGGGTAAAGGTTTTGCCGTTGTGGCGCATGAAGTGAAAGAATTGGCCATGCAAAGTTCAAACGCCAGCGAGCAAGTCAGCGTCACCGTGCAATCGATTCAGGCAGATAGCAGCACGGTCATGGAAAGCATTTCTAACATCCTTCAAATTATTGGCCAGATCAATGCCGTACAAGGTGAGGTTGCAAGCGCTGTCGAAGAGCAGACGGCAACCACGGCCGAAATCTCCCGTAATATTACCGAAGCAGCGCAAGGCAGCCGAGACATCACCTTAAGCATATCCGAGGTGGCGGGCTCGGCACAGAAGGCCAATGTCAGCCTCAGCCATACCTTGACAGGTGCCAATCACCTTGGCGACATCGCGGGCGAACTAAAAGGACTAGTGAGTCGTTTTCGTATTTGAGGACTAAAAGCGCGCATAAGAATGACCGGGAGCTGGCGAGGAAGGCGCTCCTTGGAGCTGGTGGGGGCAGGCCGAGACCACGCAAGCGCGGCTCGCCGCGTGCGGAGGCTTGGCCGAGGGGGCGGGCTCGCCCCCATTAAAATCACTACTCTTGAGATTTTTGCAGTATCTGAATCCGATTTGACTGCGCCGCAGCTTTCTGCTGGAAAGCGTCGATAATGCTTACATACGAAACCATTTATTACGGAGGATAGCCGAAAGAAACATCCTGGCGCTAAAATCCGAGTAGTACTTTCGTGACTGAAACGGAGTGTTCATTTGCAAGTCGAACGTGTTCTCGATATTTTACGAGAAGTTTTCTCGAAGCTCGCTATCGAGGAGCCGTCTTTCGCGAATCCGCCGTCAAACATTTCGTCTGAAACAAGCTTAGATGCCCTGCATGTGACCGAGGCCAATGTGGGTGATTTCGCCCGCGAATTACGTTACCGCTTGGGCGGTACGGCTCTCAATGTCGAGCTCATGTACCTCATGCAAAAGGCCGTCCAGGCCACTTCATCGAATTTGAGCCATTACCATACCCTCGGCGATGTCGCCAAGCATATTCAGGCCAGCCTGCATCACGGCATACCCAATCCCATGGTGGTCTATGTCGATGATGAGGAGGAAAACCTTTTCGTTTTCCGCCGCAAGTACGGCAAGCGTCTCAACCTCAAGACTTTTTCCGATCCGCTTGAAGCCTTGTCCTTCATCTCCCGAAGCCCCGAAACGGTATTGGTTTTAACCGATGAGGTGATGCCGGGCATGACGGGTAACCAGCTATGCGACGAGGCACACAAGACGCGGCCATTTCTCAAGTTCATACTCATCACGGGCAACCCCGCAGGCGACGATAATTTGTTGCATCGCTCCCTGCGCCATGGCCGCTTTTACGATTTCATCAACAAGCCACTCGATTTCGACGGCAAGGGCGAAGAGTATTTCGACACCATGAGCCGCGTCTTGTCGGGGGATTATTTCTAAACGCGCGGAAACCCAAATCTTAGGGTAGACAGCCGCAAACATCCATCGGGAGATCTTTAGCATGCAAGACCCATACTCCACAGGTGATCGAAAGCCGTCCACTGTGAACGGCCCGACTTGGTTCGAAACCACTATGAACGAATACCTCGTGCGGTTTCGTGCCTATGAGCCGTTTCCCTTTGATCAACCGCCCGACACCCACAATTATTTGAGCTTGCACCAAAACGACTACCTACGCTTGAGTGGACACCCCGAAGTCAACTACGCAAAAAATCAGTCCATTTCCAGGTCTGGGGGCGGTCCCATGGCCTCCATCACCTATGGTGGCGACACGGGCGAGCACCAGCAATTTCGGTTGGCCCTACAAAAGACATTGAATGTGGGCGACGTCATGCTCACGACAGCAGGCTGGACTGCCAATGTGGGCTTGGTGGAATCCCTTGCCTCACCCAATACTCCCGTATACCTCGACTACCAGG
Source organism: Fibrobacterota bacterium (assembly GCA_043753995.1). Classification (GTDB taxonomy): domain Bacteria; phylum Fibrobacterota; class Fibrobacteria; order UBA11236; family UBA11236; genus JAYUVP01. The sequence continues at coordinate 8,373 of JAYUVP010000114.1, forward strand.
CGCATGCCTCCTTGTGGGATGGGGCCAAATTGGCTGGCGCTAAAATGGTACCGGTGCGCCACAACTCGCCCGCCCACCTCGAACAACGCATCAAACGCTATGGCAAAGGCTTGGTATGCATCGACGCCTTTTACAGCACCGACGGCTGCGTGCCCGACTTGAAGCGCTATGTCGAAATTTGCGAGGCCTATGATTGCATGCTCATTCTCGACGAGGCCCATTCTTTCGGCATGATAGGTCCGAATGGCGGAGGGCTCGCGGTCGAACTCGGGCTGGAAACGCGAGTGCCCATACGCACGGTGAGCATGAGCAAGGCTTTGGGCGGCAATGGCGGCTTCATCGCCGCCACCGAAGAGGTGGTCTGGTTTCTCAAGCACCGCGCCCGCTCGGTGGTCTTCAGCTCAAGCCCGTCGCCAGCCACTTCGGCAGGCTCGCTGGCCGCCCTGCAAATCGCCATTCGCGAGCCGGAGCGGGCTCGGAATTGCCTCGAAATGGGGGCCTTGCTGCGCAAATCTCTTATTGGACGACAAATCGATCCCGGCCTCAGCGCAAGCCAGATCATTTCCCTGTATTTCGATCAAGACCCTTTGGCGGCGAAGTTTTACGGCTTGTTGCGCCAGCGGGGAATTTTGGCTTCGGTATTCACGGCACCGGCTGTGCCACGCGACACCAGCTTGGCGCGCTTTTCCATCCACAGCGACACGACGCCCGAGGACATGGTCAAGCTCGCCGATGCCTCAGCCGAATGCCTGGCCATAATGGGAGTCAGGGCTACTCCCCCTTACAGTCTCCTCGATTGAATGGCCACCTTATCCGCCATCGGCGCCAACCTGTAGAATGAAACGGGAAAAAACATGAACAGCCAACAAGCCTATGCCATCCTTCGCGAAATCGTGGCGGCCCTGGCCGCGCGTGGGGAAACCACCAAGTTACTCCCCGAGGCCCCGCAACTCGAAAAAACCCTGCATGAGCAAGGGGTGGATCTCACCGCCTTTTCCGAACTCATCGAAGAGCTGACCCAGCGCTTTCACGGCAAGGATTTTCGCCTGAACGGTTATCTAATACCCGAGGAATACTATTACCTCACTACAGCCAAGCTTGTCGATGCGGTGGCTTTGGCATTCAAAGCTGGCACAAAAAACCCCTTGGTCGTCTATGTCGATGACGAGGAAGAGAACCTCTTCATTTTCAATCGCAAGTTCGGCAAGAAGCTGAATCTCAAGACCTTTGGCGACCCCCGCACTGCGCTCGAATATATCCGGAGCAGCGAGGAAGTCGGTTTAGTCGTGACCGACGAGGTCATGCCGGGCATGTCAGGAAATGAATTGTGCGACGCCGTGCACGCGACCAAGCCCCTGATGAAGTTCATCCTCATTACCGGCAATCCCAATAGCGACGGCGATCTTATGTACCGGGCCCTACGCAAAAACCGTTTCTACGAATTCATCAATAAGCCCGTCGACTTTGATGGCAAGGGCGAGGAATACCTGAACCTCATCCAGGGCATTCTCGAATTCGATTGGTGAGAAGGGGGTTTAGAGAGGCCCCTTGCGAGGAAATCGCAAGGCGAAGGTGCTGCCGACCCCGACCCGGGATTCTACCGAAAGGGCGCTGCCGTATTTCTTCACAATCTCGCTAGCGATGGTGAGCCCGAGGCCGGTGCCCTTGC
>JAYUVP010000115.1:0-8660 GCA_043753995.1 Fibrobacterota bacterium
AACTCATGAAAAGCATGCGCCAGACCGTAACCCAAGACGAAGGCGCTGAGGCCAGCCACGAAAGAAAAACCTATACGGAAATGCTGGATCAACAATATGCCAGCTTGAACTCCCACGCTAAATCCAGCCAGGATCCCAATGCCCCTGCTCGCGCTCAAAGCGGGGCCTCGCAATCCCTGGCCGCCCAAATATATCGCAGCATGCTGCGGCATGATAAAACGGAGGGTCATGCCTCCTTCGACTCTCGATCAGCCAATCCTTACCTGTCCACCTTGCCGGGTTTTTCCAATGCCTCTCATCAGGCTCAATCCATCACGGAACCAGAAAGACCGATTAAAAAATTGAGTGAAACCGAACTTCAAGCCTTGGCCACTCAAGCCAGCCATAAACATGGCCTACCCGCTAGCCTGATTCGCAGCGTCATTCAGGCCGAGTCCGGTGGCGATACCTTGGCTGTTTCTAAGGCAGGCGCCAAAGGCCTCATGCAATTGATGGATGGCACGGCCGCCGATCTCGGTGTCACCAATAGTTTCGACCCCGCAGCCAATGTGGATGCCGGAGCAAAATACCTGAAAGGCTTGCTTTATCGCTTCGACGGGGACTTGAGTAAGGCTCTCGCGGGTTACAATGCCGGACCTAATGCGGTGGAAAAGCATGCTGGCATCCCCCCGTTTCCCGAAACCCAGGAATACGTGAAAAAGGTTCTCAGTCGCATGCAGAAATATCAAAGCCGTTTGGGAGAGTAAAATGCCGACCGCAACCTTGAGCCGTCCTGCCCGTTCACGAGACCCTAACCGCTCCGTGAATAGGCCTATAGATCTCCATGCCGGGGCCCTGCAATTGGCGGAAATACTTGGCACCCTGGCCGATCGCCATGGGGCATTGCGCGGTCTCATGGAAAGGCAAAGACAAGCCCTGATGCAAAGTCACCTAACCGAATTGGAAGTCATCAATGCCGAGGCCGATCAAGCCTTGGCTGAACTCGATCTATTGAATTTCAGCCGGAAAGACCTTACGGATCGGTTGGCCTTAGCCTGCAAAATATCCGCCTTACCTAAGATTCCGGGCAAGGGTCCAGGCTCCGATGTATCGGAAATCAAGCTCGAAGATTTATTGCCCTACCTACCTGATGATGCGAAATTTGCCGTGCAGACTCAGCGACAAAGATTGAAATCCAACCTGCCGGAAATGCAACGTCAATGGGCCATCAATTCGGCCCTAGCGGCGAATGGATCGCGCATCGTGCACACCACCTTGAGCATCTTGACTTCGGTGGTGGGTCGTGAAGGCCCCGATCGCCATCAAGTCTATGGCGCCAAAGGCAAAACTCACTATGCGCGCGCCCAAGTGCGCAGCTTATTGAATCGGAGTGCCTAATGTCGCTATTCGGTTCACTGAATGTCGCCACTCGTGCCCTATTTGCCTCACAAACGGCTATCGATGTCACGGGTCAGAACATCGCCAATGCCAATACCGAGGGCTATTCCCGAAAGCGAGTCAACTTTCAATCCAATTCCCGTAAAGACGATGTTTATGGGCAAATGGGCATGGGCGTGGAGGTGGCATCGATAGAACGGGTACGCAATAGCTTTTTGGATCACCAAATTTACGAACAGCTTGGAGACAAGGGTCGCGAAAGCGAGGTGGACACCACTTTGCGACGCATCGAAGACTTGTTCAAAGAACCTACCGATGGCTCTCTCAACGATAAGCTCGGGCAATTTTATGACTCTTGGCAAGACTTAGCCAATAATCCCCAAGAACTTTCCGCCCGGGAATCGGTAAAGGCATCGTCCAACGACTTGCTGGACCAATTCCACGATCTTTCCCTGTCGCTATCCGATTTTCGTATTAAGCAGGACGAATTACTGGAGAAGCAGGTGGCGCAGGTCAATGACCTGACATCACGTATCGCCAAACTCAATGTTGAAATCTCCACGGCCGAAGGCATGCCCAGCTATCACGCCAATGACAGCCGTGATCAACGTGACCAAATGATACGGCAATTGTCGGAAATCGTTGACGTGACCGCCATTGAATCGGAGAAAGGTCAAATCAGCGTTTCTACCGGTGGTGTCCTTTTGGTAGGCCCGGGGAATTCTTCACCGATTGAAACCTATGGCATTCTCCAAACCCGTCCCGACGGCTCGAACTACAATACCCTTAGCCTTCGCTTGTCCGAAAGCAAAAAAACCTTTACGCCCAAGGGCGGGGCTTTGCGCGGCATTCTGGACAGCAAGGAAACCATTATTCCCCAGTATGAAAACTACCTCGACAAAATGGCCGAGAATTTGGTCGAGAAAATCAATGAGAAGCATCAAACCGGATATACGCTGAATCAAACCACCGGCCTGCTTTTCTTTGATCCGAATTATACCGACGCTGCCCATATTCGTTTATCCGACGCCATTTCCGGCGACGCAAAGAATATCGCTGCCGCAACGGGTGGACAAGCCTCGGCCATTCAAAATGAGGCCACCTCGATTCCGGCCGCAGCGACACCCCAAATTGACTTGAAAACCATCGATCCTGCCTATCGCAATATCGTCCAAGGCACCATGCAGGTGGTTTACGGGCCCACCGGGGAAACCTTGCAAGAGGGACCGGGGGCTGATTATGTGGTGGATTACCAACGCGGTGTGCTGACCTTTCTCAACTATGCGAAATATGCCGCGACGGATAATATTTCGGTCAATTTCCGCTATGAAGCAGGCGGCTTTCCCGGCCCGGGCGATGGCTCCAATGCCTTGGATATCGCCCAGTTGCGCCAAACAGCCACTATGTCTCCCGACCCAATGGGGAATCCAACCCAAAGCGTCAACGACTATTATTCGTCCTTCGTAGGCGCCCTGGGCATCGAACGAAATCAAATCATGTCCGCGTTGGAAAACAAAAATTTCATCATCGCCCAGCTTGACGGCGAACAGTTGTCCTTGTCCGGCGTTTCCCTGGACGAGGAAATGGTAAACATGATCAAATTCCAAAATTCCTATCAGGCTTCGGCCCGATACATTTCCAACATCAATCAGATGATGGAAGTGCTCATGAATATCTGAGGAGCCAGCCATGCCCGGACGCGTTACTTTCACCCAAATGGCCACTCATGTGCAACAGCACATTTTCGAAAACTATGGCCGGCTCGATCATTCCCAGCAGCAACTAGCTTCGGGCAAACGCATCATGCGGCCCAGTGATGACCCGGTTTCGGTTTCCACCGCTTTGCAATTGCGCGCCAGTTTGGGGCAATTGACCCAGTACAATCGCAATATCGACGACGGCCTTTCCTATTTAGCCACCATTGACTCGACCTTACAGACCGGAAATGATCTGTATCACCATTTGCGAGAAAAGGCGATTCAAGGCGGCAGTGATACCTTGAATTCCGATAATCGCTTGGATATTTGGCAGGAAGTCCGCGTGGTTTTTGATCAAATGGTTTCTCTTGCTAATACCACCTTCAAGGGAAGCTATGTCTTCGCCGGCACGCAAACCCAAAAGGCACCTTATGAAATTTGTGATGGATTGGAACAAATCACCAGCCAACTCACCGTCGGCACGGTGGGCCAACCCATTCAAATCACCGATTTGAATATCACCGATTCCGACGCTATCGGAGGAGTGCCGAATTCCAAGAATATTATTCCCGGCAGCTTGACCATTACAGGCTATACGGAAGGCACGGACTATACCATCGACTATCATAATGGCACCATCACCTTCACGCCTCCCGCCAACAATGCCCTTGCCGACGCCGCTGGCCCCGGAATGGATATTCGTTATAGCTGGTTAAGAAGGAATGAAAGCGATATGGACGGAACGGTTCATCGTGAGGTGGCGGAAAACTCCACGGCCCGTATGAACACCACAGCCACCGAAGCCTTTGGCGCGCCGAATGAATTGACCACTTGGGACGGCATGATCACCCTTATGGAAGGTTTGCACCTCAACAAAGGCGAAACCGTGCGCCAATCCATCGGTGAGCTCGATCAAGTCCTGGATCGCAACCTGTCCGCCCAGGCCACCAATGGCGCGCGTACCAATCAATACAGTTCCAGCAAGGAAAGGATATCCAGCAATACCCTCAGCCTCACCGATTTGCAATCCCAAATCGAAGACGTTGATTTCGCGGAAACCGTGTCCCAAATGCAAATGCAGCAGGCCGTATATGAGGCCTCCTTGCAGGTGAGTGCTCGCTCTATTCAGCAAAGCCTTTTGAATTACCTCTGACCTGGCCAGGAATCAGGCTTACCTAAATCTGGGTCTTTCCATTTTCGCTAAGACTTGTGATTCTTTCCATCCATGTTCTTCCCTCTCGGCGATGACAATCGAGGACTCGGCCTCAAGCCTTGGGTGGTTTATGGCCTCATTGCTGCCTGTGGCGCAGCTTGGTGGCGGCAGCTCCAATTGGGCGAGGCCTTCACCTTGGCCTTTGCTGCCGTGCCCTATGAAATCACCCATGGTGTTGATTTAACCGGACCCACCACGGCAATGATTGGTGGGCATGCCGTCGATTTACCGCAATACCCTGGGCCTAAGCCCATACAGTTCACCTTGCTGACCTCGCTTTTTCTGCATGGAAGCTGGATGCATCTCCTGGGCAATATGCTGTATCTCTGGATATTTGGCGATCAAATCGAAGACTATCTCGGCCGCGTACGCTTCCTGCTTTTTTATCTCGCCTGCGGCATCCTTGCGGGCCTGGCACAAATCCTTGGCAATGGCAATGCCGTCATTCCTACTCTCGGTGCCTCGGGTGCCATCGCAGGTGTGCTAGGTGCGTATCTCGCGAAATACCCACGCAATTCCGTGCGCGTGCTTTTCTTTTTCCAGGTGATTCGCGTGCCCGCCATCTTGGTATTAGGAATTTGGTTTACCGCGCAAATTCTTGCTCAGACTGGACAGTCGGCTGGGCAACAAGGAGGAGTCGCCTATTTAGCCCACTTAGGTGGCTTCGCCGCCGGCTTCCTGCTTATTCACCTTTTGCCGCCCCGGCGTGGCTATCGGAAAGCTCTCGCATGAACCTTTTTTTTCGGTTGCTAAAAGTGCTGCTGCTGGTGTTGCTAAAGCCGAGGCGACTGGAAACCTTGGGTGAGTCGATATTGCATTTTCGGGTTTGGCCCAATGATCTCGACACCAATTTGCATATGAATAATGGCCGTTATATGACCTTGCTGGATTTGGGGCGCTTCGACTTGCTTTTGCGCGTGGGTGTTTTTCGCGTGGGCTGGCGCCGCAAATGGATACCTGTGCTTGGATCCGCCAGCATACGTTTTCGCCGTTCCCTGAAACTTTTCGAAAAATTCACCATGAAAACCCGCCTAATAGGCTGGGATGAAACCTGGATTTATCTCGAACAAAGCATTGAATCGAAAGGCAAACTCACCACCTTGGCCTATTTACGGGGCATGTTCACCGGCCCTCAGGGTCGTGTCCCCATGGTGGAACTATTAAAGGCCCTGGGAGCCGATCATCAACCTTCACCCCTCTTGCCTGAGGGGCTGAAAATGTGGCTGGAAGGCGAGGACGCCCTCTATCAAGAATGGCAAAAAACCTAGGGGGACCCTGCCTATAAATCGTCGAGGGGATCCCCCTCGGAAGGCGCTATGGGCGGAGATTTGGAAAGTCGCAAACGAAATCGCGCCGTATCCAGGGACTCGCGATAAAGCTCTTCGTCGGGACGCATCGGTAAGAGTCTTTTCTCTATGATTTCCGCGGCACTGTCGGCTTTATCTAAGTCATGAAGAAAAATGCTGGCCGTTTCCCAGAGAGCGCCTTCATGATTTGGCACCAACCCTAAAACCTGCTCCAAGCGCAAGAGAGCCTGTTCGGGTTCTTCCAGCAGGCGCAGTCCGCGACCCCACGCATAGAAGCGCTCGGCATCGCCGACGGAACCGTCCATTTTCGCCTTCGCGGCCTCTATCATTTTATTGAGGATGGTCTCGGCTTTTTTGACATCCTCATCCGCCAAGACATCAATGGCCGCGGCCAAAATGCTTTCATAGTCCATGAATCCTCCGCCTTCCTTCCTCTTGATGCTCAACCTAGCTTACCACGCTTTTTCGCGCAGGGGGGAAAGCGTGGTGTCGCGATTTTGGGTGCTACTTTTGCGGAATGTTTGCTCCGATGCCCCCTTCTACCGAATCGACCGGTGAGGATACCATGCGAAGAATCCTGATTCACACGCTTTTCACCCTAGTGGGCATTGCTTTCCAATGGGGCTTGCAGGGCTGCGCGACTGCCACTTCGAGAGGCGCGTCAACCCCCGATTCTGAGGTGTCCCACGCTGGAATTGCATCGACCCCTTCCGAATCCACCCCCAATTCCCGTAGGTTTTCCTCGCCTACATCCACCGACCGCCTTTTAGATGCCAAACCGCATGCCTTGCCTGCCATCAAGTCCATTTCAGGCGATGCAAATGCCCCCGAAATCACGACAAAACCGATTCAGGGTTCTGGCGGCCCCTGGCGAGTCCAGGTCGGAGCCTTGCCTGATTTGGAATCCGCCCAGGCCCGCAAGCGGGAATTGGACGCCAAGCTAGGCGGTAGTGTCGACGTGACTTTTGAACCGCCCTACTACAAATTGCGTTGGGGTGCTTTCGCTACTCGCCAAGAAGCAGAAGATGGCTTGCTCGAAATTAGTGAAGTGATTCGCGAAGGATTTGTGGTTCGTCAATAAAGGCGCTGGGCAAATCAAGGCTTCAAGGCAATCGCACCACGAATAATTTGGGCCAATTTTTTCCCGTGAGATAAAACAGATCCGTTACGGGGTCATGAGCAATGCCGTTGAGGACTTCGTCACGGCTAGCCCTGCCGCTTTTGGCGACTAATTCCGAAGCATCCAATACGACGGAAACCCCGCCCCCGCGGGAATCGACGGCCACGATGGTATCGCTATACCAAATATTGGCCCAAATCAGGCCACGCGCCTCTTCCAGCTCATTCAGGCGACTCACTGGCTTACCGCCCAGGGTGACTGGCAATCGACGAGTGACACGGAAGTTACGGTCGCGAAAAAGCAAGGTGTCGCTACCATTGCTCATGCAAAAGCCGTCTTTCCAATCGGTGAGACCCCATCCCTCGCCGGAATAGGCCATATGCTGCGGGGAATTCCAAGCGTCCATGGCATATCGAAAGGCAACGCCTTCCTTCCATGTCAGTTGGACCAGCTTTCCGCTTTGCATGGCGAGGCCCTCGGCGAAATACTTCGGCGCTAATGCTATTCGGCGTATCACCTTTCCCGTGGCGGGATCGGTTTCCCGCAGGGCGCTTTTCCCATACAGACCTTCGCTCTCGAAAAGTCGGCCCCGGTGCAAAAGCAATCCCTGGGTATAGACTAAGGGATCATGGGGTAATTCTTTGAGGATGATGGGCTTGACCGATTTCGGCATGGGACGCCACTGCGCCTGGGCGGCCATGGCGACGAGCAACACACCAAAGAATACCTTGGGCCAAACCCAGAACATCAGAGCAAATTCCGAATGCGTTGATACCCTTTGACGAATTCATTATTCGCCTTCACCACGCTTTCAGAAAAGCTCTGTTCATCCATTGATATTCTCGGGATTTGCGATAAATCGGTGTCGCCATGCACGACCGTAGCCGAGGGAATATTAAAGCCCGCAGGGACATTGCAATTTTCCACCACGCTATTATGTCGCAGCACCGAACCCTCGCCTAAGGTGCAGTTAAAAAGGACGGCATTGAAGCCGATGAAGCAGCCGTCGCCAATTATACATGGGCCGTGGACGATGGCTCGATGCGCCACGGAAACCCGCTTCCCGATATCGACTCGCGCGCCCGATTTAGAGTGGATGACGACGCCATCCTGAATATTCGATTCGGCGCCAATGCGAATAGGTTGCATTTCATTGTTTGCATCGCGCTCATCGGCGCGTATCACCGCATAGGGGCCAATAAAAACATTTTCTTCCACGATGACCTTGCCACAGAGGATGGCCGTCGGATCGACAAAGGCATTTTCATGGACGACGGGCGTATCGCCCCAGGGATTAGGTCTTAGCATGGGGGCAAAAGTAATTCGCTACCCGGGGCTAAGGTTTGGCTGCAGCCTTTTGCAATCGATCTAAAATGGCTAGACCTAGACCTTCTGCAGGCAGGATTTCCGCGTCTATGCCGCGCAATCCATGGGCATCCAAGCGATGCAAACAGGCAAATAGGCGGGTGGCGGCTTCTTCCAAGTCTCCGCCGGGAGAAAGGATTTCTACCGCGGTATAACCCTGAGTGGGCTCCAGGCCGCGAAAGCTCAGGAGTCCACGGCCGGGTCTTTCGGAAAGGGTGGTGGCGGAGGCGATAAGGCGCAGGGGCGTGGAGGGGGCATAATGCCAGGGCAGCCGCCCTGGCGCCAAGGCTGGCTGGGAAGGAGAAGCGTCATTCCCAATTTCACCCGACTGCGAGGCTGGCTCCACGGCAAAGCCGAGACAATCCCGCAAGGCCTCCAGGGAAATCCCCCCAGCTCGTAAAAGCACCGGCCTACCGGCCTCGAAACCCACTATGGTGGATTCGACACCTACTTGGCAAGGACCGCCCTCCAACACCGCGGTAATGCCCTCCGTGAAGGCATTGGCGACATGATCGGACCGTGTAGGGCTTAAGCCACCGAAGGGGTTGGCACTAGGAGCGGCCAGGGGGAAACCGCAAGCC
>JAYUVP010000116.1:0-2011 GCA_043753995.1 Fibrobacterota bacterium
AGTTGGCTCTTATTGACAGTGGGCAACACCATAGGCAGGCGCGTCGCAGTAGCTCGCCATTGACCAATCCATGACTCAACAGATGCCGCCTAACGATTCATTTCAGCCGAAGCCGCTTCGCAGCTCGGCTTAATTCAGGCGTACGGACGATCGGAAATAAGAGATCGGGAAATCCGAAAATAGGAAATCGGGGAAAATGAGAGTAAGCCTTAGAACAAAAATCATCCAAGTCTGCAACAAGAAATTGGAAAGCAAAGGAGCGGATGTTGGATTGTCATTTTACGCCTTTTTTTCCAACACAAATGACGATCCAGAACTTTTAATGGAGGCCGCTACTTGGTGGATCAAAACCAATAAATTGGATCATTTTGAAAAGGCCAAAAAAATCAAGAAATTGGTCGAGGCGCTCAAGTAACAATTACTCCGAAATATGGTACTACTACAATCCAAGGATGGGATTCGAATTCGAAAATGAATCCCTGTACTTGGGTGCCTATTTGGGATACTTTTCTGGTTTGGAAACGCAGTATCGTGATTCGGGGAGTCACACCGGGAATGTGCGCGACCAACCCTTCAAGGTATATCCGTCATTTGGCGTTTACTTAGGCATCCCTTTTTAAATAAACCGGACGCTTCAAAGCTTTCCGTAGTTTTGCTCGGCGAAGGTGTCGCATTGACGCGCGTCGCCTCCATCGAAGCCGCGGCGGAACCATCGGATCGTTGGGCGCTGGACCCGTGCGTGAATTGCGCTTCGTCGGCGTGACCAAGGGCGTCGTCACCAATAGCGTGCGCCGCACCCAGGGCTTCGCCGAGATCCTCTTCCGTGATGCTCAATGCGGATCTCGCAGCCTTTCCCCAGACCCCGGCGAAACAATCGGCTTGAAGCTCCATGCGAACGGAGGTTTGATTCTGCGATTCACCTGAGATCTGCCGGCGGGACGATTCGATCAGATGCTGGACATGGTGGCCTACTTCATGGGCGATCACGTAGGCTTGCGCGAAATCTCCCGGCGCTTTCAAGGTCTTTTCCATCACTTGGTAAAAGGTCGGATCGAGATACAGTTTGCCGTCTCCGGGGCAATAAAAAGGACCTGATCCGGAGGACGCATTGCCGCATCCTCCCGTGGAAACCTGATCGCTGAATACCGCCAAGGTCGGTTTCACGTATTCGCCGGGACCGGTGCCGGGAAGCGCGCCTTGGGCAAAGCGGTCGGTCCAAACATCCTCCGTGGAAGCGAGCACGACCCGGGAGAAATCGCAGGCCTTTTCATTCGTTTCCGAAACCGAGCATGCGCTCGTTCCCCCGCTCTGGACCTCTCCTTGGCCTCCGCCACCCGACACGGCCTGCGCCATCATCGACTTCAGGCTATTGGGCGCGATGAAGTATATGACCGCGCCTATCACTCCGACGATCAAGGTGCCTTTCACCCCCAATAGGCGCACCACGTTCAGCAATCCCTGACCGCCAATCCTGCCGCCTCCACCGCTGCCCTGGCCACGATCCTCGAATTTGTCGGATCGACGTTGATCTTCAATGCGCATCGGAAAATCCTTTCGAGATGGCTCGTGACGACCTCCGCCTTGGTTTCGCCAAGGTCGGCAAGTATCGGAGATAAGGTAAATAAATCCATTTTCCCCATCGAAGGCAACCGCAATTCCCAAACGCCCGCCTTTGAAATGCCTTGCGCGGGTTCAATTCGGACCGAAAGACTGCAAAATCCGAGGCTAAAAATATCCTAGCTTACTGAGATGTCCTCTGATAAATCCTTCGTCGCATTCATATTGGATCAGATTCAGGCCGCTGGGGTAGTGAATGCGAGACCCATGTTCGGTGAGTTTGGGATTTATTGCAACGGTAAAGTGATAGCTCTGGTTTGTGACGATCAATTGTTCATCAAACCAACAGACGCGGGAAAGGAATTCATTGGAGAAGTTGATGGCGCGTCTCCATACCCGGGAGCCAAGGAATATTTTCGCATCGAGGATAGATTTGAGGAACGGGAATGGATTT
>JAYUVP010000117.1:0-54892 GCA_043753995.1 Fibrobacterota bacterium
AAGAAAATCCTCCTTGGTGGCTTTGGATGCTTGGATATGCTGAAGCCACGAAAATGCGATCGCGAATGGTTTTAATACCGTGGACCGACTCCATGGATAGCAGGCGCCTTGAAGAATTGCTAGGGACCTACCCCATTTTAGATTACAATGGCGAGCGATCCTTATTGCTTTACAATACCCTAGGTCATGGTATGCCGGTTTACATGGTTTAAGGTAAAGCCGGTAACAAAACTCAATTATGGCTGGGGGCGGCTCCGCCTCCCCCAGCCTCGGCCCGCCATCACGGGCGCGCGGACTCTCTTTTCGCACATGGCGTGCTTGGCACGGTCGGCCTCGGCTTCCCCTCCGGTCACCGGTTACGGGCTTTGCGCATTCGCTTTATTAAGCTTCATGATAAAGGCGAATCACACATGAAATATGAATTCAAAATCGTGGATGTTTTTACAAACCAACCTATGCTTGGCAATCCCCTGGCGGTATTTCCGGACGCGAGAGGCTTGAACGACGAAGTAATGCAGAAAATTGCGAGGGAGCTGAATCTTTCGGAGACGACCTTTGTCTTCCCCTCCACACGAAAGGACTGCGTCTGCAAAATCAAAATATTCACGCCCGCCACGGAATTGCCTTTTGCGGGTCATCCAACCCTTGGCACCTGTTCGGTGCTTTTAAACAAGGGTCTTCTGCCCAATGCTTCTGATTCCTTTGCCGTTGAGGAGAATATCGGAGCGGTAGAAATACGAGTCGAACGCGGCGCGACCCAAAAGATTTGGCTCACAACACCTGAAATCAAAGCTGGGCCATCCTTTGACGGGAAAAAATGCGCTCAGGCTCTCGGGATTCATCAAGACCAACTTTTGGAGATCGCTCCGCAAATTCTAAACGCTGGGAATCCAACTTTATTTATCGCATTAACGAATCGCGAAGCCGTGGATAGCGTTCGTTTGGATTCCGTCGGGGCTTCTCAGATAAAAGACGGATACAATAAACCCATTTGTTTTATGGTGTTTGCCCTCACGCAAGAAGGCGTTTATTCCAGAATGTTTGTACCCGATTATGGAATTGTTGAGGATCCGGCCACCGGAAGCGCTGCCGGTCCCCTCGCCCAATATTTAATACAGAATGGTTTGCTCAAGAAAAGCATGGGTTACAGATTCATCCATGAGCAAGGCGTCAAAATGGGCCGCAGAAGCCTTATTCACGTTTTAATCTCGGGAAGCGAAGACAAGCCCCTTTTTGAAGTAGGCGGTGAAGTGGCCGAATTCGCGGAATGCTCCTTGAATCTTTGAAAGCCTCGTCCCTGGGACCGCTCACCTATATTTAGAGCTACGCGTCTAATCGGAACCTTAACCATGCCCACCCAAGCCATGCCGCACGAAAACAATCCCCCCTTCTCGATATTCTGGGAAGTGCGCTTTATGCTTTATCTCGGCGTACTTTTGCTGACTTCGGGTTTGGGCATTCTGATTTATAAAAACATCGACAGTATTGGCCATCAAGCCATTCTTGCCATCATCGCCTTAACCATGGGCGGGTGTCTGACCTATAGCGCGAAAAAGTCGGCGCCCTTTACCTGGGATGAAGCGGTTTCGTCCTCTTCTTTAGCGGATTATGCCCTGCTTTTGGGGGCCTTACTATTCGGTGTTTTCATTGGCTATTTGCAATTTCAATACGCGCTTTTTGGAAGCCAGCATGTCCTCTTATTCGGCGGTCCGGCCTTGGTCTATTTCTATCTGGCCTATCGATACGACCATCGCGGGGTTTTGCAATTGGGTATTTCCGGCATCAGTGCCGCGGCAGGCTTGGCCGTGACCCCCATGGACATGCTTCGTAATGGGGTCGATTTGGGGCATCGCTCGATTTGGGTCGGGCTCATTCTCGGTTCGTTTTTTTATGCCGTCGCCTTTGTCTCGGAAAAGCAGAAATGGAAAAGTCATTTTGCCTTCAGCTATTACCATTTCGCCCTCCATTTTTGCTTGCTGGCCGCACTCAATGGCATGTTTCTCGGCGGATTTCGAAATAAGACCTTTTTCCTTATTTTGCTTTTACCGCTTGCCATGGCCTTCGGAGCTTTAGCGCGTTCCAGGCAAAGCCCCTATTTCCTTTTATGCGCCGTCGTCTATGCTTATGTGGGCGTGACCACTTGGTTGATCGGTACTCTTATTTCGACATCGACTATGGGGGAGGGAGCGATTTATTTCCTTTTCCTGTACTTCATTTCCTCTTGTGCGGGAACGGTTTTGTTTTTCTTGAACATGAAAAAAATCTTGGGAATGCGAAATGCTGGCTTATCACAAAACTGATTTCGACCAATTCCTGCTAAGCCGCGACCAGGGGTTCGATCAAGCTTCACCCTTTTATTCGCCCAATTTTTTCGCTCGCATCGGTTTATTTCTGTTTGGCAACCTGGGTGGTTGGTCTGTTTTCGGCTTATTCTCCCTGGTTTTCATGTCAGGGGGCCGCCATGGCCTGGGCTTTCTACTGACTCTATTTGCACTGGGCTTGGTCTTTTTACTCGAAGCCATGCTTCGTCGCGAGAAACCTTTTTTCCGCGCCGGATTGGAAGAGGCCGCTCTCTACGGCGCCTTGGGATGTCTGATTTCTGCATTGTTCTGGTCTTTTGGCTTGTATATACGGACCCCGATCGGCTTTTACCTATTCGTCGCGATTTTGTTTTCCTTGGCGGCCATTCGCTATGCCGATAGCCTCTTGGCCGTCGTGGCCTATGGTTTGGGATTATATGTCGTATTTACTCTTGTCGCCCGAGGGGGGAATAGCGCCCGCTATCTATTGCCACCCTTGGTGATGGTGATTTCGGCTGGGATGATCTGGGCGTCGGGCAAGGCCCTGAGGCATTCGGGTTGGCGGTATTGGCATCATCTTGGAAAAGCCCTGCGTTGCGTGTCCATCGTGACCTGCTATGCGGGAGGCAATTATTTCGTGGTGCGCGAGCTGAGTCGGGTCATGTTCGGCCTCTCCCTGGGACCCGAGGAAGACATTCCTCTTGCCTTCGTATTTAATGCCTTCACCTTTGGCTTTCCAATTTTTTGCATAGCCTGGGGCCTGCGCCAGCACGATCGCATTTTCTTACAGGTGGGATTGGCCTTAGTTGGCTTCGCCGTTTTCACCTATAAGTATTACCATAGCACCCTTCCGCTCGAAGTCGGCATGGTCCTCGGCGGAGTGGTTTTATTGGGTCTCGCTGCGGTTGCCATAAAGGTGTTTCGAAATACGCGCTACGGAATCACCAGCCAGTCCCATGCGAGCTATCGCCCCAAAGGCGCGCAAAATTTGGAAGGCCTGGCGGCCTTGGCCAATGTTTCTGGACAGGAAGTTGCCCCACAGAATTCAGGCGGCGATGGGCTTTCCGGTGAAGGTCTTCAAGGTGGCGGCGGTAAATTCGGCGGCGGCGGGGCTTCGAGCGGCTTTTGATTCATGGCGATAACTTCGCGCCGCTTCCAGGTATATTGTTTTCATGAAAATCCGAAAATACCCGCGCCTTTCTCCCTATGGCTTCATCACGAGGTCATTGAGCATCGCGGCTTTCCTTTTCACCGCATGCGCCCAATCTGCCGGTTGGTCGGGCGGGGACTCCTGCTCCCAGATCCGCAAAAACCGCGAAGAAATCGAGCTCATCGAAAACCAAATGGCCGCCTTGAGCGATAAAAACCAAGTTGGTGTGGACGAGGTCCGGGATAGGCAAATCCAGGATCTGGAAGAAAAGAAAAGGGATTTGCAATTCTCCAGCGAATCCTTGAAATCCAAATGCACGGTCAACCCCAATTCGCCCCGCAATGAAAATCCCGATCAAAAATTCGAGCGGGAATTGAACCGGTGACATCTAGGACGCCGGTTGAAATCACCTGCTTGCGACCCTCCTGTTTTTCGAAAACGGATTAATCAGACCCTGAGGCCTTAGGCAAATCCAAGGGAATTTTCAGACGCAAGGCAAAATTGCGGCCCTTATCTTCGGCATAATAGCGAAAGCGATTAGTGTAATCGCGATAAACATCATTCAGAACATTCTCGGCTTCTAACTCGATTTGCACCGAAGCCTTTTCACCGAGAGGCCATTGAAAGCCCGCAGTCAAACCGACGAGAGAGTAGCCCGGGGGTGCCGGAGCATAGTCCAGGCTATCGGCGGGCGCATGAGTTTGCTTTAAAACTGTTTGCACATTCGCGCCGAGATGTAAATCGGTGAGGCCTTTCCACTGGGGCAAGGTCCATTCCACGCCATTCACGAAGCGATCGGCGGGCATGAGAATGAGATATCCCCCGGTCGCTTCATTGCGAGCGCGCAAAAGCGAGGCTTGGCCTATATAGTCCCAGTCTCCGCCCTGTCGCAAAAAGGTGAAGCGCAAGGCGGCATCCCCGCCCCACATGGACGCATCGGCTTGATGATAACGAAAGGTGGGGAAGGCCCCGCGTATGGTCAAGGTCGGCGGAAATTCGGGCGACAAATAAATGAAGTCGCGAATATAAGTGCGATAAACCGTCAGCTCGCTACTCCAGCGATTGCGCTTGGCCTGCAAGGCTAGGGTGCCGTCATAGGCGCGCTCCGGCTGCAAATCAGGATCGCCGTATTCCACGGCTGCCGCGCCATGGTGCAAGCCAGCGCTGAAAAGTTCATTGACCCCCGGAGGTCGAAAGGCGGTGGAAAAATGCAGCTTGCCGGTAGTTCCCTCGGTGAAACGCCAAATGCCTCCGAGCATGGCCGAAGTATTGTCGAATTCAAAAGCCGAGGTGACGATGACCCCTTTTTCGCGGGCATAGGTGCGCAAGAATTTGGTGTCATAACGCAAGCCACCTTCGAGGTCGAATTGCCGACCATGTTTCAATAAGGTGGCGAAGGCGCCGCCATTATAATTCAAGAAATTGGGAATGAAGGGACGGCCCGAATAAGTATTGATTTGACTCATGCCGGTCATGCCGAGGGCGGCATCGTATTCTTCTTGAGGATGAAAATCCCAAGTCAAATCGGCAGTGTGGGTCATGATTTCGAATTCGAGCTCCGGCAAATTACGCGCCGCTAGGGCATCATTGAGCGGCCTATGATCGTATTCCGCCCGGACATTGTTTTGCAGGGCATAGGCGAAATTCACCTTGCCCTGCATGGGCGTAACCAAATAGGCATGCGCTTTGGCGAATTGATGGGTGACGTCCTGGTAGGGGCGTCCGATGTCATAGGAAAAATTGGAAATGCCCTCGGGGCGACCACGTTGCATGGCCGCTTCCAAGTCACTGACGCTGCCTATATGCGAACCCGAAAAAATGCCCAGCTTGGTTTGGAAGCGACTGTAAAACAAATCAAAACCAAGACGGGGCTTTTGCCAACCCAGGGCGGCACTCTGGTTGATTTCTTCGATGCCGGTATTGTTGAGGCCATAATTCGGAGTCGAAGCGTCCCCGCCTTTTTTTAGCGTGCCCTGCAAACGCCACGCTCCGTTCGGAAACCAGGTCGGCGCGCCTTCCACCGTTGCCGAAGCATCGCCTTCGCGATTATTGCTGAAGCCAGCGAGGTGGATTTCTCCGCCAATACCCGGTTCCGTGCGCAAGGGCCAAGGCTCCACCAAAACTACGCCCCCCAAGGCATCGGCTCCATAACGCACGCTGGAAGCGCCTTGAATCACGGTCAGCTTGGAAGCCAAATAGGGATCGACTTCAGGCGCATGCTCCGAGCCCCATTGCTGTCCTTCTTGCCGCACGCCATTATTGAGAATGACGATGCGATTGCCATTGAGGCCGCGTATGGCGGGCTTGGCCAGAGTGGATCCAGTATGCACGACGGTCACGCCGGGCATGGCTTGCATGGCATCGCCGAGGGACAATCCCCGCCTGCGATCCAAGGCCTTGCCCTGAAGCGAGGACTCGCTTTGCGAGGTCACTGGGGCGTGACGGCTATGCTGGGACATGACGGTTTGATCCGCCATGTCAAGCACGGGATCCACCGTCGCCGAGTCGGATAAGGAGTCGGTCGGTGCTGGATTGTCTACCAAACTTTCGGCCCATTTTTTGGGCGAGGTTTCGGCGGTGACGCGAAGCGGAGCGAGGGCGACTAGAGTCCACAGGAGCCATTTCATGCGGGCCAACTCTTTATTGAATCGTCACGTGAAAAGAAACTTCGACATCGGTTTCGCCCGTGGCGACCGTGCTTGTGTGGCTTTTCAAGCCGGGCTGATGCTTCAGGGTCACCTTGAGGGTGCCGGTCCCGGCGGAGCCTGCCGTCAATTCGGTTAAGAGGCCGATGGGATGATTCGTGGCGTCCTTGTCGGCATAAGCCACGGTCAGAGCGATGCCAGCGGGAAGGTAAAAGACCTGATGATCGATGCCTTCCTCTTTCACTTCTTCCGACATCACATCGGCGGGACTTGCGCTTTCATTGAGCAAAATCAATTCGGCGGAATAGGATGCGCCCGCCTTAAGCTTCAGCGTGTCGTTTTTTTCCAGCGCATCGCCATGGCCAAAGCCGTCTTTGAATTTTAGGGTGGCCTCAGGGTTGTCGGTGGAGTCGGCATTGTTCTCAAGCACAAGTTTGACTGTGGTGAAAACTTCGCTTTCATTGCTCTCCGCCGGATTTGAAACATCAGTGCATCCACTGATAGGCGAGAGACCGAGCAAACAAAAAACGGCGAGCCATGGTAGGGTGGGGGCAAGGTGGGTACGGAATGGCGACATGATATTTCCCTCGGGAAATGAATGGTTTGGGCCCATGTGGGCGTGTTTTTTCATGCGGCGACTGAAAGTGTTTTCAGTTTAGGGTCACACAGTGGGCGTATTCCCTGAATGCCGTAATGGGATAAAGGCGCATGGGAAAACCCATGGCTTCGCACCAAGGCCGGATTGCCAAAATGCGGCAATCGATACGACGAGAGGCGCTAGAGACTAAACGGAAAAAGCGGGAGGGCCGCGCGGCGATACGGCGCCGGGAAGACGGGAAGGTGCGGCAGTAGAGTGGGGGAAAGCAAAAAAAGCAAAATCATGAAAAGCGAAATCGGTTGAGTAAGCAGGTGTCTGAGATTGAACTTGCGCCGCGGCATGCCATTGGCAAGGAGCGCAATCCCCATGGATTTCGCTGGCTGGTAATGGGCCTTGCCAAGCGATTCGGTTTCCCGAAGTCGCTTTCACATGGCCATGAAGAGTGGGAAGGCTGGCCCACAAGGTGAGCAAGGCATAGGCCCCAAGCAGGAACAAGGCCATACCCCGTCGACGGCCGCTTTGGAGCGAGGCGATGCGGAGGCTTATTCTAGGGGTGTTTCTCATGGGGCGGATGAACAATATCAGGATCTACTTATCTCCTCTCTTCCTGGCCAATCGCATGGAGCAAGGCTTGTCCTAGTCGTAAGCGGGTGAATTCTTAAGTCTTGATCTCTCGGCGACTTCTGAAAATCGGAAGTTCGGTGAGACGAAGCTCGAATCGTTGAGGGTCCCCAAGAAAGCCAAAAGGGCTTGCCGCTCCGCCTTCGTCAGTCCCAGACCCTTCGCCCAGGAAAATGGGCATTGGGCCAAGGCTCGAACCACCAAGATCGAGTCAATAGGCCCCTCACCGAAAGCTTTGCGAAAGGCGAGGCGATAGCCCGGCTGGGCTTTCAGTCGGATCGCGGCTTCACTCCAGGGCGGGGCCATTTCTACGGGATTCGTGACGGGACAAAAATCCTGACCTTCGAGGCTGAGCCTTCCCCTTCTTGCCACGCTCTAATCTGAGCCGGCCCGAGAGGATCTCTTTCCTAGGAATTCTTTGTCCATTTTCTCATTGGATTAAGCTTTCGTCATGGCTATAAAAATCAAAGTCCACCCAGCCATGAGCCGAACTGATGCCGGTGATATGCAGCAAGTAGATATTGTCTTCATCGCGAACCAAAATCCAAGCCCCGAGGTCGACAGGCACGGCGCTGCGGGAGAAGTCTTCATCCCACTCTGCTTGCAAGGCGGGTGTTGACGTCCATTGTCGATAAGCCATGCGGGTTTCTGCATTAAGGCGCCGCAATTGGCCCTTCCCGGTTCCCTCGTTGGGAAGTCCGGGCAAGGCAAGGGTGTCGCCGCGCAATGCCGAATGCAAGGTGTCGCGGCGAAAAACCAAATCAATCGCGGCGGGATTCCGCAAGCCTGCGGCCAAGTCAATGATTTCCCCACCTCGCAAATGGAGAAAAGGCTTTGCTTGCGAATCGTTTTGCGTGAGTCGTAACGATTGCAATCGTAAACCATGAAGTCGGGGCAGGGAATCGCGAGAAGCATAGACCCCGTCATAAACCGGATGCCAAATCATGTCGATGGCCGTGTCACCGCGAGTTGGCATGCGACCATTCGCACGGGCAGCATACACCCATTCCTGGCCGCGATAGGCGCGGGCTTGCAGGGAGTAAGGCGTACCCGGCGGCAAATCGCTCCAGGTCTTTTGCCAAGCCCGAGGCAAAGAATCCGTGAAGCGCTGAACTTCTCCGCTATCGCCCAGAGTGATTTCAATTTGCCTTAAGGGCATGGAGGGATTGGCGTCAGGAAAATAATCCAAGGCCACTTGCAGGCTACCCTGGGGGGCGGCCCCGGAGCGAGCGGGGCTTTCCGAGCTGCTGAAAAACGAACAGCCCATGGAATAAAAAGAAAGCGGGGCCATCCCCGCAAGCAGAAGGCGCGCGGCGAGCACAGTCACGCGAGCGAAGCGGAGCGTCATGGCTTTCCCCCCTTTCGGCCCGCGCTGGCGATAGCCTAAACCGGCAATTGGCGTATGCGTTCCAAGAGGCCGCTGGTCGAGAGCCCGGGAATTTTGTCGACGATATGAATGCGGCCGCCATGGGCTTTCACCGTAGGTGCTTCGATGCAATCAGCGCCGTATTCCGAGCCATTCACATGCACATCCGGCTTCACTTCGGTGAGAAAGGGCATGGGTACATCTTCGTCGAAGAGATGCACATAATCGACGCAGCGCAAAGCGAGCAGCATGCTCGCGCGATCGGCTTCGCCGACGATGGGACGGCTCTCGGATTTGTAACGCTTCACCGAGGCATCCGTATTGACGCCGACAATGAGGGCATCGCCCTGGGCCCGCGCTTGTTCGAGAATGAAAAGATGCCCGGCATGCAAAAGATCGAAGCTGCCGTTCACGGTCACCACGGTTTTGCCCTGGGCCTTCAGGGTGTTCGATACAGGCGCGAGTTGGGCGCGGGTGAGGAGGCGATTGGCGCTGGCCTCATAGGCCACTAATTCTTCGGGAGTCACCGTGGCCGTTCCCAGCTTGCCCACCACCAGGCCCGCTGCCCGGTTGGCAAGATCGGCGGATTTGCGGTCGCTGAGCCCGGAGGCGCGGGCCAAGGCGAAGGTGGCCACTACAGTGTCGCCGGCGCCGCTAACGTCGAAAACCTCACGGGCCACGGTCGGCAGGGCGAAATGATTTCCGTCACGGCCGAAGAAAGCCATGCCCTGCGAGCCTAGGGTGAGCAGCACATTGGCGTTCAATTTCTTGACTAGGGCTCGGCCCACGCGTTTCAAGGCTTCGGGCGTGCAGGCCGATTCGGCTTCTCCCAGCAGGCCTTGCGATTCCTTCCAGTTCGGCGTGAGATAATCGCCGTTCACATAGAGCATGGCATGCTGTGGCCTGGGATCGATAATGACTTGTTTGCCCGCCGCCTTGGCCCGGGCTAGGACTTCGGAAAGGACGCGAGGGGTAAGCAAGCCCTTGGCATAGTCGGGGACCACCACCATGGAACATTGGGGCAATTCCTGTGAAAAGGCGGCCAGAATTTGATCCTCGGTGGCCGGGGAAATCGCTTGGGTTTCTTCCCGATCGAGACGCAGCAATTGCTGGCGCGAGCCGACCAGGCGCGTCTTCATCATGGTGGGGCGACCGTCATGCACAGCGACCACGCGCACGCCATGCTGTTTCATCAGGGCATGAAAGGTTTCGCCACCGGCGTCCTGGCCAACCAGGCCGATGAGCACGGCCTTGCCCCCCAGCGAGGCGATATTGGCCGCCGTATTGGCCGCGCCTCCGGGTACCCGGCGGGTTTTGCTTTCGTCGATTCGCAGAATGGGAACTGGCGCCTCGGGCGAAATTCGGGAGCAATCGCCGATGAGATATTCGTCGACGAAAACATCGCCGAGAACCAGCAGGGATTGACTGGGGAACCGGTCCAGGGAGGTGCGAATATCCATGGGGGTAAGTTTAATTTGGTTTTGGGAATATCCCCGGCCTTCGGGGCTTGGTCGGGTTAACTTCCTAGTGGATTATGCTGCGATTTGGCCTGCAATACTGGCGCCGCCGCCTTTTGCAGCCAGGACAATTAGTCTTGGCTGCCCTGGCTTATGCCCTATTCGCCATCGCGCCTCATGATTATTTCCTGAATCATGAGCATGCGGGGGGCGGTCTCACCCATGAGCATTCCGTCTCCTCCTTGCATCAGGCGAATTTAGAGAGGCAAGTGATGGCGACTTTGAACGGCGCCACTTCGGAGATGGAAGACCACTTGTCCTCGACGGGTGAAGGGGAAACCTCGGTTGCAGCCCACCAAGGTTCACTCGCGGCGAGCGAAAGTCCGGCACCCTCGATACCGCCATATGCATTGACTGGCGCAGCGGGCCTCAAGGTCCCTCAATCATTCGCTCACGGACATTTCTTTTCCGACGCCAATCTCGTCGCCCTGGTCTTTGTCTTGTCTTTGTTCTGGGTGCTGCTGGGCAAGGCCGCCATGCCGGCATGGATTTTTCTGGCGAGCCCCAGCCTTCGCCTTTTGCCCGCCGCCGCGCGTGGGCCGCCCCGCTTCGTCTAAATCCGCTCCCTATAAAAGCTAGAGCCGGGACTCAACCCGCAGGGGAAGGCCTTTTCGTGTTTCTCCGCTTCGTTTCGGCTCGCCTTCTCCATTCGGCTTGACCTGTCTTGGCTTGGCCAGGCCAGTGGAAAGCCCATAACCATTAGTCTAAGCCCTTCCAGAGGCAAAGACACTTTGGAGCCACGGATATGCTTTTCCGATTTTCTTCCGATACCGTCATGCGTGGGTTACCCTCTATTTTCAATTTGGGTTTCAGCCTTGGCGTCATCGCTATACTCGCGCCTAAAGTTCAAGCCCAGGCATCCGCGCAAGACAGCGCAGCGCTGGTCATGACCGAACAGACGGCACTCAGCCGCAAGCCTTTTTCGGCCGCCAGCAGCCAAACCATTCGCGATCGCGACTTCGAAACGCGCGTCATGCTCAAGCCTTCGGACCTCCTCAAGGTCACGCCCGGTCTTTTTACCGGGCAGCATTCAGGCGGGGGCAAGGCTAATCAGTATTTCCTGCGCGGCTTCGACATCGATCATGGCACTGATTTGGCGCTTTGGGTCGACCATTTGCCCGTGAACATGGTGTCCCATGCCCATGGGCAAGGCTATGCCGATTTGCATTTCATCATTCCCGAATTGTTTCAGCGTGTCGAAGTGAATAAGGGACCGTATTCCGTCGAGTATGGCGATTTCGCCACGGCAGGCGCGGTGCGCATGGTCACGCGCGATCATTTCGACGAGAGCTATGCCTCCTTGCAAGCCGGTATGTTTCAAGACTATCGGTTTGTAGGACGGTGGTCGGCAGGCGATACCCTTCTCAAACCCACCTTGGCCGCCGAAATCGCGCGGAATGATGGGCCTTTCGACAGCCCCGAAAATTTGGAACGCTACAATCTCTTCGCCCGCTCAAAATTATGGCGAAGCGAAGCGGCCAGCTTGGACTTGACCTTCATGGGCTATGGTTCTTCTTGGCAGGGTTCGGGACAAGTGCCTGAACGCGCCGTGAAGTCGGGACTCATTTCGCGCTGGGGCCATATCGATCCCAGCGAAGGCGGCAATTCCTTGCGTCACAGTTTGTCCTTTCGCTTGCACAATGGCGAAAGTGCGGGTGAGACCCAGGACGAATGGAATCTTTCGGCTTATGCTATGCAATACCGCTTGAACCTTTATTCCAACTTCACCTTTTATGCCGCTGATTCCGTGAACGGGGATGAAATCGAACAAGTCGACGATCGTCTGGTCACCGGCTTCCGTGCTGATTCTCGCCGCCAGCGCAAGCTGCTGGGTATGCCCGCCGAAACCTATTTAGGCGTGGAATGGCGCAGTGATCGCATTGAAAATGGCCTCTATCGCGATGTCCGTCGGACGCGCATTGGCGCGACGGTGCAGGACAAGGTGACCGAGTCTAGCCTGGGAATATTCTTGCAAGAAGAGATGCAAGTCTTGCCCTGGTTATGCGCCCAAATCGGCAGCCGAGCCGACTATTTCAGTTTCGGCGTGAATGATCCACTGGAAACTCTTTCCGACAGCGCGGCGAAATCCTCGGGAGCGAGATCGGCGTCGATTTTCAGTCCCAAGGGCAATTTGATTGTCGGGCCTTTTTATCGCACCGAGTTTTATCTGAATTCCGGTTACGGATTTCACAGCAATGACTCTCGCGGCGTGGTGGCGGGAAGTGATCCCGTGACGCCCTTGTCCCAAGCCTTGGGTTATGAGGTGGGAATGCGCACGGCCTTGCTTCCGCGCGTCGAAGTCGCGGCCTCGCTTTGGGCTTTAGATCTCGCCAGCGAATTGGTTTGGGTGGGAGATGAAGGACGCACCGAAGCCAGGCCGGCCACCGAAAGGCGGGGCGTCGATCTAGAAGCGCGCGCCACTTTGTTGTCTTGGCTATTCGCCGACGTCGACCTGACTTGGGCCAAGGCGGTTTATGTCGAGAATGCGGGCAATGGCGATGCCGTCGCCCTGGCGCCCACCTTCACCTTAGCGGGCGGCATTTCCGCCGTTCACCTCAGTGGATTCAAAGGGAGCTTGCGTTTGCACCATCTCGCCGATCGCCCCGCCACCGAGGACGAAAGCCTCACGGCGGAGGGCTTTACCGTGGTGGATGTCGCGGCCATTTACCGATGGCGGCAGGTGGAATTTTCCTTGGATATTGCCAATGTCTTCAATACCGATTGGCGTGAGGCGCAATTTGAGAATGAATCACGACTTCAATCAGAAGCCGAAGCCGTCACGGATATCCATTACGTCCCCGGCCATCCGCTCACCTTGAGAAGCGGAGCCAAGTTGTTTTTTTAGCGCCACATCACTTGGGGCAATCCTTTCCGAGCCGCCACATGTTTCCATCGGCGAGGCTCGCGACGAGGCAATTGCCAACCGCCGCCACACCCAAGGCTTCCCCAGGCAAGCCGGTGCCAAAGGTCTCCCAGATACCTTGATCTGGGAGATGGCGAACCACTCCAGAGGATTGGGCTGCGGCGTAAAGCTTGCCATCCATGACGGCAAAGCCGCGAATATCCCCTTCATCCAATTCGTGATTGCCGCATCGGATACCAAGGAGTTCTGGCGCACCGTGAACGAGGATGATCTCGGACGCTGGCTGGCGACCAGTAAGCTATTGGCCCTGGGATCGGTGGCTGAACAATTGTTCAATATTCTAGAACTCGATATCGGGTCCGGTTATTATGGATTTTCCTATGAGGTCAGAGTCGATACACCTGCATTATTGTCCACATCCAGTAAAATCGATACACCAGATACTTCGCTTATGCTTTGGCCGCCCACGAATAAATACAACTATGCCCTTTGCCCGCATGACGCCGCAGGGACGACAATTATTTGTGAATTTTGTCGCGTATTTACTGTTCCAGAAGCCCACTCCATTGGCGGAGGTGCGCCGGCGCTTTAGGCCAAAGGTATGGGCCCGAAACATTTCAGCCAAAGGGCCTCGGCATTGATGCGGCGAATTTCCGGCGCTAGATAATTCCAATCCATTTCCTGCGGAGAAATGCGCAGCATGGTGCGTATGTCCTCAATGTGCTTTTCCGATCCGCCTTCTAAGTGATATTGCAATTTTCGAAGGATCACATATTCCGGTGGCGCTAACCAAACATCAAAATCTGGAAGTATGGTTTGCCGCCGCCGATGATTCAGGCCCCAGCGATGCCATTCCGCTCCTTTTTCGAGATAGATATCCGCTTTTAAGCCGCTTAAAAAATGAATCAGATTAAAGTGGGCAAAAGCGCGGCGGCGAATCTCCGCACGTAAAATTTCCTCCGGAGGGCAATAAAAATCACTTTCAGGATAGGCGGCCAAGAGCTCTGACAATCTTTCTTCAGGAAGTGAAAGGACCAAGTCCAAATCAAGCGTCATGCGAGGTTCGCCGTAAAACATGGCCGCAACCGATCCCGTAATCATGTAGGGAAGGCCCATTGATTCTAAAGGCCCGGCGAAAATTTTTGCGATATCAGCGGGATGCATGCAGGAATATCCTTTTGACCTCGGTCTGCACTTGCTCCTCAGACCACTCGGGATGCTGACTGCGAACACCCGCTGACTTCATGTCGCGGGCAAACCAATAAAGGTTTTGAATGACCTGCCATTTTTCGGCCGGCGTCATGCGGCGAATGGCGGCAATACGGACTTTTTCAGCCTCGGCGAGATGAGGCGGCAAGTCCTCTTCCGAATAAGAAATGGGCGAAAAAAGCGGTTCAGCCATGGGCCAAAGGTACCCACGAAAACCCTGTCGCGGAACCACGGCGAAACGCTAAACGAAGGTAAAAGGAAGTTTTGAGGCTGGATCTTTTAATGCCCTAGGCCGCAAGCTGGCCGAGACCTCCCCGTCGCGGTGCTTGTGACCTAGGACATGGGCATTTTAATGCTGTCTCTTCCTAAGCGCATGCTATTCGCAAGATTGTCGAACACCCCAGGTAAACGGTAAGAGCCGATTCAAGTAATGGCTGTACCGGTTCGTACAGACTTCAAAAATTCACGTGCCCGCGCCTCGGAATAATAAAGGCCATCAGAATGGGCCGCGATGAAACTGCAATGCCCCCCATGCTTGGAAATTTCCAAGCAAAAATTCGGATTCGCTCTGGCGATTTCTCGCGGATAGCAAGTAGCCGATAAAAAAGGATCGTCGAGGCTGGTGAGCAGCAAGGTCGGGACGACGATGGCCGGTAAAAAGGCAAGGCAGGCATTGGCTTGCCAATAGGCATGGGCGTCGGGATAACCGAAATCCGGCGCCGTATAGCGATTGTCGAAATCATGAATGTCACGAATGTGTGAAAATGCATCATCGCTAATCTCACTCGGCAGGGTCTTCATTTTCGCGCGCACCTTGCCGCGAAAGGAAAGCAGAAAGCGTTTGAGATAAATGAAATTCACCGGACGACGTAAGTTTTCAGCGCAAGCTTCGAGATCGCATGGCACCGAAACTGCCACGGCCCCGCGCAGGCCTGCCGGGATGCGACCGCCGATTTCACCCAGGTATTTGAGCAGGACATTGCCTCCCAGGCTAAATCCCAACAAATCGAAAACAGCATGGGTTTTTTGGCCATGCGCGATCACCGCCTCGAGGTCATCGGTTTTTCCGCTGTGATAAAAAAACTTTTTCTTGTTCGGCTGTCCCCCGCAGCCGCGCATATTCCAGGCGAGTATGTCCCAGCCCGCGGCATATAAGGCCACGGCCATGCCACGAACATAGACCGCATCGGAGGAACCTTCCATTCCATGGGCAATCACCGCCAGGGGACGCGAGCTCAAGGCCCCCTTCGATGGCATTGACTGGCACCAAAAATCGAGATCGAGAAAATCCCCGTCAGCCGTCTCTATTGTTTCGCGTCGATAGGGTGGCTGTGCCACGCGGCGAAACAAGGTGGGATAAACCGTTTGCGCATGGGACCAGCGGAAATAAAGAGGTGGGCGATAAGGCGAGTCGATCAGGGGCAAAAAAACCTCAGGTTTCGTGGCGGCTTCAGCGGAATAGTTTACGAAGTCCAGAGAATACGGCTTGCTTCATGGTAGCGCCCGTGATACCCAATTGCTGATCGCGCCATCCGCCTTGAAGGGTGCAGCCCACATAGGGTGTCCCCGCCTCATAGCGCAGGGCATTGCGGCCCAAAGTCCCCAGGGAGGCGGCCAGAGTCTTTTCGAGGCGGGCCCGCAAAAGCAAATCGGCTCCTGCCTCATAGTCGAAATGCCCTTGGCCATTCACGGAAATGGGGCTGCCCTTGGCCTCGAAGGACCCAAGCCGCAAGCTGCGGCGCTGAAGCTGAACGGCTTCGGCATGCAAGGCATCGAAGCGCATTTCATTCATCATGGGCAAAACCTTGCGCACGAGATAGCCGCGTTGAAAGGCGAAGCCCTTGGCGGCCAAATCGCGGCAGGTGACCTTTCCCGCGCCGGAAAAGGTCGACAATAAGGCCACCAAGGCGGCCTCGTCGCTTCCGGTTTCGCCTTCGCTTCCCAGGGGCATAGGCGCTTGGGACGACAGTTGGAATGTTCCGTCGCACCGGCCTTGCCACGAGGCATCACCGGCCTTGGCGGGAATGGGAATAGAGGCCAGATCAAGTGATTGAAATTGGATTTTTGCCTTCACGCCCGACCGTGATGGTCGCGACCAAGATGCCTGGCCTTTCACATCGCCTCCAAAAGCCCGCGCCTCGAAGCTCTTGACCTGGATTTTGTCGGCGGTGATGCGGATGTCGAAATCAAAAGACTTAGCGCCCAGGTTTCCGTAACTTGCGCGTTTCCCTGACCCCTCCAAGCGAAAACCCGAAGCCGCGGTCATGCCCGCGGAGGCATGCATTTCGTCGAAGCGCAAATCAGGCTTGCCGTTTCCGAGCCGCACCGACACTTCGCGCGCCACCAAATCAGGGGATTGTAACCAGCCAGCCACAGGCTTCAGGCAAGGACCGGCATGTCCGGCCAATCCGGCAAGGGTCTGCATGGCCTCGGCCAAATCATCACGAGGTTCCTTTGGCGAATTCGCCCCGTTGTTTTGGCCCTCGCGCGGGGCAGGCGTGATGCGCAAACCCTTTAGGCGAATAGTGGCGACGCGGGGTTGCCAGCCCTTCAGGCTAAACCAAGCCAAGGAAAAATCGGCGCGTTCGACGGCCAAGGAAAAGGGCCCCAAATCCAGGCTGGCACGCCGCAGCCGCAGGCCGCGCAGCAGGGACAATTCGGCCTTGCCGGCCGCCACCCGCGACAAATGAGCCTCGCTACAAGCCTTCGGAAGGGGCAAGGTGTCGAGATGCACCAAGGCGGTGACGGGCCAATATATCCAGGCCATGGCGAGGGCACCCAATACGGCTAAAACCAGCATGGCCTTACCGCGAAACGCCAATAACCCAAAGCGCTTTTTCGCCATAGGCTAAATCGTAATCGGGACGGGATTTTAAGAGCTGAATATTTCGCACCTTTTTTCGCGCTGAGTTTGACGACGCCTCAACGGGAGATGCCATGACTTCGGAAACCACCGTCCTATCTCATCACGGCAAAAGCACGGCCCCCGCGCGCAGCAAGGCGCAATTGCTTAAGGGCGTCGATCTTTTTTCGCCTCTCGACGATCAGCAAATCGCCTTGCTAGCCCCAATGGCGCATGAAAAAAACTATGACAAGGGCGAGGCCATCCTTTTTGAGGACGATGACAGCCATCAGGGCTTTTTTCTCATCGTCTCGGGCGAGGTCAAGGTGGTGCTCACCTCCATGGATGGCAAGGAAACCATTCTCGCATCCCTAAAAGAAGGCGACTTCTTCGGAGAAATGGCCTTGCTCGACGGCGAACCGCGCTCCGCCACCGTGCGGGCCGTCGACTCCTCCTTGCTTTTAGCCATTCGCCGCGACGACTTCCTGCAATTCTTGAAAAAGCATCCCGACGTCGCCCTGGTTTTGCTCGCGGAAATGTCACGGCGCCTACGCAAGAGCAATAAGCAAGTCTCCTCCCTGGCCCTCATGGGCGTGCATGGCCGCGTAGCCGAAGCCCTGCTCAAACTCATGGAAGAACGCGGCGTCCGCCAAAAAACCCGCGAAGGAAAATCCATCGTGGTGATTCACGATCGGCCCACCCAGCAATTCATTGCCGACATGTCCGGCTCAGCCCGCGAAACCGTATCGCGCGTACTCAAACACTTCGAACAAAAAGGCTGGATAGCCGTCGACGGCCGCAACCTGGTGATCATTGATCCCGGGAAGCTGCAAGCTTAGAGCCGTTCCTTTGTGTTTTCGTCCGAGCTTAGACCAAAGAACTAATGGGCAGTAGCCCCCAAAGCCAAGTTTTGACGCGCACCCAAAGCGATACCGTGGCGTCGCCGGTTTCCCTGGAGGCTTGCCAGCTATTGTCGGCGTGCATGTCGCGCTCAATGGCGGCTTCCACTTCCTGGGCAAGGCCCTCATGCTCAATGAGTATGCCGGATTCGGTATTCAAATTCATGCTACGCGGATCAAAATTAAAGGTTCCAATAAAGACGAGGCGATGATCCAAGACGGCCGTCTTCGCATGCAAAACAAAGATCGGAGGCTTGCCTTTGAAATGGGCGAGCCGGTCGATGAGCTTGGTCTCGTCAGCGGGATGGGGCTTGTATTCAAAAGCCTCGATGCCTGCCGCCAGGATGGCGTCCCGCCTCCGTAAGTAACCGCTCAGGGCTTGGACATTATCATTATTCGCCAAGGAATTCGTGCTGATGCGGACGGGTACCCCTTGCGCGACCTTTTTGCGCAAGAGCCCCAGGGCGGTGTCATTGGGAATGAGATAGGGCGTTTGCAAGGTAATGCTCACCTTGGCCGAATCGATAAGGTTGCCCAAAAATCGAGTCGTTACGCCCCCGCCGCCCAGGCCCAGCCAGCCCGAGGCTCCCGAGTTTTTCCCTGGGGCATCCGTGATAAAGCGCGTGGGAGCCCATACCCAATGTTTAAACACCTCGGGAAAGCTGCCGTGGAGATTGAGCATGGCCCCGCGAATCGCGGGCTCGAAATTCAAGGTGTCGAGGGCATAGGCGCGAATCTCCTGCTCGACGGAATCACGCTTTGCCGGGGAAAGAGGAGCGACCAATTGCCCATAGCGCTGGCTCAACGGGGAATTCCAATAGTCCTCGAAAGCGGCCTGCATGGGTTGTATCACTTGCCCCATGACCAAGACATCGCGGTCGCGAAAATTAAATTCGTGATGAAAGTCATAGTATTCATCCGCTAAATTGCGGCCTCCCGTCACGGCCACGAATTGGTCGGCGATCACGACCTTATTGTGCATGCGCTGGTTGACGCCTCGGAATCGCGTCAAAATATTCCACCACCTCCGCCAGGCCGACACCCCGGTTTTAGCCAAGGGATTGTAAACCTTGATTTCAATCCCGGGATGGGTATCCAAGGTATTGAGCCTATCGCTGGAGCCTTCTAGCAAAAAATCGTCGACCAAGACGCGCACCTTCACGCCGCGATCAGCAGCCCGTAAAAAGGCATCCATGGCCAAACGACCCACATTATCAGGATTCCAAATGAAGTATTGCACGTCGATGCTGCGCTGGGCATGCTCCACCAACCAACCGCGTGTCAACAAGGAAAGCTCGCCGCGCTCCAAGGTCATGGCGGCACTTTGCCCGGGATGGGCCGCGCAAAGCGACTCGGCCTGGGCGATATAGGCTTGCGGTGCCGATGGCATATCGACTGAGGCGGAATCGGCGACAAGGGTGGTTGTGACGCCGCCAAAGGCATGCGTCAACGCCAGCGCAAATAGAAAACTCGATGCCGAAGCCATCACCGGCCGAATTGAATTGGGGGGCATTCGAGAATCTTAAGATTTAAGGGTCGAATCGGCTCCTCCTTCAAGCCTGATTCTTCCAAATTCCCTGAGGAAATATCGAGACATAAATGGCCATCGCCAAAGACAAACTCACCGAAGCCCAAAAGCAAGAAGTCGAGCGCCTGCGCCAATTCGCCACGCGCAATCGTTATGAACTCAAAATGAATAGCACGCGCTGGCGCGCCGCGCTGGATGCCATCCTGGCCCTGCCAGGGTATTCGCTGAGTTACCAGTGCCGATGCCTCACCGACCCCAAGGACGCCACTTCAGATTGGAAAACCGATTTCCCCCAGGGCCTGCCGCTTTACAATGCCATCGAATGGCTCGAAGTGCAATGGAGCCAACCTTCAGGATCGGGGAAGGATATCCGACTCGCCTTCCAACGGGATTTCCCTGCTCAACTCCGCGATCTCGAAGCTGTGTTGCGGACCGCCGGCGTGCCCTTTCAAACCCAGGAGCGCGGCGTTCGCATTCTGGGGTATGTAAAGAATTAGCGACATCGTTCATCCCTATTCGCCCGCATAAGATTTTACTTATGCTCTAGAATATGAATCGCAAAGGCTACCGCTTCCAGCTCATACGGGATGCTTTCCGATATTCAATAAGTGTCAAAGGAATCGCCCTGGCGCTTGCCCTCCAAGCGAGTTGCGGTTCTGGGCATTCCATGAAAGAATCGGCCTATTTCTTGAGTCCGGGAGCAACCTTTTCTAGCCACGGCTTGGGCTTGGAAATATCCGCAGGGCTTGTCAAAAACAAAGATTACAATCTGTACATGGCGGGTCTTCTCTTCCAATATGAAGCAGAAAGTGAAATCAAGAATTTTGGATTTGAAATCGGTTATTACATCGTCCAATTGGAGTTCGGCGCTTCCTTTGCCGGAGAAAAGCAGGGCCTTTTCCTCACTCCCAATTTATGCCTAACCATGCCGCTGATGTTTCTAGGTGAGCATAATTGGGTCGCCATCAACCTTTTCGTCCGGACCTATCACGGAATTGAAGCGGAAGAAGCCTTCGGTATGTCTTTAAAATTCCCCCTTCTTATTGACCCATCAGAATAAAGCCCCAGCTCCCGCCTGGAGATTCGCTCGTGAGAGGGTCACGGGGGCGTTACGGGGGCCAGGCCCCCGATAGGAGGGGTCGCCGCGGCCGACCACACCCAGGAAGATTACAGGCCAAGGCGAGGGGAGGGGCACCAGGTCGAGTTCCCTTCACCAACCCCAGGGCAACTCAGCGCGATCCAAAAACATCAAGGCTGTGCGAAGGACGCGCGCACCCAGTGCAATGCAACGGAGAACCGGCGGAATCAAAGCGGGATGAACGACAACCGCCGCAAGCGCAGCGAGCAAGGGTCGGAGCCCCGCGTCACAGTAACCCCATCACCCGGTTCGAGATTCTAGCGACCTCGCCAACCCCAGGGCAACTCGGCGCGACCAAGCCCTTTCAGGGCAAGGCGAGGGACGCGCACACCCAGCGCAAGGCGACGGAGAACTGGCGGTGCAAGTGTGCGGAGGGCCGACTTCCGCAGTGAGCGCAGCGAGCGAGGACCAGGAGGCTCGCCGCACACTTGCACATCAGCCAGTTCGAGATCTCCTTCACGCAGGGGATCCCCGCGCCCCTCCCCTTACCCAGAAAGGGCCTCCCCAAACGCGTCTATTTCCCCCTTCTGCTCCAAAAGCCACTCTCCGAAAATCACCAATTGCTCGACGGGCAAATGCACGTCTTGCAAATAGGCTTCGCTGGTGGGCGGGGGTAATTCTTTGGCGTGCATGCCGAAGCGAAAGCCGCTGGCCGTGAGGTCGGCGAGATGAATGATAATGGTACGGTGATAAAATTCACGTGAGTTTTCGGGCTGATGGTGATGCGCGATGGCATGCACCAAGTCCGAAGGGAAATTCCAGCGCTCGGCGATGTGACGGCCCAGTGTGGCGTGATCAAAACCAAAAACTCGGCGCTCCGCTTCGTCGAGCGGCAAGGATTCGGCATTCAATTGCGCGTCGACCGCACCATATTCTCCCGAGAGAAGCATGACGAGGACGCCCACATCGTGCAAAAGCCCCATGGTGAAAAACTCTTCTTGTTCATGGGGGCCATAGTTTTTGAGAAAGCGGGAGATATGGCGCGAGAGTAAGGCTACCGCGATGGAGTGGCGCCAAAACCCGGACCACAAGGGGGAGCGTGTGGGCGTGAGCGCGGCCGCGAGGGTGAGGCGGGCGATATTCTGATTGCCGACGCGAACCACCGCGGCCTTGAGTGAGCTGATAGTCCGTGGGGCTCCGAAAAAGGCCGAGTTGGCGGTTTTGATCACCTTGGAACTGATACCAGGCTCACGTTCAAGTACTTGCACCAGGACTTGGGCGGAGCAACCGGGATCGCGTAAGACGCCCATGGTCTTTTCGACAAGCACGGGATTGCGGAAATGCTGTCCGCCGTATTTTTCGAAAAAAGCTTGGGGATTTCCGTGCAGCGAAGGGTCCATAATAGGCACGGGCCGGACCCGCTTAATTCGCCTCGATGAGACTGAAAAAGGCCTCTGCTTCTTTCAGCAAGCCTTCCAATTCCTTGAGCAGCGCGACTTCTTCGATGCTGAGAGCCAGGCGCGCATAGCATTCTTGCACGAGCGGCGCGAACACCTCTCCCTCCATGCAACCGCTGCCGGCTTGATGCGCAAGATGATTGGCGACATGCACCAAGGCCGTCATCTCCGGCGTTTCAAGATCACTGAGGGGCGTGTGATGATTCACGATGGGAAATTTCAATTCATTGGGCATTTGCCATTTGTCGATGAGCATGCCGCTGACATCGGCATGATTGAGTCCGAGTATGGCCTTTTCGACCGCGAAAAGCGGTATCGCTTTCTCCTTCGAAAGCTTGAGGGCTTGCATGTATTCCTGATTCGCGAATTGTTCGAGAATGAGCTTGCCCACGTCATGCATCAGGCCGCCCGCAAAAGCGATTTCGAGATCCACGAGTTTGCGGCGCCGCAAATGGGTGGCGAGCATGCGCGCGGCCATGCCGACGACGAAGCTGTGCTTCCAAAAAGCCTTGCGATCAAAGCTCGCCGCACCCGGCTTGGCGGGAAAGATTTTGATCACGGAAGCCGAAAGCACCAAGCTGCGAATGGTATTGAAGCCCAAAATGACAATGGCCGAATTGACCGAGGAAATGGTGCGGGGAATGCCGTAAAAGGCCGAGTTGGCGAGCCGCAAAACCTTGGAAGTGAGAGCCACGTCCTTGGAAATGAATCGAGCCACGTCCTCGGCATTGGATTTCGGATCATTCACGATTTGCATGACCTTGCCCGCGATGGTGGGCATGGTAGGGATTTGGCCCAAATCCTGAATGATTTTCTGATAGCGTTTCTTGACCTCTTCATTCATGGCGGCGTCTTTTTGAGTGGAGGCGATCATGGCGATAAAGGTCCGTGCGGGTGCGCCCCCGCGACATCGGGGGGTGGCTAAGCGGATTGTATCACGAGGCAACCGGCAGGGGAAGGCTTTTTGAGGCGGTGGACAAGGTCTTGATTTTGTACGCCTATTGTGCAAACATAATCTTGAATGGACGCAGACGCGAAAGGTGTCAAATGGCTACCACGGTTAAATCCACTGGACGTCAGGCCCGCCTGGGTTTGCGCGCCACTAGCGCCCAGGAAGCCATTTTGCGTAAAGCCGCCGCAGTTTCTCACAAATCACTTACTGATTTCGTGCTAGATGCTGCCTGCCAGGCAGCCGAGCAGACCTTGCTCGATCAGCGTCTCTTCCTGGTTTCTGCAGGTCAATTCCAGGCCCTATCGGATTTGCTCGAACGCCCTGAAGGCGGCAATCACGGACTCTCCCAATTATTCTCTAAACGAGCACCATGGACTAAGCGGTGAAGTTTCAAGCTCCGACGGGGCTGAATGAAAGCCATTCCCTAGACTCATTCGATTGCGGAAAATCCAATCTGAATGAGTGGCTCTTACGTCATGCGCGACAAGCTCAAGGCCGTGGCTCAGCTAAGACTTTCGTGGTAGGTCAGGGTCATCAGGTCGCAGGATACTTCAGCCTTACCGTGGGCCAAGTCGATACTCTCGAAACACCCGAACGTATACGAAAAGGCATGGGAAACGATCCGATTCCCGTGGTGATGATGGCCCGATTAGCGGTGGGATTGGTATTTCAAGGCCAGGGAATAGGCGGTGGCATGCTACAGGATGCGATTCGACGGACTTTGGCGATAGCAGAACAAGCGGGGATAAGGGCCCTACTCACGCATCCGATCGATGAGGAGGCAGAGCGATTCTATCAGCATTTCGGTTTTGAGGCCTCCCCCTTGAGGGAGAGGCAATGGCTGCTTTTATTAAAAGACGCGAGACGTTTAGTCTGACTCGTCGACGCTAAAGAGCTCTAAGCCCTAAGGCTCACATTTTGTTTTCGATCAAGTCGACCAGGCCATAGGTCTTGGCTTCTCCGGCCGTCATGAAATTGTCGCGGTCGGTGTCGTGCTCGATTTCGGCTTCGGTCTTTCCGGTATGCTCCGCCAAAATGACATTGAGCATGGTGCGAATTCGGAGCATTTCCTCGGCCTGAATCTGAATGTCCGAGGCGGGGCCATACATGTGGCCCTGAATCAGAGGCTGGTGAATCATGACGCGCGAGCTTTTCCATGCATAGCGCTTGCCTCTAGCGCCGCCAGCCAATAGCAAGGAGCCCATGCTGGCTGCTTGGCCACAAACCACGGTGGCCACGTCGGATTTGACCGCCTGCATGGCATCATAAATGGCCATGCCCGAGCTAATCACGCCACCCGGCGAATTGATATAAAAGGTGATGTCGTCGTGATTCACGCTGTCGAGATACATCAGCATTTTCACCAGCTTTTCGGCCTGGGTATCATCGACGGCCTGAAACAGGAAAAGCTTACGCTGCTTGATAAAGGATTCGGAGATTTCCTTGGCGAGAAAGCTCTCCTTTTCCTTGTCGTCCTTCTTTTCCTCCTCTTTGTCATCGAGGCGAAAGGGCGAAGCGGTAAGCAGGGACTTGCGATGGAGGATGCTCGACATAGGTAACCTGTAGGCTGCGCGCGGACCCGCGCGGTTGCGAGTCACAAGATACTACACCTACCCCCGGGCTATTCAAGGGGCTTGTGGGAAACCGGGGCTAAATACGAGACCTTGCTTCGAGGCCTTCAAGGCAAGACGATGCGCTGAACCTGACTTTTTCCATTCGAAAAGGTTCGCAGAAAAAAGAGCCCGTTGAGGCCAGCTGTGGGGATTTCTAGGTGGCCTGGGCCCTGAAACCAGCCGCTGAGGGCGGGTTTTCCATCCGAGAAATACAACGAAATTTGTTGCTTATGTGGGGTGGTGAATTCGAGATTCAGCCTCTCCTGGCCTTTCGTCATGCGATGACCAGGGAGTTGGGCCTGATTGTTTGGAGTCAAGAGCTTGGTTGAGGTTTGGCATTCCTTAGGACGTGTCACAATGACATCGTAAGGCAGACTTTTATAAAGACTATCGGAGCAATAGAGGAATTCACCGGCCGCATATCGCAAGAGATTGTAGTTGAGGGCCTTTAAATACCCGTCCATTTGAGAATAGACATTGAGGACGCCGCGACTACCGCCTAAAGAATTGTATACGAATCGGCCCAAGCCAATTCTTTGGGTCCAAACCAGAGGATGGTCGTCACCCATGGGCGCTGGCACGGGGGTGGAATAGGATTTCTCGTCAACGGTGACAAGAACGGTGACGCCTGGTTGGCCCCGAGGTGAAGCCTTGAAGCTGATATAAACGTCTTGAAACTGGGTTGGAGCGGTTAGACCGTGGAATATTCCTCGGGTTTCAGAATTCAAATCCATTCCCTCGCTATCGTGGCTCAAGTTCGCAGAGGGTTGATTTTGAGTCCAGGGGCTATAAAACGTTTGCACAAAAGCAGATTGTATAAAAGGCCAATTGCTTATAAATGCGGAAGCCGTATGGACGGCGAGCACCCCGCCACCGTTTCGTATCCAAGTTTCAAAAGTGAGTCTTGTAGAGTCCGGGAAAAAACGATCAAGACCATCATTATTGGCCAAAACTACGACTTGTATTTTTTGGAGGCTATCACGCGAGTAATACAGGTCATCCTTGCGATTTGCATTGCTCAAGACCACCAGCTCAAAGCCATTTTGGGCGGCGAGATCTTGTAATGCGACTCTTAAGTCTCGACGCTCCTCATGGTCTCCACCCGTAGTATTTCTTTCATCAAGGAGGACACGCTGAAGCTTCCCAGGCTGAAACGAGGCCCAACCCCAAAAAGCGGACATAAAAACCAGTGCTAAAAACTTTGAAATACAGGACATCAAGCATCCTCCCTAGCTCGGTCGATTCACACCGTGATTTGCGTCATCTCCGACACTTCCGCCCGGTCGCCTATGCTGACATTGAGGGTACCGTCTTGAACCAGAATATCCCAGGAGTTTTTCCGCTCCAATTGATTGGCCAGTTTTTCCAGAAAGGGAGCATTCAAAGCAAAAATCTCGATTTGCTCGGCGTGAAAGACCTTGTTCTCACGGATTTCCTTGACCAAGGCCTGCGGATCCTTATACGTATAAACCTTGACCTGCCGCGCCGCCTTGGTCGCCTTGTGCAGCTTACGCGCGCTGGGATTGCCGATTTCTATCCACAGCAAAATGTCCCCGCCCGGCGTCTTGGCGCAAAGCGCCGGCGCATCGGGATCGCCGAGCCCTTCGCCCGAAAACTCCAAGTATTCCCGCTCGTTCAGCACAAAGGCCAAAAGGCGCGTCATCAAATAAGGCCTGCTTTCCGAAGGATGCATGGCCAAGCGCAAATCCAGCGTCTTGTAAATGCCGCGATCGATGTCGGAGAAATTGATCTGAAAGCGATAAAGCGTAGTGGATTGGGTCAATGGAGCTTCACCTTGGCGTCGCCGAAGCGCAAACGCGAGGCTTGTATGGCCTTGGCCTTTTCCACTTCGCGATCGCGCGCGGGCAGGGCCGTCACCAGAGACCGAATCAACTTTTGCGCGGCGGCATGCACTTCCACCACGGCCAAGTCGAAAGCTGCTTCATTCACCTTGGATGGCTTTTGAAACCCGCTCAGCTTACGCACGAATTGCAAAGCGGAGGCCTGAATTTCCGCCTCCGTCGCAGGCGGCGCAAAATTGAAAAGCGTCTTGATATTCCGGCACATGTGGAAAACCTCTCGCTCCTATCCCTTTTCTTTTTCGGGGGAGGAGTCGCCTCCCCCCGCCTCGGCCTGCTTTTCTTTGGCCGCTTCGCTAGGCACGGTCGGCCTCGGCGTCCCCACCCCAGTTTCGCCCTCGCCCTTCGCCTTTTCGATCTTGGCTTCTTTTCTCAAAGCGATCAAATCGCCTTCGCGCAAGACATCGACTTCGACCTTGAGGCGCTGGGCTCCGCCGCCATAAAGCACGCCACGCAAGGGACTGATATCGGAAAAGTCGCGACCCCAGGCCACGGTGATATGGCGCGGTCCGGGCAGCATGCGATTGGTGGGATCGAAGTCTATCCAACCGCCGCCGGGAACATAAACCGATACCCAGGCATGTGAGGCGTCGGAGCCTTGCAATTTGGCCTTGCCGGGAGGCGGCAAGGTTTCGAGATAACCGCTGACATAGCGTGCGGCCAATCCGAGACTGCGCAGGCAGCCTATCATCAAATGGGAAAAGTCTTGGCAAACGCCACTGCGATTCTGAAAGACGGTTTCGAGGGCCGTCGACAAATTGGTCGAGCCCGGACGAAAGCGAAAATCGCGGAAGATGCGTTGCATGAGGTAAAAGGACGCGTCACCGATGGAGCGCCCCGGAATAAAAGATCGCGAGGCATAATCGCGCAAATCAGGAAAGGGGCGCACCATGGGTGAATCGAGGGTGAATTGCAGAGCATGCTGCAATTCTGTGGTCGCAGCCGATTCCAAGAGGGCCACGGCTTCTTCCCAGGGCATGGTGGGCGGAGGCGCTTCGACCTGGGCCCAGCTCACGTCGACACGGCTAATGGCGGTGATTTCGAATTTCTTGTGGGGTTGCTGCAATTGGAAAAAGGACATGGGATTTCCAAAGAAATCGAGACCTTCTTCATAAGATTCCAGCTCGGGGCTGGAAGCCAGTTCAAAGCTGAGTAGCCGCTGTCCCGGCAAATCGCGTGGGCGAAGCCGCGCTTGATTCACGCTGGCGGCGGCCTCTTCCTTATAGGTGTACAAGGTCCGGTGGCGAATAGAATAAACCGGCATGTCAATTCCATTCCTTGAGGGTCTGGGTCAGCGGACGCTGGCGGAAGAATTCGCTGGCCAGGCGCTCGGAAATGTCGCCCAATCCGGTTTCGACCTGGTGCAATAAATGTTCGAAGGCTTCGTTGCCGCTGGGCGAGAGTATACCTTCCTGCGCCGTGGCGTCGAAGCCGCGCACACTGAGCAAGGTCTGACGTGCCATCTTTTCGACTTCAAGGGTTTGGCCGGCAATGGGACGGGGTATGGCCGCCATGTCCTCGACCAGGCGCAGCATAGGGGCGGCCACCGATCGCGGATTCAATTCGTCGGCAAGCAAGACGTCGACGACCGCAGCAGGTTGTAATTCCGTCGCATAGCGATTGCGATAGGTGATGACACTATCATGAATGACAAGTAAGGATCGCAAGAGGCCGCGATCGGGCTCGCTGCCCGCGGGAAAGGCGGCCACCAGGCTGCGGCAAGTGATTTGCGAACGCTCTAGACGGCGACCCAATTGCAGGAAGCGACGCACGGGGCCGTCCGTCATGCTTTCCGTGACGAGGCCGGTGAAGCCCGCCAGGCTGACGACCAGGCGATCGAGATGAATGAGGGCCGCGCCCGCATCGATTTCGGGGGATAGGCCTTCGGTTTCATCGCCTTCTTCTTGCCAGGCATGCAAGCTGAGCCAGGCATCATTGGAAAGCAATTCGCGCACGACGCGCGCCGAGCGGCGCAGGGCCGCCAAATTGAAGGCGGGCGATCCCAATTCGGCGCGCGCCGAAAGCGAGGCGATGAGGGCCGGCTCCAGGCCGACGATTTCGCTGTCGAGCGAGGGCTGATAGCTTTCCAGCAGCTCAGCCAAACCTTCAGGCACCGAACCCCCCACGCCTTCGTCCTGGGCCAATAGCGCCAAGGCTTCGCGCCACAAGCGGGCCTGGGCTTCCAAGCGCTCTTGGTAGCGCCCGAGCCAGAATAAGTTTTCAGCGGCATAGCCGGGCAAGGGCGAGGCTTCGCGGTGAATGCGCACCCTGGGCGCCAGGGATTCGACGGGCTCTTCCGCTTCCACCGGCTCCGAGGCGATAATCCAGGTATCCTTG
This sequence comes from Fibrobacterota bacterium, assembly GCA_043753995.1. Classification (GTDB taxonomy): domain Bacteria; phylum Fibrobacterota; class Fibrobacteria; order UBA11236; family UBA11236; genus JAYUVP01. Next base: position 28,835 of record JAYUVP010000117.1, read on the forward strand.
CTGATACCCCCATCCTGGCTGGTAATGCTGTTCGATCCGGGCTTTAGCGAAGCCCGGGTGAGGCCACCGGGCATGACTTCATAGGTCTTGTCGACGGCGGCCAAAAAGCTGCGCACCACCATGAGACGGGGTTCGAGTTTTCCGCCGATGAAACAAGGGGTGGTCGAAAGAGGCACGCGCTCTTGCAGCAAATACAAATGCGGCTTGGCGCGTATGCGCGAGAGCAGTCTTTCGCGTTGTTCCTTCGAAAGCCGGTGGACGAACCAGGTGCTGCGCCGCGACCCTTGGTATAGAGGCTTCACCACCATGTCGTCGAATCGATCCAAGGCCTCGGCGCGCTGGGCTGGGTCACCGCACCACCAGGTGGGCGTCGAGGGCAGGCGTAATTCCTGGCCGAGCAGACGTTTGCACAAAGCCGGTAAAAAGGCCATGAGGCCCGAGCCGGTCAAGACACCGCTGCCCAAGGCATTGGCCATGGTCACGCGCTTTTGGCGCACCGCCTGCACCAAGCCGGGAACGCCAAGCAGGGAGGCACCTTCCAGCTCCAGCGGATCGCAATAGGCATCGTCCACGCGGCGCAGGATGACATCGACTTGGCGCGAACCCCCGAGGCCTTCGAGACGCACACCATCGGATCGCGCCGAGAGATCGCCGCCGCGCACCAAGGGCAAACCGAGGTAACTCGCCAGATACGCCTGTTCAAAAAAGGTTTCGTTTTCGGGACCGGGGCTGAGCAGCACCACTTGCGGTTGCTTCACGCCGGGCGGTGCCGACTGGATAAGACCGCGCCGCAGCGATTGGAAAAAGCCTGCTAGGCGATGCACTCCGAAATGCCGGAAAAGGCTGGGCAAGGCGCGGCCCAAGACCACGCGATTCTCCAGGGCATAGCCATAGCCCGAGGGGTTTTGGCAGCGATCACTGACTACGCGGAATTGCCCGTCGGGCCCGCGCGCCAAGTCGGCCGAATACACTTGTAGTAAGCGCGAAACGCCTTCGAGCGAGCCCACGCAGGCGCGTTGAAATCCCGGATGTGAATACAGGAAAAGAGCCGGCAGCAGGCCTTCCCTCATGAGCAGGCGAGCCCCATAAATATCGCGCAAGATGGCTTCGAGCAATTCGGCTCGTTGAATCAATCCGCGTTCTAGCTCGCTCCAGGCTCCGCTATCGAGGACCATGGGCACGGGATCGAGTTCCCATTGCCTATCGGCGCCGCGGCGATCGCCATAGACGTGATAGGTCACGCCATTGAAGCGCAATTGCTCTTTGACTTCGTCGGAGCGGCGCGCCAGGGCTTCGGCGCCCATGGATTCCAGAGCGGTAGCGAGACCTTGCCAGGCAGGACGAATAGCCCCGGTGGCATCGATCATCTCGTCCCAACCCTCGGCTGGCGGCAAATAGCCGCTGACCAAACCGGATCGGCCTGCAGAAGCGGTGGTGGCCGAAATGGGCATAGTCGTAGGTTTGAGAGGCATCAGCCGCGTGATGGTAGCTTCAATACTCCCTAAGATCCAGGGTCAGGGGATGGTCCGGATGCACTTTCGGCGATTGCCAGTGAATTGGACCGGGGCTATGCCCAAAAGGCTCAAAGCGCGCGGCCCGCCGAGCTTCAGCTTCAGCGGCATTGACGGGAAAGGTGGCATAGTTGCGCCCGGCGGGATGCATGACATGATGGGTGCAGCCTCCCAAGGAGCGGCCATTCCAGGTGTCCACGAGATCGAAAACCAAGGGACTGTGCACGCCAATCATGGGGTGCATAGCGGAAGGCGGCTGCCAAGCGCGATAACGCAAGCCCGCCACGGCTTCACCCTGTACGCCCGTGGGCGCCAGCGGCAAGGCCTCGCCATTGCAAAGCACGGCATGGCGACGGCTGGTCGCGCCGCGTAACTTGACTTGCAAGCGCTCCAAGGAAGAATCGACAAAGCGCGACGTGCCTTGCCCCGCAGCTTCTTCGCCCAATACCGGCCACGGCTCGGCGGCCACGCGCAATTCCAGGGAGACATCGCCCAAATTCACCTCGCCGCAGCGGGGAAACCGGAATTCCAGGAAGGGCGCATACCAATTGGGATCGAGGGCATAGCCCGACTCCCGCACAAAACCAAGCACATCCTCGAAATCGCGCCAGAGAAAATGCGGTAGCATCCAGCGGTCGTGCAGGGAAGTTCCCCAGGGCTGCAAAGGCGCGCGATAAGGTTGTTCCCAGAAGCGCGTGACCAAGGCCCGCACCAAGAGGCTTTGCGCCGCGCTCATGCGCGCATGCGGCGGCATTTCAAAGCCGCGCAATTCGAGCAGGCCCAGGCGGCCCGTCATGCTGTCGGGGCTATAGAGTTTATCGATGGAGAATTCGGCGCGATGGGTATTGCCGGTCAAGTCGACGAGCAAGTTGCGGAAAATGCGATCGACTTGCCAAGGCAAAAGGGCTTCGCCATCGGGGGTTTGCTGAAAAGCCAATTCCAATTCCGCTAGGCTGGAATCGCGGGCTTCGTCGACGCGCGGCGATTGGCTGGTGGGCCCAATGAAAAGGCCAGAGAACAGATAAGACATGCTGGGATGATTCTGCCAGAAATTCACCATGCTGCGCAGCAAATGCGGACGTCGTAAAAAGGGGCTATCCGAAGGACGCGCGGCGCCGAGCACCACGTGATTGCCGCCGCCGGTGCCGGTATGGCGTCCGTCGAGCTGGAATTTCTCTGTGCCGAGCCGGCATTGCCGCGCCTCGTCATAAAGGATTTCCGTGCGCATCACCGATTCGCGCCAAGACGAAGCCGGGTGAATATTCACCTCGATGACGCCGGGATCGGGCGTGATGGAATAATTCTTGAGGCGATAATCCTGGGGCGGTTTATAGCCCTCGATGCGTATGGGTAAAGATTGTTCGGCCGCCGCGGCCTCTACCGCCGCCGCCATTTCCAGAAAGGTCTCCAGGTGAGAGACGGGAGGTAAAAAGACATACAGAAAGCCCCCGCGGGCTTCGACGCAAATCGCAGTTCGCACCAAGCTTTCATTCGATGCGGCGGGGAAGGTACCGTCTTTGGCGCTTTGGGACAAATCGCGTGGAGTCACGCGCCCGTTACCTGGGCCTTCCAGTGGAGAAGCGCCGGGGCGTCCACCGTTGACGCCTCGTCTTTGCGCCATGGGGGAGCGCGCGATTTCGGGCAAGGAAGGGCGAGGCGCGAGGGGCGACATTTCGATTGGAAATTCGGCCTTTTGCGATCCGAAGGGCAGGCTGGAAAGCGGCAAGCGATAACCCATGGGCGAATCGCCGGGAAGCAGGAAGAGATGGCCACGGCGCATGTCCCACAGGCCCGATTGCCAATGCGTGCGCACGCCGTCGAAATCGCCCCATAGCGGCAAGGTGAAACCGGCAATGCGATCGAGGCCGCGCTCCAGCAATTTTAAGAGGCGGACGCGCTCGCTGTCTTTCTTGTATTCGTGCTGCAGTGGATCGAAATCGAGAGGCAGGCGACCTTCTTGCCACAGATAATAGAAGACGTCTTCATGCGCAGGCTTGACCCAGCGCTCTTCGAGCATGAGCTGGCGGGCAATGGCGCGGGCTAAGGCACCCGCTTCGCGCGGTCCCACTTCACCCTTGTAGGGCTCGCGAGCTTGCAGGCGATCTTGCGACCAAATCGGATGGCCGTCGGCGCGCCAATACGTGGTCAAGCCCCAGCGCGGCAAAGGCTCACCGGGATACCATTTTCCCTGGCCATAGTGAATGAGCGAGCCGGGAGCGAATTTATCCTTGAGTCGCCAAAGCAAATCTTGCGCGAGGGAATATTTCTTATCGCCCAAGGCCTCGGTATTCCACTCGGCGCCGTCCATGTCGTCGATGGAAACGAAGGTGGGCTCACCGCCCTGGGTGAGCTGCAAGCCGGCGGCCTGCATGGCGGCATCGACGCGATCGCCGGCGGCCATAAGGCTTTGCCATTGCTCCTCGGAATAAGGCGCGGTGACGCGAGGCGTTTCGCTGTGGCGCGCCACTTCCATGTGAAAATGGAATTTCGTTTCGCATTCCGATGTCGATCCCGTGATCGGCGCGGCGTCTTCGGGCGAAGGCGTGCAGCTCAGAGGAATATGCCCTTCGCCGGCCAATAGCCCCGAAGTCGGATCGAGGCCCACCCAACCTGCGCCGGGCACGAAGGCTTCGGCCCAAGCATGCAAATCGGTGAAATCAGTTTGCGGGCCTTCCGGCCCATCGAGTGGTTTTTGATCGGGCTTAAGCTGAATCAAATAGCCCGAAGCGAAGCGCGCGGCTATGCCTAAGTGCCGGAGGACTTGCACTAAAAGCCAGGTGGAATCGCGACAAGAGCCGGTGCGCTTTTGCAAGGTCTCTTCACAGGTCTGCACGCCGGTTTCCATGCGAATGGTATAGCCAATCGCGGTTTGCACCTGGCGATTTAAATCCACGAGAAAGTTCACCAGATTGCGGGGCTTCTTGTCTATGCTCGCCACCCACTCGGAAAGCAAGTCGCCTTTTTCACGCACTTCGAGATAGGGCATGAGCGATTCACGCAACCCCTCCGCATAAGCAAAGGGAAAGTTGTCTGCCTCGGGCTCCACGAAAAAATCAAAGGGATTGATCACCGTCATTTCGGCGACCAGTCCCACCTCGATTTCAAAGCGCCTTTGCGGGCCGGGAAAGACCACGCGCGCGGCGAAATTACCGAAGGGATCTTGCTGCCAATTGAGGAAATGGCCCTCTGGCTGAATTTTCAGCGAATAGGCGCAAATGGGGGTGCGGCAATGCGCGGCGGGGCGCAGGCGTATCCATTGCGGCGACAGGCTCGTGGGCCGGTCATATTCATAAGTGGTTTTATGATGGAGGGATACACGTATGGACATGGCCTAGCCGAACTGCAAGGAATGGGCCAGCCCCATTTTGACTTGCTAATGACAATTTTATGGGGATTTTGGCGACACTGAAACAAAATGTCAATTCTTAGCGCGAATTACATGACAAAAAACAACATCAAGCGCCATAAACTCAATGGGGGGATGCCCCGAATTCAGGCCTAAAAAAAGCGGTCCCCAGTTAAGACCGGGGACCGCGATTTGCTTAAGCAGACTTTTTCAATAGGCCGAGAGCTTTTTCCAAAGCCTTGACGGCGCGTTCCAAGCCCTTATTGGCCTTGGCGGCCTTCGCAGGCTTGATAGCGATGATGGCAGACAAAGGCGCATACTTGACGCCATTGAGAACCAAAACGCCCTTGGTGGCTTTGCCCGAGATCTTGATGCCCTTGGGAGCTTTACCGGCCTTGGGGGCTTTGGCGGAAATGCCCGCGCCCTTGACCCAGTTATTCACCGTGGGATAACTGATCTTGAACTTGGAGGCGGCCTTCTTGAGGATGCCGCGGCCAGGATTGCTCTTGATGAAATCAAGAACTTCGGCTTTTTGTTCCGCTCCATAACCTTTGCGTCCACGTCCACCACCCTTGGCGGCTTTTGCCTTCTTAGGAGCTTTCACCTTGGCGGCTTTCTTAGCCTTAGGCGCTTTGCCGGCCTTGGTTTTCTTTTCTTTCATCTCGGCGGGTTTTGCTTCCGTGTCCAAATGTTTCTCCTTGATCAAGGTGAGGGTTGCCATATGATTATTTGAATTAAAATCGAATTCCACACCTTTGTTTTCCCATAAATTACGGAAGGTGGGTAATTCTTTTTGCTGCTGCCTGTTCAGCATTTCTTGAAACACCGCGCGAATAGCGTTGTCAGGCAGCCAAGCAGGTTTTGAATAAGATCCCATCGGTTCGATATAACCGTCTTTCCATTGATAAGCCAAGCTGACATTGATTTTGTCACCCAGGCTGATGGATTTGTGGTGTATCGCTTTCGCGATTTCATCGATTTCCGTTTGCAGAGACATTCTGGTATAAAATATAAATATCCTTCGTTAATAATTAAATACTATACCCGGAACTATTTCAACTTTCGTCGTATTTCCTGCCACGGCATAACTTTATCGAATGTTTTCACCGTCAAAAAACACCGCTGAATAGGATTTAAGCGGGGTGATTTGCATGAAAAGCCCCCCGCTCTCTTCTACCTTTCGGCCCCATATGAATATTCAGAATCCATTGCGTTACGAAGATCGTGGCGCCTCGGCCGACAAAACCGAAGTGCATGCCGCCATCGCCCAAGACGACAAAGGCCTTTATCCAGGCGCCTTTTGCAAGATTTTGCCTGATTCTTTGACCGGCAGCGCCGATCATGCCTTGCTCATTCATGCCGATGGTGCAGGAACCAAAAGCCTGCTCGCTTATATGGCATGGAAAGAAACCGGCGATCTCTCCTGGTTTCGTGGCATTGCGCAAGATTCCTTGATTATGAATATCGACGATCTCGCCTGCGTGGGCGCTTTCGGGCCTTTTTTGCTTAGCAATACCATCGGTCGTAATGCAAAAATTATTCCCGGATCCGTCATCGCCGAAGTCATTGCCGGCTACCGCGATTGTATTGATTTGCTCAGCAAGCATGGTATTGATGTCGTAAATGGTGGCGGCGAAACCGCCGACCTCGGCGATGTCGTGCGGACACTTGTGGTCGACTCCACGGTTACGGTACGCATGGCCCGCAAAGACATACTCGATGCTTCGAATATTCGGCCCGGCTTGAGCTTGGTTGGCCTCGCTTCCGGCGGTCAGGCGAAATACGAAGGGCGCGAGAATGGTGGACTCGGCAGCAATGGCTATACCTCCTTACGCCATGAATTGCTTTCGAGTTATTACCGAGATAGGTTCCCCGAATGTTATGCACCTGAAATTCGCGACCTGGCTTATCTCGGAAAATATCGTCTGGACGATGCCCTTCCCGGCTCTTCGCTGACTATCGGTGGGGCCTTGCTCTCGCCCACGCGCACCTTTGCCCCCGTGCTCAAGGCCATACTTAGCGCTCATCGATCCGCCATTTACGGCATCATTCACAATACCGGCGGGGGACAGGCCAAGTGCCTTCGCTTCGGCACCAAGGTCACTTATGTGAAAGACAATTTGATGCCGCCGCCGCCTGCCATGCGCCTCTTGCGCGAAACGGGACGCCTTTCCCCTTATGAAATGTATCGCAGCCTGAATATGGGCCATCGCGTCGAAATCGCCTGCGAGCCTGACGCGGCGCAAGCTCTCATTGCCCTCAGCGAAAGTTTCGGCATTGCTGCGCAAGTCATCGGTCATACCGAAGCCGGCCCCATGGGCAATGCCCTGAAGCTCTTCGACGCCCCCAGCGGCGAGTGGTTCGAATACAAGTTGTGAAGAAATGGCGCGATTAAGAACGCGCCTTCGCCTGCCTTGCCGGGGTTTTCCTCGCTAGTTCTTGTTTGCCGTGCTTGCGATCAAGATGATGGCCCAGGGCATCCAGCCGTCCGCTGAAATAAATCGCGAAAGTGTCGGCCCAATGCTTCACTTCGCTCAAAGGTTGGGCTTGCAAGCGATAAAGACGTTGGCGTCCCTCGCGGCGCGGTACTACCAGCTTGGCTGCTTCCAGAATGCGCAAGTGCTGGGAAACGGCTGGCAAGGTCATGTGAAAAGGTTCGGCCAATTGGCCAGCCGAGCACTCTCCCGCCGTCAAAGCCGAGAGCATGGACCGCCGCGCCGGATGGGCAATGGCATGAAAAATATCACTCTCTTGAATCGGTCGCATGGCCACTCCACTCCGGATATAGGCTAATCAAGGAAGTGAAGCGCGACATCCAGTCGGGCAGGGTTTCGCCTGCCAATTGGGCTTCCAAGCGATCGAGAAAGGCATGCAGTCCAGGTAAAAATCCGTCGGCCGTAGCACGGGTGATACGTCGATATGTCACCGTGAGTCGAGTCGACGTCCCTTCTGAGGCAAGCTCATACCGGAAAATCGCATTTTCTCCCTGGGGCATTTCCGGCACAGGCGCGACTATCCATTCGTATTCGAATAGGCGCGGCGGTTCCCACGAAAGAATTCGGCTCGTCGAGCGATAACCGGCGGCCCCTGAAACCATTTCGATGCGGCCTCCCACTCGCCCGTCAATCACTGCCTGCGAGCACATTAGCCATTCACCCAAGCCCTCGGGCGTCGCTATCGCCTCCCAAACATGCTCGATGACATGCGGATAAATGCGGTGAAAAACCAAGGTGGCAAATTCCCCGTCTTCAATAAGCCGTCCTTTAAGTTGCATAGGTCAAGACCACTCTGCCACTACTGAATACACGGTGGGCAATCAGCTTGAGCTTGCCTTCATGCGTGAATAAGGTTCGGCCGCTCCCTAGCGCTACCGGAATCACGACGAATTGATATTCATCGACAAGACCCGCTTCGCCGAGTTGGGCGACTAAGCTTCCACTTCCCAAAATCACAATGTCGGAGCCACGTCCTTTTTTCAATTTTCGCACCGCCTCCACCAAATCACCGCTTAGGCATTCGCTATTAGCCCATTGCGTCTTCCAGCGTGTCGGCGCTTTACGGGTGACCACCCATTTCTTGGCCGCATTCATTCCCTTGGCGACTTCGGGCATTTGCTTGGCGGCCATGGGCGTGGGCCAAAAGGCCTCCATCATTTGAAAAGTCTTGCGCCCGAAAAGCAAGTCGCTTTCCCCTCCCGCATTCCCGGCAACCCATAGCTGGAATTCGGCATCAGGCGCGACGGCATGCGCCCAGCTCATGTCATTGCCTTTATCGGTGAAGTAGCCGTCTATCGATATCGACTCGAAGACTTTCAGCTTTCTCATAGGGCCTCCTGGGGGAAGATTAATATAGTTAAGTAATAACTTAAATGACGTGCAAAGGAGTCGGGCGTCTGACGTTACCGTCTCCGCCGAGGCTCGCGGTCCTCACTGCTTCGCAAGTTGCGGAGCGAGCCCCTTCGGAGACGTCCACCGCCGCCCTTGGCGCACGCCGAATGTATTGCTTTGGGGTTAAAAAGCTTCGCTCCGCATCCCGATCCTTCGAGGCATTTCTCTGGGGGCGTTACGGGGGCCAAGCCCCCGTTCGAGAGGGCAGGGCGAGCCCCCACAGGCATGTGCTAGCCCCAGGGCAAGACAAACGGCGTCGCGAAAATGGACAGGGGAGAGTCACTATCGCGCGCCGAGTCTCCGGGGATATGCCGAGGGGTGGCGGTGAGCGCCTGAAAAAAGGCTCGCTCCGCAGGCCCGATCGCTTCGAAGTATTTCCCTGGGGGGCCGAGGACCCGCGAGCCTTTTTTCAGGCCGAACATCAGCCCCCCGCACACAGGCCGAGGAGGCTCAACCGAGGGAGAGACCTCTCCCTCCAAAACGCGCTAGTAAGCCCCAACGCCCTTCAAGCACGAGAAAAACGTGCGCACCAAAATGACTAGGTCGAGCAAGAAGCTTTGATTATTGATGTAATAGATATCATAGTCCATGTTCTCATGGATGGCATTCTTGCGATCGGCGCTGATTTGCCAGAGGCCGGTAATGCCTGGCTTGACATTGAGGCGTTGGCGTTGCAAGTCATTGTATTTCGAAACCAGGAAGGGCATTTCGGGGCGCGGGCCGACCAGGCTCATATCGCCCTTGAACACATTCCAAAGCTGGGGTAGTTCGTCGAGGGAAGAGCGGCGTAAAAAGCGGCCGATGGGCGTAATGCGGGGGTCATGACCATGCTGCGGAGTGATGCCGTATTTCGGCGCCTCGGTATACATGGAGCGGAATTTGTAAAAGAGAAAACGCTTACCGTATTGGCCGATGCGCTTTTGCACGAAAACGACCGGACCTTTGCTGGAAAGCTTTACCGCCAAGGCCATGCCGAGTAAAACAGGGGAGAGCAAGGCCAATAAAATCGAAGAAGCCACGATGTCGAAGGCGCGCTTCATCACCACGGTTTTCCAGCTATAGGTCGGTTCGGCCAAGCCGATGAGGGGAATGCCTTCTAGCTCGGAAACCTTGACTCGCTGAATGACGATGTCATAGAGCGAGGGCACGATTTGAAATTCGCAGCCGGTGTCGCGGCAAACATTCATGATATCGATGACCACGCGCGAAGGCACATGAGAAAGGGCGATGAATAGTTTAGAGGCACCCGTGCGAATCAAGGTTTCTTTCAAGTCGCTGAAATCACCCAAAACGGGAACGTGGTGAATTTTGGTGCCTCGCAATTGCGTATCGTCATCAATGAAACCGGCGACATGCAAGCCCAATTTCGGAGATTCGCGGAATTTGTCATGCAATTTACGGCCGACTTCACCCGCGCCATAAATGAGGCAGGTGGTTTCCACAAAACCCTTGCGACGCACCCAATTATTGAATTTGAAAAAGGCATAGCGCTCGAATATGAGGCCCACCAGCATGGCTCCCCAGGTCAAGACGAAAACGCCGCGGCTGAAAAAGAGTTGCTCGGCTACAAAAAGAATGGCGAGTGTGAAAAGGCAGGCCTTGCCCCAAGTCTTGAGGACAAGTTCGAATTCGCGCACATTCATGAGGCTGCGCTGCGGCTTATATAGGCCATGCACTTCTAGCCCCACCATGACCGTAGCCAGAGTAACACCCATAAAACTGGTATAACGCGATAGGGACTCAGGTTCGTAAGCCTCGATGGCAATCATGGGGCCGAGCCATTGCCAAGCGAAATAGCCTATCCCGAAACTCATTATCACGGTAAAAGCATCAACAAAGGCCTGCATGCCGGTTAATAGCGGCTTATAATAGGACAGGCTGACAATGCGGCGCGGACGGCCTCCTGCATAATGATCAGGCAGAACACGTACAGCGACCGCATTCGATTTGGATGGCTTACTGGGATTGCGTTTTGGCTTGGTCAGAGACTCAGGCAAAACCGAAAGAGATGCTGAGCCATTTTCGGGCTCAGGCTGGCGGGCAGATTCTTGCATATCCGTCAGACCCCTAGGTTTCAAGACAAAAGCACGGTGTTAACAAGTGAACAAATTTCCCCAAAAGTGGCAAACTTTGAGGGTAGCTTAATGTGACATTGTCACGCCTAACCCATTGATTTTCAATCAGAAGTTTCAAAAGCCAACCCCTTGTTGGGGTACGGTAAAGCAATTATCAAGCCATGATTCAGGGGTGAATTGAGTTTATGTCGGATTTTTTGACGATTTGTGGGATTTCCTGATAGCGATAATGTCTTGCATGGTATAGTTTACCGAATAACGTTTACCTACGCATTTACCCTTAGGTCAAGCCGACCTAGGGGTATGGGGACGAATGAGAATAAGTAGGGGTTTTCAGCTTTTACTCCTTATGGGGGCCATGGTGCTAGGCACCCTCGTTCCCGTTATGGCCGAAAAGCAAACCATCATCCTAAAACTGAAGCAGCCCCTACGCTCAGAAGTGGTGAAAATTCGCATTCCAAGTACCCTCAATGCCAAAGGTGAGAGGCGTGACTTGGAAACCGTCTTGCCTCTGGGACCCGGATCTACCGGCAAGGAAGCACAGGCAAAGAGCGAAATCGCAGAAAAGCTTTCCCTGGCCTTTCAAGTGAAACAATTGGGGAAAAACAGCTTGCTCATTCGCTTCACCTTGCCCACCGCGGGTTATGTCGAAGTGCAATTGCTTGACTTATACGGCAAGACCTTGGCGACGGTGGCTGCGGAGAATTATTCCAAGGGTTCGCATATTCTGCCGCCCCTGCCTTATCGCGAATCGGAGCAAAACGGCGTTCGCTTTTTGGCTCTGAAAATCGATGGCAAAATGGTTAAGAAGCAAATGCTGCAGGGGATTTGATGAGGGCCGCCTCCCATTCCCGCCTATCGTCTGCTATCGGAATGAGCCTGGCCTCGGCCGGGCTTGGGCTGACTCAGGCTGCGCCGCAATTGAAGGTGGAAAGCGCGGCCGTCGGTGGCCAAACTGTAATTCTCTCGGTGGACGAACCGGTTCAAATCTCCGACCTGATCAATATTCGCGTCGATGGCTATGACGTCGAGCAAGCCACGGTGATAGACGAAGGCGATAGTCTGGTATTGAGCCCCTTGGTTTTGGATTTGACGACCAAGGGCGCGCCTAAGATTCGCGAGGTGATTCCCGCGCAAAACCAGCTGGTGCTTGAGGCGCCGCTTTTTTTCTCCCCTCGCAATGGCCAAGTCCTCGCCGATACCGCTTTCGGAGGCTTGCTTTGCCGAGTGATTTCCGCGTCGACCGATGGGCCCGCCCTCGGTATTTCTCGGCGATGGATTATTCGTTATGAGGCTGCTTCCGTCGAAGAGGTTTTTGTTTCGGCGGATATTGCTTTCCGAACAACGGTGGACCTCAGTGTTTTGCCCGACGATTCGCTAGAAACCGGCGATGTCTTGGGCATGTGGCAGGATAGCACCTTGTCCACGGCCCGTATGACTTTCGGTTGGTCCAAATCTCGCGTGATTTTACGCCCGGAATTGAGCGGTAAAATTCGTCTGCGCCGTGGCCGTCTGGAAACTTTCGATTTGAGCATGCAGGGTTTGGCGGAGGCGGCGGGACGCTTTCAAGTGTCAGTCTCGGGCCAGGGCCGATATACCTGGGATCGTTGGGTGGGCGAAAAGAAAACGGTGTCCATTCCCCTGGGGCATGGCGTTCAAATTCTGGCGACGCATCGGCCTCGTTTTACCGTGCAAGCCGATGCCCGGGATACCGCCCTGAAGGGCAATGCGCATTTCCGCTTGCAGCAAGACATGAAAGGCTTTTTCCCATCGGAGCTTGGCCCTTCGCCCAGCGGGGATGCCAAGCTCGCCTACCAGATTATGCCTGGCGATTCGTCTTCGGGAACGGGCACGGTGCGCTTTCAAGTACGCAGCCTTTTGGATTTGCAATTGGGGGCTTCGGACTCGCATCGGCTCACCGTAGTGCATGAGGCCACCTTGACCAATCAAAGCTGGGATTCGCTGGGGCGTCCCCCGACGAAACTCTCACGTGCCAAGATTTGGCAGCGTGAATTGAAATTGGGCGGATCGCTTTCCATGGAGCAGCGCATTGATTCTTTGTCCAGCCCTAGGTCCTGGCTTTTATACAATCGCGAATTACCCCTGCTCGCCCCCCCGAAAAGCGTGGTGGCCCAATTGCTTCGCCTGGACGCAGGTAAAATGGCCTTGCTTTGCCAAGCCCAGCCCAAGGCCGAATGGTATACCGTGCAGGCCCTGCTTCCCGATAGCAATTGGGTGACCGTACTGGATCGCGTCCCAGGACCCAAAATAAAATTGCCTGATTTCTTGCCGCCCCATCCCCTGCGGGTGCGGGTCTTGGCGGGCAATGCCTATGGCCTTTCCCAGCCCTGGCCTCAAGAAGGCTTGCTCTTGCCCCTACCGAATCGCCCGCCCCTTTTGCCCTATGCCATGCTGCCCGCGAATAATGCGGTCGCCGATACGACCTTGCGTTTGTCCTGGGTCGGCGGTGATCTCGATTCGGGATCCCGGATGCAATACCGTGTTTTCCTGGGATTACAAAACCCGCCTTTGAATCCGGTCGGTCTCGCCTCTGGGGATAGCTCGTGGTTGGCCTCTGGGCTTAAGCCCGGCACCACCTATTTCTGGCGCGTCCGCGCGAGTGACGGACAAGACAGCAGTGAAGGGCCGGTTTTCAGTTTTCGCACCCGCGCACCTGAGCCCGTAGCAAGTCCGGTGGTTAAGGAAGAAGAGGGCAATCCCTGGGTTTATCTCGCCCGTGGCCGATTTGTGCGTGAGGACAAGGCCGTGGTCACCATAGGCCCTTTCTTGATTCAAAAATTCGAAGTGAGCCAGGCCGAATTCTTTCAGATGATTGGCGAAAACCCGAGCTTTCGCCTGAATGATTCCCTGCCTGTCGAAAGGGTGACTTGGGAAGAAGCGCAGAAATATTGCCAAGCCTTAGGCGGCCGCCTTCCCACCGAGGCCGAATGGGAATATGCCAGCCGAGGCGGTAGCCAGGCCTTGCCTTGGGCTAAGGGCAAAGCCAGCGACTATGCCTGGTACAAGAGCAATTCCGACGGGCGAACCCGCAAGGTGGGCTTGCTCAAGCCCAATGGATTCGGCCTACATGACATGGCTGGCAATGTTTTTGAATGGGTAGAGGATTGGTATGCCCCCTATGTGGAAGACAATATCGACCATCCCAAAGGGCCCGAAGACGGCAGCGCACGCGTCATTCGCGGGGCAAGCTGGTATAGCGAGGAAGCGAATTTGAATCCCGCTGGCCGCTTTTACAATAGACCGGGCTTTCGCAATTATAAGGTGGGATTCCGTTGCGCCGAAGAGGCCCCGAATACCCAGGCTTCAGCTCACATTTCCAATGAAAAGGCCATACCGGCAACCCTTCCCTGACTTGAAAACCGGCGCGTTTACTCTCGCTTGCCGACAAAAACTTGGATGAGGGCCGAGTTTGCGGCTGGTCCCTAGCCAGGGGGCTAGGTATAATTAGCCACTATGAAGTACGGAATTTTCTCCGACATTCACGGCAATCTGGAAGCCCTGCAGCGCGTCATCGAATCGATGAATCGTCTCGGTGTGGAGCGCAAGGTTTGCTTAGGTGATATTGTCGGTTATGGTCCCTTTCCCAATGAATGCGTTGAATTGGTGAAAGAAGAAAGCGATATCGTCATTCTTGGCAATCACGATAGCGTGGCCGTGGGACGTGAAAGCTCGGAAGACTGGAACAATTACAATGCCCAGCGCGCCATCGAATGGACGGCGAAAACGCTGAATGCCAGCAATGCCGAATATTTGAAAAAGCTGCCTTATATGGTCAGCGAAGATCCGCTCTGTTTCGTGCATGCCTCCCCCTGGGAGCCCGAGCAATGGCGCTATGTCAGTTCGCTCGACGATGCCGTGGACGCCTTTTCCTTTTTCACGGAAAAGGTGTGCTTCATCGGCCACACCCATTGGCCTATCATCGTGATCATGGAAGGCGAGCAGAGCTTTCACGTTTCGGAAACCCTGTTCCACACTTGGAAGCCGGGCCAGCGCCTGCTGGTGAATGACGGTAGCGTGGGCCAGCCGCGCGATCGCAATCCCCTGGCGAGCTGGTGCCTCTTCGACACCGACAAGATGACGGTCGAAATCGTGCGCGTGGCCTATGATATTTCCAAGACGCAAGCTGCCATGCGTAAATTGGGCCTAGCCGATTTCTTGATCAATCGCCTTTCCGAAGGGCGTTAAACGCCCGCCGTGTCCCGCTTAAAAGCCCTGTTCAAAGAGTCGCTGCTTTACGGCGTCTCTTCGCTATTGTCCCGCTTTCTCAATTTCCTTTTGGTGCCGTTTTACACCCATGTTTTATCGCCAGCGGAATTCGGCGTCAGCAATATCCTATTCGCTTTGATAGCCTTTTGCAATATTCTCTGGCAGGGTGGCTTCGACACGGCTTATTTGCGTTTGCGGCATGATGAAGGCGAGGAGAATGGCCGCAAGCTTTTCGCGACGGCTTTCACTTCGCTTTGGGTGACTTCGGGGCTGGGCACGCTATTGCTGATTGTCGCCACCCCCTGGTTGGCATCGGGGCTCATGATACCCGAGGCCGATCGCGGGCTCCTGCGCTGGGCCGCGGCCATCCTATGGCTGGACGCCCTGACCGTGGTGCCCATGGCGCATTTGCGCTTTCGCCACATGGCATTGCAATATTCACTTTTGCGCCTGTTCAATGTGGCCGTGAATATAGGCGGGAATTTGCTTTTCGTGCTTTATTGGCGCCGCGGTCTCGAAGGCATTTTCTGGGCCAATGCCCTGGCGAGCGCAGTTTGCCTGTTGCCGCTTCTGCCCTTGCTCGTACGCCAATTGCGGGGGCAAAAACTTTTTCGGTGGGAAACCTCGCGGTTACGTGCTTTGCTGTCCTTGGGCTTGCCTCTGGTGCCTGCGGGGCTTTATGGCATAGTCAATGATGTCGCGGGTCGGCTTTTTCTCGGCTGGCTCCTGACCGACGCCGCCGTGGCTGCGCTTTATCCCGGCCGGGGTTGGAGCGTGCTCGATCTCACCGGCATTTTCTCGGCGGCATGGAAGCTGGGCATATTCGGCCTATTGCTCACGCAAATGTATCGCCTGGCTTGGCAGCCTTTTTTCATGCAGCATGCCAAGGATGCCGACGCACCGATTCTGTTCGGGCGCATTTTGCGTTTGCTTTTGCTTTTCATCGGTTGCAGCACGGGAGCCTTGATGTTGTGGCTCGACAAGCTCGTTGCCATTCCCATCGCAGGACGACCCTTCATTGCCGAGGCCTATTGGGGCGGGCTCTCCATCGTGCCGCTAGTGCTTTTGGCCTATGCCTTTCAAGCCGTTTTCATTCATTTCACTCTGGGGCTCTATATTGAGAAGCGCACCCGTTACCTCATTTGGAGCAATGGCATCGGCGCTGCGGTGACCATAGCGGGCAATCTTCTACTGGTGCCGCGTTTCGGTTTATGGGGTGCCTCGGTGGCCGTAGTGGCCTGTTATGCCTGCATCGCTTTTTTGGTGGCGCGCCAAAGCCAAAAGCTTTTCCCCATCGAACTCGGAGGTTGGCGTTTGGTCGCTCTGGGCTTGTGGTTACTGCTCTCTCATGGCTTGGGCCTGTGGGTACAAACCCATGTCGAGGGCGTGAATTGGGTATGGCGCATGGCGGGCACAGCCGCGATTTGGATTTTGCCTTTTGCTCTGGGCGCGCTTTCCCCCAACGAATTGAAAGCGGCGAAAGGATTATTGCGAAGGCGCCCCGCTACGGCCGCATCCTAAGGGCTCCGGTTCAAATAACTTTATCAGTCCCATCACACTTATTCACTTAATAAACTAAACCGTGTCGAATTGTATTCACGTTCCCATGAATGAAGGGCCACTTGGCAAATTCCGCTGAACGCCTGGGGCCTCCCTCATCGCAAGCGCTCTGGCTGGCCTTGCTATTGCCTCCGGAAGCCTTGCTTCGCGAATGCCGCCGCGAAACCTATCAGGGCTCGGGAGCGGGCGGACAAAAGCGCAATCGAGTGCGATCGGGGGTGCGCCTAGTGCATACCACCACGGGACTGCGCGCCGAAAATTGCGAGCACCGCGAGGCCTTGCGCAATGTCGAGGCCGCCACACGCGGGTTACGCCTGGCCATGGCCTTGACCTTGGGCGAGCTTGCGGCGGAGGCCAGCGGGGAGCTTCCCGGCTTCGCAGGCGCAGCACCGAAGGTGGATGGGCCTAACCCCGTGCTGGCAACAGCGCTTCGCACCCGCTTTCGCGTGGAGGCGAATTCGCATCATGAAGACTTTGCCGTGACCGCGGCCATGGCCCTGACGGCTTTGATGCAAAATCAAGGGCGCTTGGCCGACACTGCGAAGCAATTGGGCATTACAGGATCCGCGCTCACTCGGCATTTCAAGGCGGATAAGGCCATTTGGTCGGCTGTCCTGCGCTTGCGGGAAAAAGCGGGCTTGCCGGGTTTGAAGTGAACGGGACGACGATGAATTTGTCGCAAGCGGTTCGAATCGTCGCGATCTTGAACTTCACCTATTTCTTCATCGAATTTGCAATTGGCCTGAAGATTGGATCGGTTTCGCTTTTCGCCGACAGTATTGATTTTCTTGAAGATACCCTAGTCAATATCCTGGTTTTAATCGCTTTGGGTTGGAGCGCGAAAAAGCGCGCATACGTCGGAATGTTTTTGGCATTCCTTTTACTGGTTCCTGGAATAGCCTTCCTCTGGACTGCATGGAACAAAATTCAAATGCCCATTCCGCCTTCTCCTCTTCCCCTGTCCCTGACCGGTTTAGGGGCCATGGCCGTGAATTTTTCTTGCGCCATGATTCTTATTCGCTTCCGCGAACATGGCGGAAGTTTATCCAAGGCTGCGTTTTTATCCGCGCGGAATGATGTGCTGGCGAATATCGCCATTGTCTTGGCGGGGCTTATAACCGTTTTTCTGCCTACCATTTGGCCGGATTTATTGGTGGGTCTCGCCATCGCAGCTATGAATGTGGATGCAGCGCACGATGTATGGAAAGCGGCCCGGCGAGAAAGGGGATAGACTCGCCTGCCACTCATGGATTCCTCACCAAGCCCACTTCGCCGACGCACCCAGGGTATAGCCCTCGGGATGAACGCCAGACTCTTGTGACCTTTGCCAAAAGCGGCTGAGAAAGCCGCTCAAACCCAAAACGCGATCCCCGATGGGATGGCTCCAGCCGAGTTCGCCCGTGACCGTTTCTTGAGTCAGTCCCGCCAAGCGATAGTCTCCGCTGCGATACCCTTCGACCTTTGTGTAATGATGTTGCCAGAATTCCGCGGCGTCTTGCGAGGCATGGCGATGGCGCAAGGTGAGCAAAAAGCCATCGACGAATTGCCAACGCAAGGCGGTTTCGGGAATCCAGGCATGAAAATTCCAACTGTCATAATATGCCCCTTCACGATGATGCAAAGCCAAACCGCTCCAAAGAGAAAAGGACCATTCCAGCACCGCACTGTGACGCCAGCGAGTGTCGGGGAGATTTTCGGTGAATTGCGTAGTGATGACCGTCGATCGCCGATAAGGGCTTTCCAAAGTGCCGGCCTGCACGGCAAGTCCATAAGTCGCCGAGACGACGCTGCGCCGTCCCATCACCTGAGAAATACCGAAACCGGCAAGATACCTTTGCTGGTTGGCGGGCCAGCGATCTTGCTCTCCCGGGGGAGGGACATGGGGTTCAATGCGATCCTGGCCGAAACCCAAATGCCCGGAAAGCATAAGGTTGCGCTGCCGCAACTCCACCGCAGCGTCCGCGATGCCGGTCATGGAGAAGTAATCATCCTCATGGGAAATACTGACCCGACCGCCCAAGCGATGGGGCTTATCGCCATGCCCGATTTGCCGAGCCAATCCAACGCTGCCTTCATAGCGATGCTGCACCAAACCGCCATCTACGCTGGAAGCCCGCTGCGAAGCCCCGCTCACCGCATCGCTCCCGTTGGCTAAATCGGATGAAGTCATGTCTACTTCATCGGGGTCGTCAGATGCGCCCACCGCGCGCTTGGCGGCATGCACATGGCCACCGCCCGTAGATCCATCGGGGGAGGGCATCATCTCAATGCGATCCCAAAGTATATCGGCGATGAAAAGCCAATTCGGGGCGAGGCCCTGTTCCAGACCGACATTCGAAGTCAGCACCTGCATGCCACCGTGATCGCGATAGTGAAAGAGATCGAAATACGAACTACCGCCCGCTATGGACAAGGCCCTAGCGGTTAGCACCACCACGGTGGCGCGTCGTCCTGAGGCATGCAGTAAATGGACCCACGCGCCAAGCCGCATTATTTCACCGGACCCGCAGGATGCGACGGGCCTACTTCGCTGCCCCAAGTTGCCAAAGTAGATGGACCCGTAACTACCAGTATTGTTTTGACGACTTTCCCTGTACCCACTTCAATCACCGTCACGGTATTGTCGAGATTATCTCCTTCGATCAGCCACTTACCGTCGCCAGTCAAGGTTTCGGGATGATGACCGCGGCTCTTGCCCACGGTGAGAGACGGCAATTGGATGGGGTTTTTCGGATCGCTGATATCGAAGACATGGCGTTGGCTGGAATAGCCTGCCGTGTCGCTATTGCCGCCCAAGACATAAATGCGATTCACCGAAGCCATCACGGTCATATGATCAAGGCCAGTATTCTTATGGACCTTGGGCAAACTGTCCTTGCAAGCGGATCCGGTTAGCAATACCGGAATCTGGTTCACCACACTGTCCAAACCGCCGTCAATCACGACGATTTGTCCCACTTGGCAAACCGCGCCGGGATGGGTGGCACTGCCTTCGCGAGGACTATTCTGCACGCTATAGACATAGTTGGTGCCAGCCAAAGCCTTGGTATAACCTCCACCTTTGCCGTGGGTATTCAGCAATTTGGCCTTAGGTGCGGCGGCATCTTGATCGATGCTCAAGATTTTGCCAATGCCGGTAAGACTGTGATACCCGCGTCCCGAAACCGGTGCCGTGGCCGCACCATGCGGAGAAAGTGAAACGCCTCCCGTGCCGCAGGTTTTTTCTATCGACGATCCGTCAAAGCCCAAGTCCAGCGAAGAAATATTGGCGACCTCGACGATATTCGCCGCATCACTGAAGTCGAGCACTTTAATCACTTCGGCGCAATCGCCTATATCCGATATCGAGACGCGCGCCTTGGTTTTGCTGAAGGCCGCCTTGTGATGGCCTATGCCGAGTGGGGCTTCACCGACATATTGCAAATACTTGTCACTACCCGGTTGGATGTCGATGAATAAGGCTCCATTGGTGGGCTTGGTGCCGCTACCGTCAAGCAAGGAAACGAAATATTGTTTGCCATTCAGAGGCGTCGTCAAAAAACCATGGGTGGGCTTGAGACCGCCATTTTTGGGGGTGATGCGACTTTTTTCCAGCATGTCCTTGCCGTTAAAAACAATCACCTGATGTTTGGTGCCGCTATTGACGATCAGGGTCCCGTCCTCCAAAGCCGACATATCGGTCAAGCCGCCCACATCGGGGATTTCGCCGGCTTTTTGCTCGCCCGTAGTCAAATCATAAGCAGCAATTTTCGATGCGCCGCCCACATAAAGGGTGAGATGGGTATGGCTGGAATGATAGTGTCCTTCGTCGTCGTGGGCGTCGTTCATGCAGCCATAAAAACCAAGCGCTAGGATTGCAGCCACACCACCCGGCAATAAATAAAAACGAGATAATTTCATATTAAACCTCTTGCGAATAGGGGTTAGTTCACGCATCCGCAGCCTCCACCGGGAGCACTGGCGGGAAGGTGTGAACCCGTCATGGTTTGAAAAACCTTGTCTTCATAGGATCGCAGCGATCTCGATCCCGCGAAAGGCGATTCCATGCAGGGCTGGGCAAGTCTCCCGCGCTCCGCAGGCTTTACCGTGGCGCAATGCATAAGCATGAAGCCGGCGGAAATCGGCAGAGCCAGGAATACGAATCGGGAAACGGCTTTCACCGCACCCACCAGGGTAACGCGCATGGGACCTCCGCCACGGCCTAGGCCGGGGCAGACAGGGTTGAAAATGGGAAACGAATATTAAGGGCTCCGGAGCCCTCATGCCGTAGCAAAAACGGCAAATCGGCTTTGTAAAGCCGCGAGGAATTAAGCCAAGAAAATGGGAACTTTGTCGGGCGCTTCGGGGCTAAAGCCCGCCCAACGCGACGAGGCGATTTCGTATTGCGCGGCCTGGCTTTCCCAAAGCATCGGGGCTTCGGTAAGACACAAGGCGTGCAGGGGCAGGCCGCCCATTTCCCAAGCAAAGTCTGCTTCGGAGCTACAGGCGCGATAGCAAGTCTCGCCCTTAAGTAAATCCGCCTTGGCTTCCGAATCTGCTTCGTGGTGACCGTGACTCTCCACCACTTCCGGCGGACAATGGCAATTCGGCGGACAAGCCATTTCGGTATGATGCATGCAATGCCGCACCTGCTCGGCAGGCATTTCAATACGCGAGGCGGCTAAAGCTGTCTCTTTATCACGATGCGCATCGCGCCAGCTTTGAACCAAGGGTAAAACAGCTTGAAATACCAGCCAGGCATAGGCCACAAGCGCTACCGCACTCAGGGTGCCGGAGCGTTGCCGCTGTAGGTAAAATCCACCCGAGGGGGAGTTCAAGACCAAAGGCCATCTCATACTGAAGTCAATCTAAGGCCAAGTTCACCTGGAAAACTGTATTGAATTAAAGCCAAAAGGTCACTGCCCTGAGGCGACCTGTCAAGCTGCCCCTCACTTTCGCGGGATAGTGGTAAGTTAAAGCCTTATGTCGGCCAAGTTTCCCAAATCCAATTCCCGCTTATCCTTGGCCCTTAGCCTCGTTGCTCTGGCAGGCCTCAGCGCCTGCATGCGCGACACCATCACCGGACCCACCGGGCCACGCTATTTCACCCGCGACACCCAGGGCTTGCCCGAAGCGCATGCCATGAAAATCCGCGAGGTAGGGTCAGGCGATTCCCTGAGGCTAGAAGCCGGACCCGCGAAGAAAAACATCAAGGGCATTGAAACTCGACTCCTGGTTTATGGCGGCAGCTTTCCCGGTCCCATCTTGCGGGTCAAGCAGGGCAGCCGCATCACTCTCAATCTTGTCAATCATACCGGAGCGCCCACCACCTTGCATCCCCATGGATTACGTCTCGATTATCGATTCGACGGCGTGCCCAATTACACGCAAGCGCCTATCGCTCCCGGCGATTCCTTTGTTTATCAACTCGACTTTCCCGATCCGGGACTCTTTTGGTATCACCCGCATGTGCGTGGCGATTATCAAGGCGATCTCGGACTCTATGGTGCCATCTGGGTCATTCCCAAGGACTCGGCTTATTGGGGCGGGTCGGTCGATCAGGAGCAAATCCTCATCCTCGACGACATGCTGCTCGACAGCGGCGGCATCGCTCCTTATCCAACGGAGGGGTCCGATCATTCCCTCATGGGTCGCTTCGGCAATACCTTGCTTATCAACGGTGAAACCGACTTTCGCCTGCAGGGAAAACATTTCGAACGCGTCCGCTTTTTCATACTCAATGCCGCCAATGTGCGGGCTTTCAATTTCAGTTTAAGCAGTGCCTTGATGCGAGTCATCGGATCGGATTGCGGACGTGCCCATAGCATCAGCTTAGCTAACTCCATACTCATCACTCCCGCCGAGCGCAGTGTCGTCGAAGTCCTTTTTCTTTCTCGCGACGAATATCTCATCGAGCATCAGAGCCCGGTGAAATACCTGACCACCGGCCCCTATTATGCACCCTATGGATCGGCCACTGCCCCCTTTCCCGAAAATTATCCCGTCATGGGCCGCATTCTCATCGATGCCGATTCCGCCAAATCAGGTCATAACCGTGATTTTTATGACTATCAAAATTTCTCGAATTTCCTCCACGACTATCCCGTCACGAATTATCAGCAAATCGATTCCGCCATTCAGCAAAATCCGGACTTCACCATGGAATTATCCATTGCCATGGACCACAGCACCTTGCCCATGTCCATGATGCCGACGCCCGTTCAGGACACCGTCGCCCCAACCCCATTCCCTCAATCGCCCACCGCTTTCCATGATGCTCAAGTTCCAGGGGGTAACCCCAAGGTGGCCCCCTATTTTATGCCCTATGTCCCACGTGATTCCCTGGGCCGCCCCATAGCCGCGGGATCCATAGGCGAAGTGACGCCCTTGGGCATTCGCCGCGTCGCGGCGCAGGCCAAGACCCATCATCATGGCAGTGCGCCCGCTCTCGCCAAGGCCGCGCATAATGATCCTTTCGGACAAGGCATCGATTGGTATGACGATATGCCCGAAATGAATGCCGCCAGTAATACCGGCAATGTCCGCTGGATCATGCGCGACTTTCAAACCGGCCTCGAAAACATGTCGGTGCGGTGGCGATTGCGCCAGGGCCGATATTATCACGTACGCATTTGGAATATCGCCGATCATATGCACCCCATGGCTCACTTCATTCACTTCCACGGACAACGCTCCCTATTGCTCGGAACCAATGGCGTGCCCGAAGCCTCCCTGGCTTGGAAAGACACCTTTCTCGTCGGCATGGGCAAGGTCGTGGATATTTTAATAGAAGCCAGCAATCCCGGTGATTGGATGGCCCATTGCCACATCGCCGAGCATGCCGAAGCCAGCATGATGACTTATTTCCGGGTGGACTGATTCCACCGATTTCCTCGCGCGCGCGAGTTACTTTTCACCGGCTCTATTTCGTCTTAGCCTACTCGACCCCTTTGTTTTCTTGATACTTAAGGATGATTACCCATGGGACTTTTTTCGCGTTACACGACTCTTCGTTTCATCCTCGGCATGGGCCTGCTCTTTGTAATCAGCACGCCAATCCAAGCTCAAGCCCTTTCCCATTTTCTCAAAAACCCACCGGAAGGCGCGCCCAGCCGCTTTGCCACCAATGCCCTCGTCACCGGCCTCAGCTATCATCCTGACGGCGGAGAAAACGAAGGCTATCCCCGCCAACTGGACGATGAAGCCTATTGGGTGCTTTTGCTCGGAGGCCAACTCGATGGCGATATGTATTTGCATCGCTACCTTCTCTTGCGCGCCTCACTCTCGGTCTATCGCGATTGCGCCGATGTCTGGAGCGGCTTCTATCATCTCGGCCCGCGCCTAAATTTGCCCATAGGCCCCCGCTTCACCTTTCGCATCGGCATCGGACCCACCTTACTCTGGCGACAAAACTGGCTCGGCGTGGTGAAGGGCTATACCAAGGACAGCTTTTACGGCAAAGCCACGAATGGCGACTATCAAACCAAATTCATTTGGTATGGCGGCGACCTCGATTTCGAATGGAAGCTGACTCCAAAGCTAAGCCTCATCTATGCCAATATTCCCGGATGGCCCGAAGTCATTACCAGCAGTATCGGCGTGCGCTTCACTCATTAAACTGCGCCCTCCCGAATGCTCAAGGCGCATCCAAGGGGCTGATCACTCGCCCCGATAATGCCTGCAGGGCATGGGTATAAATCATGGTCGTCGAAACATCTTCATGCCCCAACATTTCCTGCACGGTGCGAATATCATAGCCCATTTGCAATAGGTGAGTGGCATAGCTATGCCTCAGGGTATGAGCCGAAACGCGCTTGGTGATTTCGCTCAGCCCAACAGCTCTTTTAATTTCTTTTTGTATGCTGCTCTCGTGGAGATGAAAACGCCGCATCTTCCCATCCTCTTCTGTCTTGACCAACTTCACCGACGGGAATACCCATTGCCATGGCCACTCCTTGGCTGCACTTACATACTTCCTCGATAGAGCCGGCGCCAGCAAAACCCCTTCAAAGCCCGCACGACAATCCGCTTCATACAATCGCCGTAATCGCCCAAATTGCTCGGTCAATAAAGGCAACAAGGTTTTCGGAAGCGGGAGGCTGCGACTTTTATTTCCCTTTCCATTAAACACTTTCAATCCTCCCCCAGCCAAATCAATATCCTGAATCCTCAAGGTCAAAGTCTCATTCAGTCTCAATCCGCACCCATACATCAACTGAGTAAAGAGCCGGAACGTAGGGTCCACCTTGGATAGCAAAAGCTGGACTTCACCACGACTCAAGACGCTAGGAACCTCATGCCGCCGCTTCGCCCGCGCCGTTTGCTTTAATCCCTCGAAATCACCCCCCAACACATGGGTGTAAAAAAACAGCAAGGCGCTGAAGGCCTGATTTTGCGAAGATGCCGAAACGCCTTGCTCAGTCGCCAGGTGCACCAAAAAATCCTGCGCATCCCCAGCGACCAAATCCCCCAATTCCCGATAATCCAAATACCTTCCAAACCAAGCCACCCAATACCGATAACTCTTCAACGTCTTGGGTGAATAATGTCGCAGTTGAATTTCCTCCGTCAATTTCGACATTGCTTCAACCCAATTCTTGGGGCACAGAATCTTCAACTCGCGAGACGGGCTTTCCACAGCAACCTCATTGAGGCCCTCCACTTCTTCTCCCAAGCTCTTCCAATAAAAAAAGATCGCTCTCCCCGCCTGCCCCCTAAGAAAATCCGTCTTCCTGGACTTTCTTAATTCATCTAAGAAAAAATCCATCGAGACTCTTTCCCTTATACCCAATCCAGCACCACGGCAAAAATCAATATACCGATTCACCCAATTGATATAATAGGACTGCTCCGTTGCTCCCTTCACCCCATGACGACTTAAAACCTCCCCATACTCCACCCGACCCTCTTCCATCACCGAAGCCTGCGCCAAAATCGCCGGCCTTCCCCCTCGTTTCTTCCTACCCCAATACACCGATTTGACTATTACCACAAGCCCCTCCGTCTTTGCTTTCAAAGTTCAAAATCAATCAAGGCAGATTTTGTCCCTTTTGTTGTGACGGCCAACACCCATTCCCGACCAAATACCCATTGGGATATTCATTTCGATCCCAACCGAACCCGCTAACACCCTCTCCACCTATCAAAAACAGCGGAATTCTATGCTTTCAGTGAATGAGGGACGCCTCGCCTAAAGACGGGACACCCCGAGACCAAGCTCACCACGAAGTCTATGGTTAGATTTTATCACGGAGCTCGCACCAATCAGTTTATCCCAATATGACGAATCTCATCCTGACAAAACAGAATCAACCCCGCGTTTTTAAGCAATTCACAACCCACCCATTTTGGCATAGGTTCCGGTGAATGAGATCGTTATGAACTGTGTTGTTTGTCAAGCACCAAAGGCCAACCTTTCATCAAAATGTTTATCGGACTTTATCATCGCCGCTGCCTGCCTCAGCAGCTTTGAT
>JAYUVP010000118.1:0-2407 GCA_043753995.1 Fibrobacterota bacterium
GCCATGACGGCCTTCCTTAACGCGAAGGTTCTTAAGGAGAATCCGCAAAAATCAATCAAACTGAATGTGCTGCTTATCTTTTTGCTTGGAATGCTTCACATTGCCTTACATGCAGCTGAGGTAGGGGACTTTTCCCCTATCGCGGTGGGATATGAATGGAAGTATACGGAGCACAATGTCTGGCCCAATAAAATGGCGCCGTTCAATATTTTTTACGAAGCTTCCGGAGGCATAAGCGTAAGGATCATCAGGAAGGAGACACGGAGCGACTCCATCATTTACACCGGCTACTTTGAAGATTCTATTCGCGTCAAATTTGCCGATCCATCCTATGCAGCCGACAAGCATGATACCGTATTGTCTTTTGAATTCAAATTACTGGACGGGGAGAGCGATTCCATTACGGTTATCGGCGGGGGTAAGCATACTAGCCTCGGTTATATTTTCGGGAGACATTCCTATCCAGCTTCGAAACTCATTCAGGATTCCGCGGGCGCTCTGATGGTTGAGTCAGATCGCAACAGCGGCTATTCCCAGCGTGAAAAGGACATGGGCATGCTGTATTGCTGGTATGATGGTGATCCCATTCTTGGAGAATTATCCCTTTTAGAGTTCAATCGAAATACCAACCCGAATCCGATCCAAAAACGCCTATGGGCCGGCAAATCAAAAATGGGTCCGCGGACTTCGATCTATATATTCAAATATGGAGATCGCACGACTTCGATCTTAGGTCGCGCCTGGTAGGCAGACGGGCCTAGCAAGGTGGTGGACGGTTCAAAACCCGGTCCGAAGACCCAGGCTCGAGGTGATGACGAAGGGATAGCCCGGAACCAGACTATATACGAGGCCCCAGCCGCGCCCCAGTTTCACTTCGGCATCGATATTTCCGCCATACCAGATCCAGGCGGTTTGGAAACGGTCGGTGGATTTCGGCCGGCCGAAGAAAGCGTCGGATCGATAGCGAGGCACCTGACCGAGCCAACTTTCCCTCCAGAGGAAGGACGGCCCGATGCCTATGCGCAAGGCGAAGCGGGTAGACGGTGCCCAATTGATCCGGAATCCGAAATGCGCAAAACCGGCCCATACATCGGCGCAATCCCGATACAGGGAGGCCGAGCCTCGCAGGAGGAACCACTGGGTCACGTAGCGGTCGGCATACGCCTCGGCGCCTACCTGAAGCACCCAATAGGCCTCGGAGTCGAACTGCCGCGGATAGACAGCCCCGCCGCCTCCGGGATGGTAGGTGAGGGCGTAGTAATTGGCGCCCAGGGCGAACCGGTTCAGGTAATCGGACCGCACTTCGGACCCGGCCGGCACGGCCAGGATCGATATGCAACCGAAACAGAATACCAAAAACTTGCCCATTTTTTCGATCCTTCAGAAATCCGATACGGAATCCCCCGGAATAAAGAGAGAGTCCTAACCTGAAAGCGCTTGCGCCTACTCGCCCAGGTAGGCTTCCTTCACGCGCGGGTCCTTGGCCAGATCCGCCGAGTTCCCCTGCATGATGATGCGCCCCGTTTCCAGCACATAGGCCTTTTGCGATCGATTGAGCGCCAGGTTGGCGTTCTGCTCCACCAGCAGCACGGTGGCTCCTTCCTGATTGATGCGATCGATAGCGTCGAAAATCGCCGTCACCATCAGCGGCGCCAGGCCCAGGGAAGGCTCGTCCAGCAGCAACAGGCGCGGGTGCGCCATCAGCGCCCGCCCGATGGCCAGCATCTGCTGCTCGCCACCGCTCAAGGTACCGGCCATCTGCGCCTGGCGTTCCTTGAGGCGCGGGAACACTTCGTAAACGTGATCGATGTCGCGCTTTATTTTATTACCGTCCCGGTTCAGGTAGCCGCCCAGTTCCAGGTTCTCCAGCACGGTGAGGTTGGCGAACACGGCGCGGCCTTCCGGCACCAGGGCTATGCCCATGGCGGCGATGCGGTGGGTGGGGATTTTGTTGAGCTTGCGGCCCTCGAACAGGATTTCGCCTTCATGGGGCTGGCATAGTCCCATGATGCTCCGCAAGGTGGTGGATTTTCCCGCACCGTTGGAGCCGATCAAGGTGGCCACGGAACCTTTTTCGACTTCCAAGTCCACGTTGCAAAGGGCTTTGATCGCGCCGTAACGCGTGGAGACGTTTTTCAGGGTCAACATGCGGTAGCCATTCGTGTCATTTGCCGCCTGCAGGCATAGGTACCCTATTATCGCTTTTCGATTTCCCCGCCGGAATAGCGGGATGACTTTCGGTGGCGGGAACCGGCAGTTTTCTGCCCAGCGCGTTGAGCCTGCCGAAACCGGGGGATACCCAGGTACCGGGCGCGAAAATCGCCTCGATGCTGGGTTGCGAGTGCTCCCGTGCCGCGCGAAAGGGAACGATTCCCGACCCGATCCCATCCGGGAGGGGCGCGCTTAA
>JAYUVP010000119.1:0-2254 GCA_043753995.1 Fibrobacterota bacterium
CTTTTTTGCAAATGATCACGAGAACTCCAAGGTACTTGTCGAGATTGCCGCAAAGCCATTCATCCAGCGCGATGAGCAAACGAACGGTCCATTTCCCGAAAATAAGCCGAAATAGCGGAGTCATTGTATTGAAGACCTTGTAAAACAACTTTGATCTCGATCCAGTTCCCGTCAACGGCTCTGCATCGATAAATGGCGCCAACTTTTGAATCCAAGGGTTTCTTGTCCTTTGGACGTGGACTTCGAATCCCTGCTCGCGGAGAAAGTCGAAGGTGGAAGTATCGAAAAGGTGGATATGCGCATGAGGAATCTTCTCTTCGATATTTTTCCTGACCAGATCGGGAGGATCATGAGGGACGGTGATCACGATGTATTTCCTGGAAATACGAATCAACTCGGTCAGGGAAGTGCGGTAATCCATCACATGCTCGAGAGATTCGCTGGAAAGGACCACATCGAAGGATTCATCGGGATAAGGAAGGCCATGGGAATCGATTTCATCGGCATCCAATCCAAATAATTCTGTGGCTCGAATCGCGGCCTCTCTGGAAAGATCTGCCGTCCTCACCTTCATTCCCAGGAGCTTCTTCGCAAGGAATGCTTTATATCCTTCCGCTCCACCGATATCGACCAAAGTCTCCGCGGACAACTTCGTGAAGGCCTTGATGATCTGATAGGTCACAATATACCGCTCCAAAAGTCCCACTTCGCAACTGCCTTTACGGAATCCATAAATGGGTTGGTGGCCGATGAATATGCCTTTATTATCAACCGTGCGGAACCGCTTATCCAGCCAGGTTTTGACGTCTTCGGTGTATTTATCCATTTCAGTTTTCTAGTTCCGGACAACCAAATAGGTCGTGGAAGCCATTTCAATTGCAGACTTATCCGAATTGATCGATGGTGTCCTTTTTTGAAACCATTTCCGAAGTCGCAAGATAGTTCCTGCTGGCCTTGGGGTCCGTAAGTATACGGGTATGCCACTGGAAAGGACGGGATAAACCCCACCTCCCTGTTCGACGCTGAGCGCTTTCCCATCCGGTTCCAGCGACAACTTTGAAAGGGTAACCCGGCAGACCAGCGTTCCTCGCTCCACTTGTTGCAACCAAGTCAGGGGTCTGATGGCCTCGGATCCGGGACGGCTCATGCCGAAGCCTTTGCGCATAAAGTTACCGCCGGACCGTCTTTATGGCCGAAGTTGTCCTCGATAATCTCGATGTCGGGGAAGCCCGCATCCGAGAGCATTTTCTTCAAGCCATCGAGCGAAGGCCAATAGGAGGATCCGGAAAGCCCGCTTAGGGGATCTTGGAAGCCATACTCCTGGTAAACCCAGCCAGGATAACCATTGCGTTGCCCGTTGACCTTGGCAGGATCCGCATAATGCGTCCACAGGAAGATGTTTTTCGTGACTTTGCGGATTTCGGAAAGATGGATCCACGGTTCGGGAAGATGGTAAAGCAGCCCCAGGGAAAAGCAGACATCGAACGCGCCGTATTTCTCCAGGTTTTCCTTCTCCAGATCCGCGAGATGGAACTCCACGTTGGGAACCTGGAGAAGGCCGCGTATGAATTCGGACTTGCGGATGTTGTAATCCCGCCCTTCTAAGGCGACCACCTTCTTCACTCCGGGTATCCTGGCCAGATTGAAGGTATGGCCGCCCTCCAGCGAACCCATTTCCAAGATTGACACCCGGACCGGAAATGCCTTTTCGAATTGCTTCAGCCGATTGTCCCCGGAAGCATCGTAAGAGCCGCCGTATGACTTGCCATCGATGGTGAACCGGGTGATCCAGCTCTGGTACTTTCGGAATTGGAACCAAAGCGATTTGTCCGCGGCCAGGAATTTTCCGGCCTCGGAAAACAGTTTTTTTGCTTTTCTTACGATCACGTTTTCTCCCAGCATGCTGCCACGATGCAGCTGTTCAACTTAGCAAATTACTCAGGTTGTCCCGGACCGGACATCCCGGCCTCAACGTTGCTTCAGCTCTATCTCAGCGGTGAGCGGTGACGAAATTGGGAAATCCGGCCAGAGGCGATCGGGCGGTGCTCGTTTTCCACCCGAACTTCGCCAAAGCCTGCTGTAGGTACGAGTATTGGAATCCCAGTTCCAGCCACCCATGCTTGCGGATGACGTGGATGGATTGGCCATCCAGCCTGAGCCCCCATGGATAAGGCAAGGCCGGATTATCGGAGCGATGGATGGGCTCGTCCGCGAAATAGATGACTCCGTTCTTCTTCAGGATGCGTCCCAGGTT
>JAYUVP010000120.1:0-2103 GCA_043753995.1 Fibrobacterota bacterium
CAAAATTTCGCGACCCAGTCCAGACATAGTCTTCGCCGGTCATGAGATCCTGCACGCCGTAAATATGTTCGCCCTCAAGACCCAGAGCCTTCAAATCCAAATCGATGAATCCGCTTTGGGTATTGTAGGGGTCCAGGTTGACCGCGAAAAGCACGGCGTCTTCTTCCAGGGCCTTGCTGTAAACCAGGATTTGAGGATTGTCACAGGAATGAAAGCGAAGGTTTTTGTAAAGCTGCAAGGCGGGGTGTTCCCGTCGTATTTCATTTAATCGGCGAATGAAGTCCTTGATATTGCCGGGGTGGTTCCAATCCCAGACCTTGTACTGGTATTTCTCGGAATCGATGAACTCTTCCTTGCCGGGATAAGGCCGTCCCTCGCATAGCTCATAGCTGTTATACATCCCGTAAGTGGAAGACAAGGTGCAGGCCAGGGCAAATCGGATTTGAAACATTTCCCTGGGGGCATTCTGCAGGTGATGGGGAAGAATGTCGGGCGTGGTGGGGAAGAAAATGCCCTTCATGTATTGGCTTGGCTCTTCCTGGGTGAGCTCCGTGGCGTATTCGCGAAGCTCTTGGGCCGTGGTGCGCCAGGTGAAATAGGTATAGCTCAAATCGAAGCCGATTTTGGCGAGATGGCGCATCACTTTGGGGCGGGTGAAGGCCTCGGAGAGAAAGACAATATCGGGGCGTTTGGCCTTGATTTCGGCAATGAGCCAGCGCCAGAATTCAAAGGGTTTGGTATGAGGATTGTCGACGCGGAAAATGGTGAAGCCGTGCCCAATCCAGAATTCGATGATGGACTTCAGTTCCAGCCACAAAGCAGCCCGATCTTCGCAATGGAAATTGAGCGGATACACGTCTTCATATCGCTTTGGCGGATTTTCCGCGCATTTGATGGTGCCGTCTTTTTCCCGATAATACCAGTCCGGATGGTTTTTCACATAAGGATGGTCGGGCGAACAATTCAGGGCGAAATCAAGCGCCATGGTAAAGCCCATGGCCCGCGCCTGATCGAGAAAGGCGCGACATTCAGCTAAGGTGCCGAGCTCAGGGTCTACGGCTTTGTGCCCACCATGGCTATTGCCTATGGCATAGGGACAGCCAGGCTCACCTGGTTTCGCCGACACGCTATTGTTTTTTCCTTTGCGCTTGGTAATGCCGATGGGGTGTATAGGCGGCAAATAAAGCACGTCAAAACCCAACTGCTTGATTTCGGGCAGTCGCTTCGCCATGTCGGCAAAGGTGGCGCTTCGATTCGGATCGGTGCCCTGGGACTT
The DNA here is from genome assembly GCA_043753995.1 of Fibrobacterota bacterium. Lineage (GTDB taxonomy): Bacteria > Fibrobacterota > Fibrobacteria > UBA11236 > UBA11236 > JAYUVP01. Next base: position 1,277 of record JAYUVP010000120.1, read on the forward strand.
GGCCCACATTTCATACCATGCGCTGAACTCGGTCAACTTGGGGTCGACGCGCAGAATCCCGCTGGGCTTATGCACGAAGGGTTCATCCCGGTAGGGTAGGTTTTTGCCTGCCCCGTGACCGAGGCTGCGCGCTTCGACGGTGTACTCGTAAGTGCCGATAGCGGGAGCGGAAAAGCTTCCGCTCCACAAATCATTGTCTACGAAGGCCATAGGTAGCCGCGACCACGACTCCGCACCCTGCTTGCGTATCAGGATGGAGGCCTCGCACTTGTCATGTCCGTCGCGAAATATGTCGGCGGTCAAGGTGACGGTTTCGCCCGGCACGGCCTTCAACTGGCCGAGTCCGTGGTCGAAAAGCGGCTGCAGGTTTTCGACGACGGCGTGGGTTGTCGGTTTGGCGAGTAATTCCATCACGGATTCAGGCGTAACCTTGGGGGCTGTGGCGGAAGATTTTGTGGCCGAAGATTTCGGGACAGATTTAGGAGCCGGTTTCGCTGCTTTTGCTTTCGGGGCTGGCTTAGGAGCTGGCTTGGCCGGAGTCTTGGGCTTGGATGCGTTTTTCTTAGCGGCCATGATTTTTCAAAAGCTCCTGATAAAAAGCGGTGGTTTGTTCGGCGATGCGGGTCCAGGCAAATTTCGCCTCAACGCGCGCACGCGCAGCAAGGGCCATGCGCTGGCGCCACTCGGCGTCCGCGAGGAGGCGGCTAACCCCTTGGGCCAGGCCTTCGGAAAAAGCCTGGGGATCCTTGGGTTCGAAGTCCAATGGACCCTTGGCGGCAAAGGGAATGAGCAAACCGGTTTCCCCATGCATGACCACTTCGGGTATG
>JAYUVP010000121.1:0-2902 GCA_043753995.1 Fibrobacterota bacterium
GGCGGGCATTGTGCAGGCAGCCGCCGGTTCCCAGAATTTCCTTTTCATAGAGCACATCCATGCCCAGGTGCCAAGCCATGCGCTCCATGATTTCCCAGAGGTGATGCACATTACATACGGTTCGGCCCGGCATGATGCGGCGTGACAGGCGATAATTGATTTCCAGCGCCGACAAGCCCTGAAAGGGAATGGCGGTTTTAGGCAGGCGATCGGTGAGCGGCCGCAGGCGCGAGCCATAGCCCGCGCAGAGGAAATAAGCAGAAAGCGATACGTCCATAGTCAGCCCATTAGGAAAACTGCGAGGCCAAAGGCCCGCCGATCAGGATTTCTATGGGCAATTTCTTATGCTCATATTCGTAGGGTGGCGGCTTCCAGGCGAAATCCTTGGGGTATTCGGCGCGCAAATGCCGCAAGATTTCGATGGCCGTATGAAAGGGCAAAAACTCGGCGCGACTCGTCACATGCATTTGTGCGCCTCCGCATAGCTCCCCTTTGAACTTGTGAAAAGTCGGTTGAAAATAAGCTTCGCGAAAAAACACGCCGGGCAAGCCTTTGCGATTCATGGCCTCGCAAAGCGCACGTGCATGAATCCAAGCGGCGCCGAAAATCTCGAAGGGCCTCGTGGTGCCGCGACCTTCGCTCACATTGGTAGCCTCGAAAAGACACATGCCGGGATAAACGACAGCCGTGTCGACCGTGGGCATATTCGGCGAGGGCAAAACCCAGGGAAGTCCAGTGGCTTCGTAATACTCCTCCGGATCATGGCCTTCCATTTCAAGCACCATAAGCTGGCAGCGGGGAAAGGCCTCCGCCTTAAATTGCCGGGCGAGTTCGCCAATGGTTTTGCCATGCCGCACTTGAATAGGATGCAAGCCTACGAAGCTGCGGTACTCGGGATCGAGCACCGGCCCTTCGACGGCATTGCCGATAGGATTGGGCCTATCCAAAACCACTACCGGAATCCCGGCCTTTTCGGCGGCCTTCATGCAGAGATAGAGGGTCCAAATAAAGGTGTAATAGCGGGCGCCGACATCTTGAATGTCGACCAAGAGGCCGTCGAGTCCGGCCAGCATGGCGGGCGTCGGTTCGCGATGCTCACCATAAAGGCTAAAAACCGGCATACCCCATTGCGGATGCTTGAAGTCTTGCCATTCAATCATATTGTCTTGGGTTTGCCCCAAGTAACCATGCTGAGGCCCGAAAAGGGCCGCAAGGCGTAAAACCGGGCTAGGACCTTGGGAGTGCGCCCACAATTTATCGGCAGCATGCACTAAATCTGACCCTACCGAGGCGGGGTGCAAAACAGCGCCAATACGGGCCCCTCTCAAGGCCTGAGGCCAGAGTTCAGCCAGTTGATCGAGCGGGAGTTGAATAGGGCCTTTGCTACGTTTCATCGCGCTTTGACGCTTCCGGAACGAGGTTCCGGGAAAGGTACATCCCCCGCCCGGCGTCGACTTGCGGCACCCGCGCTTAGGCGCGATCAGCAAGGCTTCGGGGGACTTCATTTCACCGAGCGGCGGGCAAAAAATCCCTCCGCTCTTTTTGCCTCTGAGCCCCGTTCACTTCTGGGGCCTAGAGAGAAGGAGGTCCACCATGGGCTCACTCAATAAGGTCATGATCATCGGCAATCTCGGCAAAGATCCTGAAGTCCGCTCCGTGACTTCGGGAGCCAAGGTCGCCAATTTTCCCGTGGCCACCACCGAGAGCTATACCGATAAAACCGGCCAACGCGTCGACAAGACCGAATGGCACAATATCGTGCTTTGGCGCGGACTCGCCGAAGTCGCGGAAAAGTATTTGCGCAAAGGCGCCCAAGTTTATCTCGAAGGCCGTTTGCAAACGCGCTCCTGGGATGATCAAAACGGCCAACGCCGCTACATGACGGAAGTGGTGGCCGACAATCTCGTCATGCTCGGACGTCCTCGCGGCGAGGGCGGCGATGCAGGTGCCAGTGCGGGTGCGGGCGCCGGTGGTGAGGGCGGTAGCTATCGCAGCAATCGTGGCGAAGGCGGCGGTGGTTATGCGGGCGGCGGCGCGAATGGTGGCAGTGGCGGCAGTCGCGGTGGATACAATCGCGGCGGTGACATGGGTGGCGCACCCGGTGGCGGAAATGGCAGCATGGCTCCGGCTTCCGGCAGCAATATGCCCCCCGCTCCCGAAGACGATTTGCCATTTTGACCTAGCCCTGGCCTAGGCCAAAGGCAGAATTTGTAGTCTGAAATTCGATACACTGTCAAAAGAATCGACGTTTTTAGTCGAAAAATCACAAATTGGCCCCCCAAGGGCCAATTTTTTTAACATGTATTTTACACTTCGTGCATGCCTGGCTTTATCATTGGTTAACCAAGTCTTGTCTTGTCGCCGACCCTAAGCATCTCGGGGTGGCAGCAGGAGAAGTCGGGAGGTCGATATGCCCGCAACCTTGACTACTTCGCTGGAAAACCTGCCCCTTCGCATTTTGGCGCATGATGATTTCGCCCATATCCAGGTGACTGCAGAAAGCCTGGATTTACCGACGACCAAACAGATTTTTGATCATCTCGCCGAATCGAGTCATCCCGGCATCAAGCGTGTCCTCATCGAAGACTGCGTCGGCCATTGGCGGCTCACCACGGGCGGCATCGTGACCCTCATCGACACCTTGCGCAACTGCAATATTTTTGATTTGCGCATTGCCTTGCTCAGCAAGGTCGAAAGCCATTTGCATGAATTGCGCTTCGCCGAAACCGCGGCTGTAAATCGCGGCTACGAAGCCAAGACTTTCTCCGATGCCGTACCTGCGATACAGTGGTTGCTGAAGGTTTAGGCAGCGGGGGAAGGCGTCTTCGGCATTTCTGCATAGGCATTGCCGCCCTCCCCCTCGGCTGAGCCTCCGCGCTTCGCTTGCGGGGTCTCAGCCTAC
>JAYUVP010000122.1:0-21264 GCA_043753995.1 Fibrobacterota bacterium
CTCTTCCTAATTCCCCTCCCCCTACAGGCTTACACTGCTCATGAATGGGGAACCTTCACGACTCTGGTCAATAGCCGGGGAGAAAGGCTAAGCGGACTATTTCTCGAAAATGAAACCCTACCCGCTTTTGTGGACAGCTTGCCCTTTTACTATCCGCCGGCGGACAAACCAAAACCCGATCTCAAACATTTATCCGGCGTGACAACTAAAATGGAAACGCCCATCCTGTATTTTTATTCCGACAGCGCTTTTCAGGCCCAAGTTAAAATCGGGTTTCGAGGTGGGGCCATCACCCAATGGTATCCCCAGCGAGATAGTGGCGACCGAAATCCAGATACCAGCGGTATTGATTTTCTAAAACGAGCCTCCCCCTACCATGGCCATATCCATTGGTCATTGCGAGTCTTGGCTCCTACAAGCTCCGAGCGTGTCACTCATTCAAATGTCGGCGGGGATTGGGAAACGGTTCGAGGAACGAATTCCAATCTGGTACAAACCGGGGATGGAGAGGTTGAAAAATTCCTTTTTTATCGCGGCCTAGGAAATGTGGACTTGCCGATATCCATGTCGATGCCGACTCAGGATTCATTCACGATTTCAAATCATTTTTCCCAAGACATTCCTTATGTTCTCGTGCTTGATCTGATTTCAAGGAAAGACACCTTACAGCCCTTCGGTGTCTGGTGGCAAGGTCGTTTAAATGCTGGACAATCCCTAGGTCTCCATCGTCCGGAAAAAGCTCCGGATTCGCTCTTTCAAGCCCTCAAGACTTTTGAGAAGGCTCTTGTACAAGCCGGGCTATCTCAAGTCGAAGCCACTACCATGCTTCTGAAATGGAATTACAACTATTTTCAAATACCCGGTTTCAAGGTTTTTTGGGTATTGCCCCGCAGTTTAACGGATTCTATTCTGCCCATGCAAATCAGTCCCCATCCCGATACATTGGAACGTGTTTTGATTGGGCGAAGCGAAATTCTACCCCCGAGCTTCGAGGCGAAATTGCGACAAGCTCGCGATCAGGGGATACTTGCGAGTTACCAGCAAGATCGATTCTATCTGGCCTACCTTGATTATTTGTCAAAGAGTCAAATAAATGGCTTGCCTATTCTCACCCCCGATGTCCCCCGCGCACGGACCCCGGGCCGACTGCGACCCGGCCATTTGTCGCAGTTCGGCCCGAGAGAATATCACACCGCCAATTCCGGGAATTATTTCTTTCCCTGGAGCCTTTTAGGAATTAGACCTCGGTGAATTCGGCATCCTCGACATCGGCTCCCTCCGGACCGGACCTGCCTGCGTCCGCACCCTGACGGCCATTGAAAAGAAAATCTCCGTCGCGGAAATCCACCTTGAGATGATCCCCCGCTTTGAGTCCTCCTGTTAGAATGAGCCGCGATAGAGGATTTTCCAGACGCGTCTGCAAAAAGCGATTAATGGGCCTCGCGCCGAATTGTGGATCGTAACTGAGCTCGGCGATGGCTCGAGAAGCCACGTCGGTGATTTCGCCGGTAATTCCCCGCTCGCGCAGGCGACCCTGCAAATCGCGGAATCGTAGCTTGGCCACTCTGGCCAATTGATCGCGAGTCAGCGGCTCAAAGGCAAGAATCTCGTCGATGCGATTGATGAATTCAATGCGGAAGAATTTCTTCAGTTCCGGCATGAGAGCAGCCACCGCCACAGGGCCGGAATGGCCACCCGCACTGCCTTCCCCGGCAAATAAATGAGAACCCAAATTGCTGGTCATCACTAAAATGGTATTGCGAAAATTCACCGTGCGACCTTGGGAATCTGACAGACGGCCTTCATCCAGCACTTGCAGCAACATATTGAAAACATCGGGATGCGCCTTCTCGACTTCGTCGAAAAGCACCACGCTATAAGGCTGACGTCGTACGGCTTCGGTGAGTTGTCCGCCTTCCTCGTAGCCTACATAACCCGGAGGCGCGCCGATGAGTTTGGAAACGGCATGCTTTTCCATGTATTCGCTCATGTCCAGACGAATCACGCGCTCATCGCTGTCGAAAAGGAATTCAGCCACGGCCTTGGTCAGCTCGGTTTTACCCACGCCGGTAGGACCGAGAAAAAGGAAGCTGCCGATGGGTCGGTTTTCTCGTCCCAGGCCGGAGCGATTGCGCAATATGGCATCGGAGACGGCGGCAATGGCGGCCTTTTGGCCTATGACACGCTGGGCCAAATGCTCAGGCAATTGCAAGAGCTTGTCGCGCTCGGTTTCCTTTAGGCGCTTCACGGGTATGCCGGTCCAACGCGAAACCACTTCGGCAATTTCGTCCTCAGTCACCTCTTCGTGAAATTGGGTAGCTCCCACGCGCGCTTGCGCGGCAGCCATTTGTGCTAAATCCAGATTGCGCTCGGCTTCCCGCAGGGTCTTGTACTTGAGCTCGGCCGCTTTATTCAAGTCATAATCCGTTTCCGCTTGCTCAATGGCCTTACGAATACGATCGACTTCGGTTTGCGCCGAGCGAACTTTCTCGATTTGCTTTTGTCTCGCGTCCCATTGCGCATGCATGGTCGAGGACTTTTCGCGTAATTCAGTGATTTCGCCTTGCAGCTCGCCTAACCGCTCCTTGCTTTTCTCATCTTTTTCGCCCTTGAGCGCCTTCTCCTCGATTTGATATTGCAAGAGTTTACGAGACACGGAATCCAATTCCTCGGGCATGGTGTCGAGCTGGGTTTTGACCATGGCCGCCGCTTCATCCATAAGGTCGATGGCCTTATCGGGTAAAAAGCGATCGCTAATATATCGAGAACTCAGCTTCACGGCAGCGACAATCGCGCCGTCTTGAATGCGTACACCATGATGGCGATCAAAGCGCTCCTTGATACCGCGCAAAATGGATACGCTTTCCTCCGCGCCGGGTTCGGCCACCATGACAGGCTGGAAGCGTCGCTCCAGGGCGGCATCCTTTTCGATGTGCTGTCGGTATTCGTTCAAGGTGGTGGCGCCAATGCAATGCAATTCTCCGCGCGCCAATTTCGGCTTAAGCAAATTTCCTGCATCCATGGCGCCGTCGGCTTTTCCGGCTCCGACTATGGTGTGCAATTCGTCGATGAATAGCAAAGTGTTTTGATCGGCTGCGAGCGCTTGCAACACCGCTTTAAGGCGCTCTTCGAATTCCCCGCGGTACTTGGCCCCCGCGATCAATGCTCCTAAGTCCAGGCTATAGAGCTTCTTGCCTTTGAGTGATTCGGGGACATCGCCTTTCACGATACGATGTGCCAAGCCTTCGACAATAGCGGTTTTGCCTACGCCTGGCTCGCCGACAAGCACGGGATTATTCTTTGTCTTGCGCGAAAGGATACGCACCACCCTGCGAATTTCCTCCTCGCGGCCAATGACCGGATCGAGCTTGCCTTCGCGGGCCAAGGCCACCATTTCTTGGCCATACTTTTCCAGCACATTGTACTGATTCTCGGCATTTTCACCGTGAGCCCCGGGGGCTTCGCCTTCTCCGCCGCGATTACGATTTTTCATGATGGCGTCCTTAAGGGTTTGGAAAGTGAGTCGGTGTTTGGACCACAAAGCTTTCAATTCGGGCATTTCACTTTTTGCGACCAATGAAAGCAAGAGATGCTCTACCGTCACCGCCGTGTCACCCATGTCCTTCGCTATCGGTGAAGCGCCGCGCAACACTTTATGCAAATCGGAGGCAACATGATCTTCTTGGGTGCCCTGCACCTTCGGCAATTTTGCAAGGGCCGTGTCTAACCCCTCAAGCAGGGGTATTGCTTGGGCGCCCGAATCGGTAATACTGGGTTCGAGCATTTCATAAGCCGTACGCAAAACGCCTACCGCCAAATGCAAGGACGTCAGCTCCGGATGACGTCCTTCATCCTTAAGCGATTGGGCCTTTTGCAATGCCGTTTGGGATAGACGTGTGAAATCGTTCATGACTCTGGAAAAAGCAAAGGCAGTGCCGAGTCAAAGGAGAAACAGTTCCGACATTTAGGGCTTATTACCTAGTGGAAACAACACTTTTACGAGCTTATCGGTTTCAGCCTGGCACAGGTGTTTCATCCCTCGTGCCAAACTGACTCGATGTCAGGTAACCAATCTCCCGTCGATCGACGCGGAGCCGAAGCCCCCCTGAAGAAGCATGCCAAACCCCATCTTTGCAAGCGATTCTGGTTCGGGAATGGTCGCAGGCCCCACCCCATTGTGACTTGAATCTCATCGGCTCAAGCTTGGGCACGGTACTTCGGCAATTTTTTCCCCTTACTGGCTTTTTTTTCCAGGTAATTTTCTCCACGTCCGAGACCTGGTTCTTTTTTTCGAGCCAATTGGGCCCTATTCTGAGTAAGAGTTTTCATCCAGGACTGGCCTGTGCCTTGCTTGATACCACCTCATGGACATACGCAATTACCTGTTCACCTCGACAACTCGACAAACCTTATATAAAAGCCTGGATGCAGGAACCTTGCGGTCCAAGGTCTTGGCCGAGAATATTGCCAATGTGAACACACCCGGTTATCAACGCAAGGAAGTCGCCTTTGAGGAGGATTTGCGTAAAGCCCTGGAAAAGAAATTACCCGGCGACACACGTCAAAGCGATCATTTGGCCATCGAAAAAGGCATTGACCTATCCAAGGTCCAGCCTGAGGTTTTCACCCCCATCGATCCCACTCAACCCGGCGAAATCAACAATGTCGACATTGATATGGAAATGAGCAAATTGGCGGAAAATCAAATTCTCTACAATTTCGCCGTTAAATTTACCGGCTTTGATAAATACAATGCCGCCATTTCGGGTACCGCGGCACAATAGTCGAAATGAGAGAAAGTGTGAGAGAGCAAGAGTCCTTACCCTAAACCGACTTGCTTCTCTCTGGGTCGCGCCCTCATGTCGCGAATAAATGCTGGAGCATGTTCAAATCTTTTTCCACGGCGTCGAAAAGATCCAATACATCCTCGGTTTTGGTATCTACACCTTCCGTCGTTTCCAAAATCCAAGGCCCTATGAATTCCAGTTTACGCGCCATGTTCATGATTTTTTTACAGGGCTCGACCTGATCGATGAGGCCGAGGAAATCCTTGCCTTGCTTTGCCCGTATACCGAAATGCGAAACTGCACCCGGTTTGATTGCAAAGGCAGCCTCGATATCCTCCACCTTCATTTCTAAGGGACGCAAGGAAAGGCTGACCCGGGAAGCATCGAGCGTAGCGAATACCAGGGCAGCCTCTTCGGGGCGATAGGGATAAAGCTGGCACTCGTATACCTGTTGAATATCGCGACCGATATCACGCAAGACCTTGCTTGCTGTTTCCAACCGACCCGGTAATTTGGCGAGAAAGCCATCGGCGGTCAAAGGCTCGCCTACATGAAAGCGCAGGGTTTTAGGGCGGAAAAAATCGCAGGCATCTAGCAAGGCTTCCCGTTGCCGACGACCCTTGTCGCCCAAATCCGTGGGGACTTGGGCATAAATCATGGAAATCTCGGCTTGGCGATCATTGGCCTCAGCCTTAATGGCCTCCCAGTCGGAGCGTGAGGCAAAGGCAAGATGCGGCATCCAAAGCTCGAAACCGTTGAAGCCGCTTTCAGCTATCGGTTCAAGCCACTCGACGACGTTCAAGGAAGGGCCTTTGCCATTCCAACGGTTTTTCTCTAGCAAAAAGGAAGACAGATAGATGGGCGAACTGGCATATGGCATGTAGGGGCTAATAATTACAAATTAGGCCGCATTATTCCGGGAGAAATACTATTCATACTTAACGACTAGGTTTACTGGAATACCAGCCTCCTTTCGGGTGTTCCAATGCTGATTCCAGGCAATAAAAACAAGGGTTTTAGATAAATTTCCTCGGCAACCCTTTAACCGACAAACTTACTATGCTAAACTTTCCCCTCCATCTTCCGGAAAGTGTCCCACCATGGACCACCTTGAAGCGCTCGAGAATCAGAGCATTTACATCTTGCGCGAGGCCTATGCCAATTTCAAGAACTTGGCCATGCTTTGGTCCATAGGCAAGGACAGCACGGTCTTATTGTGGCTAGCCCGCAAAGCCTTTTTCGGCCATGTGCCTATCACTCTTGTGCATATCGACACTTCATTCAAGATTCCCGCCATGATCAGCTATCGCGATCGACTCGCCATGGAATGGAATCTCAACTTGGTCTTCGGGCAAAACAAGGATGCCTTGGCCCGTAAAGAGACCTATCCCGACGGCGCCATTACCCGCCTGCAATGCTGCAAGGCCCTGAAAACCGACGCCCTGAAGAAAACCTTGTCCGGCGAATGGCCCCGTTGGCGCGTCAATACCAAAACCGGTGCCTATGAAGAAGACCGCGATCACGAACCCTATACGGGCGTGATCGTCGGCGCACGCGCCGATGAAGAGGGTTCGCGCAGCAAGGAACGCTATTTCTCGCCGCGCGACAAAACCGGCGAATGGGATGTGGGTGACCAGCCTCCCGAGCTTTGGAATCAATTCAAAACCGATTTCGCCCCGGGCACTCATATCCGCGTGCACCCCTTGCTCGACTGGACCGAGCTCAATATTTGGGAATATATCCTGCGCGAAAACATTCCCATCATCGACTTGTATTTCGATCAAGGCACGGGCAAACGCTATCGCAGCTTAGGTTGCGGCCCTTGCACCACGCCGGTGGATTCCACGGCCAAGAATGTGGCCGAAATCGTGGCAGAACTCAAAACCGGTAAGTTCGCCAATGTGGCCGAACGCAGTGGCCGGGCCCAGGACAAAGAAGATGGCGGCGGGCTCGAAACCCTGCGCCGTGACGGATACATGTGAAAGGCCGATGATGACAGCCTCGACTTCGGGAAGCGGCGCGCCGCAGGCCCCCAGCAATATTCTCGGCTCTACCATGGATCACCGCGCCACCGGCGGCCATTTATTGGCCGATCTCGGACGCGTGCGCATGGCCATAGTCATTGTCGGCCATGTCGATCACGGCAAGAGCACCGTGGTGGGTCGCATGCTCGCCGACTCGGGTTCCTTGCCTGAAGGCAAACTCGAGCAAATCCAAGCCTATTGCAAACGCAATAGCCGCCCTTTCGAATACGCTTTTTTGCTCGACGCCCTCAAGGACGAGCAAGCCCAGGGCATCACCATTGATACCGCCCGCACCTTTTTCAAAAGTGCGACACGCGATTATGTCATCATCGACGCTCCCGGCCACATTGAATTCCTGAAAAACATGGTTTCCGGTGCCGCCCGCGCCGAGGCGGCCGTGCTGGTCATCGACGCCAAAGAAGGCATTCAAGAAAACAGCAAAAGGCATGGTTATTTGTTGTCCATGTTGGGCATCAAGCAAATCACGGTAGCCGTCAATAAGATGGATCTCGTGAATTACGATCGCAATGTCTTCGAGGACATTCGCGACGAATACATGGCCTTCTTGGCGCGTATAGGCATCACGCCCCGCTTTTTCGTTCCCCTCGCCGCCTTTCACGGCGAAAACATGGTACGCGCTTCGGAGAAAATGCCTTGGTATAAAGGCCCCGACTTGCTTTCAGCCATTGACCGCTTCGAAAAAGCCCCGCCCAAAGAGGGTCAGGCTTTCCGCATGCCCCTGCAAGACGTTTACAAGTTCACGGCCTCCGGCGACGATCGCCGCATTTTCGCCGGTCGCGTCGAATCGGGCAAGGTTCGCATAGGCGATGAAGTGGTATTCCAGCCTTCGGGAAAACGCAGCCGCGTGCGCAGCCTGGAAGGCTTCAATGTTCCCGCCCAAAGCGAAGTAGGTGCTGGCCAAAGCGCGGGACTCCAGCTCGACACCCAGATTTATGTGAATCGCGGCGAAATCCTTTGCCGTGCCGACGAAGTGCAGCCTCATGTCGCGCGACGTCTACGCGCCAATCTCTTTTGGATGGGCAAGCGCCCCTTCGAAGAGGGCCGCTCCTATTTTCTTAAGCTAGGCTCAGCCAAGGTACCGGTTCGGCTCGGTGGCATTAATGTGCTCATCGACGCATCGGAAACCCAAGGCGCGCAAACCAAAACCCGAGTCGAGCGGCACGATGTCGCCGACGTGATTTTGGAATTGCAAAAGCCCTTGGCTTGCGATCGTACCGAATTACTCGAAGGCACGGGACGTTTCGTCATCGTCGACCAATACGAAATCGCCGGTGGCGGTATTGTACGCGAAGCCTTGGCCGATGCCCCAGTCGCGGATTTACCCGCAGCGGATATCGCCGTCGCTCCGAACAACTTGTATGTGCATCCCGTTAGCGTCGATCGCGCCGCGCGCGCGCGCATTACGGGTCAGCGCAGTGCCGTATTGTGGTTTACCGGTTTATCCGGCAGCGGAAAATCCACCATTGCCAATGCCCTGGAGCGCAAGCTCAATGAGGCTGGCATGCTATCCTATTTGTTGGACGGTGACGGCGTGCGCACCGGTTTATGCCAAGACCTGGGATTCTCCACCGAGGATCGCCGAGAAAACATTCGCCGCATTTCCCATGTTGCCCGGCTTTTCTGGGACGCCAATGTGATGACCTTGGTTTCCTTCATTTCTCCTTTTAAGGTCGAACGCGAGCAAGCCAAGGCCTTGGTGGGCGAAGACTTCATCGAAGTCTTTATCGACGCTCCTCTCGAAGTCTGTGAAAGCCGCGATCCCAAGGGCTTATATCAGAAGGCACGCAAGGGCGAAATTCCGGAATTCACGGGTATCAGTTCGCCTTATGAACCGCCCGTCCGTCCCGACATACATGTCAAAACCGAAGGCTTAGACGTAACTGCTTGCGTAGAAGTCATTCTCGACGGCCTGCGCGAACGGAGATATCTCTGAATCGAGCCTATCCCACCTCCTAGATCGGGGTGGCTCGTTTTTCTTCGTTGCTTGAATTGTTTTTGACCGAAATACATTTGGTTATGCCGTTTTTCTGAACATATTGCGGCATATTTAAAATCTGAAACACGATTGAAATATTTATTTGTCACGACATTTTGAATTTCCGCCCGCTAAAATCTGGGTCAAATCAACCTGTAATCCCAGGTTTTCGAGGAAATCAGAATGGCATCCATTACCCATCGATTAGCCCATAGCCGCCTTTCGCCTCTCATTTTAGGCGTCTTTCTCCTTTCCACTTTGGCGAGTTGCGCCATCGTTTTCGCGCTATTTCAGCAACTTTCGCGACAAAATGCAAAGCTCGACTTTTCTCTCGACGCCTTATCCGGCATGAATCACAGCGCCGAACATGCGGGTGACGCCAAGGACGCCTTGGCTGATTTGGCCAATCAACGCAATGCCATACGGGAAGCTCAAGTCGCCTTCAAAACCCAGGTGCAGGAATGGAAAAACACCTTGCTACGCGGCGCAGATTCGGAAAAGCGCGCCAAATATTGGAAAGCCTTTCAGTCGGAATCGGAACAAGTCAAGACGCATCTCAGTCCTGCCCGAAATAATCCGGCAACCCCATCGGCAGCCCCGGTTTTAGCCTATTTCGATAGCGCTCACACGGCCATGCAAGCTAAATACACCGAATCCTTTCAGCTTTTCGACGCTGGCGGAGGCAAGGATTTTGCCGGCGCTGATAAGTTGGTCAAAGGACAAGATCGGGCACCTGCCGCCAGCCTGGATTCCCTCGTCCTGATTTATGGCGAAGCCATACATGCCTATGCCGATATTCAGAAAAAAGCCTATTCCCGGGCACGCACCCTCATCTTGGGCGGCTCGGCGTTCGGCCTTGTCATTATCGGCGGGCTTCTGCTGATATTACTCAATGTGTTGGAGCGATTCACTCTGAAGCCTATGCGTGAAGCTTTGCATGTGATGGAAGCCATGGCCCAGGGTAATTTGCAGGTTACCGCCACCTCGGAAATACGCAATGAGGCGGGACGGCTGGTCGATGCCGCCTCTCGGGCCGCGGCCGCCCTGCGCGAATTACTCGGCGGCACCACACGCCGCTTTCAAGAGCTTTCGGTATCCGCCGAACAGCTCAAAGGCGTTTCCCTGGGGTTGGATGACGGCGCTGGCAAAACCCATCAAGAAATCGAAGCCATGCGCCAAAAAACCGAAGCCGTCAATCAGCAAGTGCAATCGGTTGCCGCAGCGACCGAGGAAATGGGCGTATGTATTCAAGAAATCGCCCAAAACGCCCAGGCCGCCGCCAATCAAAGCACCACAGCAGCCACGGAGGCCGAAAGCGTCACCAGCGGCCTTGGTGAAGTGGCTTCGGCCAGCGCCAAAATCGAAGACATCTTGCAAGTCATTCAGCGCATCGCCGAACAAACTCATTTGCTTGCGCTCAATTCCAGTATTGAGGCGGCCCGCGCGGGGGACGCTGGCAAAGGTTTTAATGTCGTCGCCCATGAGATCAAGGAATTGTCGCATTCCACCAGCAATGCCACCGGGCAAATCCAGCAACGCATCGTCGTTTTACGTCAAAGCGTGGGCGGCATGACGGCCAGCATGAGTCATTTACGGGGAGAAGTGCTTTCCATGCGCGATCGCATTGGCGCCATCGCCACCGCCATTGAAGAACAAACCAATACGACTCGCGAAATTGGGCGCAATGTGGAATCCACCGCGCGCGCCAGCCAAAGCATCGAAGATGGCGCCAAAAACATGGAAGAATACACGCGCACGACCAAGTTGCGTTCCAGTGAGGCGCGCGCCGCAGCCGAAGGCTTACAAAAACTTTCCGGTGAAATGGATCAGGCCCTGAAAGCCTTTCAGATTTAATCTGGATTCGCAGAAATACAAAAGCCGACATCCTTCAGGGAAGCCGGCTTTTTCTTTTTCAATACTTCCAGCTTTTCCGCTTAGAGAATCGGTATGGTCTTGGAAACCGCAACTTCCGCCTTGGGAATGCGCAGATTCAAAACCCCGTTTTCATAGCGTGCCTCAATCGCGTCCGCTTTCACATTACGGGGCAATTCAAAGCTGCGGCTGAACTGTCCCTGCCGTGTTTCGAAATAGCGATACCCCCCTTTATGATCTTGCCAGGGATTTTCTTTTTTCCCCGCCAAGGTGAGGCGATTGTCCTTCACTTCCACGGCGAAGTCTTCGCGCTTTACTCCGGGCAATTCCAGGCGCAAGTGATAGGCCTCCTTGTCCTCGACAATATCCACCGGAGGCAGATAGGTGGTGCGTTCTGGTAATGCACCTCGTTCCACTTCGTCGAAAATACGATCCATCCAGGAAAGGGGTCGATAGAGAAGAGCATTGCTCATGGTGTTTATCCTCCGAGAAGGGTGGTTTAGGGTTGAAATCCGATGCCGACAGGAATTGCAAACTCAATGCCAATTCGGACACCCCAATTCTTGCGCTCCTAAAAGCCCTCCCATCCCGGAAAACCAAGGAAGTGCTGCAATCTTAAACCGCCCCGCGCAACATTTTGTCTCAGCTCGCAACTACCCTGGGCATGCGCCCCACGAAGCGCTATCCTTCCAGAAACTGACATGAATAACGCGAACTTTTCCCTCGACGCCAACCGATTGACCGCCCTATTCACCACCTATGGGCTACCTCTCCCCGAAGCGGAACTTGTGCTTTTGGGTTTACGGGGCGCTTCGCCCCTCGACCGCAGCGCCTCTTGGGGCTCCTCCCAGGAAGTTGTGCTCACCCCGGTCGATTATATCCACATGCGCTGCACCCTGGGAATTTGGGATAGGCCTCGCAAGCGCTTATTACTCGCCCCAGCTTCCACCGTGCCGCATACCGAAAAGGTGACCTGGGCCGCCCAGCGCGCGGGTAGCTTGCGCGGACGTGGCACCAATCAACAAGAGCCCGGCCTCTATCATGACTTAACCAAGGGCGAACACTTGCAGGGCAAACCCCGGGGGCATTCGGCCTTGCGCCAAACCGGTTTTCGCCTTTATCGCCGCAGCGCCCATCCCGCCCCGTACCGCGCGAGTGACCCCCTGTATTTCGGCAACCCCTATGACAACCTGCATTGCGCCTGGAATCGCGATGGCATCGAAGCCGGATATTCCAGTTCGGGCTGCCTAGTCGTTGCCGGCGAACCCCATTGCCCTCGCCTGCCTGACGTCCAGCCCAATCGTGGAGCCTGGAAGGCCTTTCACGATGCCCTCTACGCACACTCCCAAAAACGCTTTTCTTTTTTGCTGCTCTCTGCGAATGAAGCCGCCCTCGCCTTGAGCGAAACCCGCCCCACCCCGCGGCTAGTGTATGGCTCGCAAGGCAAGGCCGTCGCCCATTTACAGGCACGACTCCTCAAACAGGGTCATTTGCAGGTTACGGGAGGCGCCCTCAAGCCGACTCTGGGCTTAACCAGCTATCGCGCCTGGAATGCCGCCGGCCTCAAAGGGTACGGCGACGTATTGGGCTGCGGATAAAGACTCAGGCGCTTAAAACGTCAGCTGGGTTTTCACGTAAAAAATGTCATTGCCGTAAGAGTTGGTCAGCTTTTCTTCCAGGGCGCGCACATACTCCGCCATCACGAAAAGGCCCGGCAGGCGAATCGGATTGGGGGTATAACGCAAGGCACCCGTGAACAAATGCAAGTTGTCATTCAAGATGAAGCCATCGGTGGGATCGAAAAATTCATAGCGCCAAACCGTGGCGTATTTTGGAGTATGGCTTTTTTCGAATTGCGTCATCGCTCCCCACGATTGCAAGCCCGTGGAATCGGCATTGCGAATGCGCCGATTCATCCTAACCAGCATTTCGTTATTCCATTTCCAGCCCTTACCGGTAATCCCATGATAAAGGGAAGCGTCGACCACGGGATTGGTTTTAAACCAATACGTCGCCTTCCAGCCTTCGTGTTTGCCGACGAATTCATCCCATTCCTGGTCAGCCAAGGCTCCAAAATGCCCACCGATTTGGTTGCTGTCGGGCAATTTCCAATCCCAGCCATAATCCAGCCCTAAGACTTGAGTTGGAGGGCCTTGTTGATTCGAAGGCTCGCCCGCTAGAAAGGCTTGGCCATTGGCATTGTGCAAGAAGATGCGATGGCTGAATAAGCCCCCAAAATGGCGTCGCTCCACTTGCAACCCGAGATCGCGTAAGCGGTATAGGCGCTTTTCCGCACCCCAACTGCGGGCATAAAAAGGCTCTTGGACCAAGGCTTGTTCGAATTCATCATAACCCACCGCACTGCGCAATCCGGCGCCGCGAAAACGACCCCCCGTGAAAGTCC
The DNA here is from genome assembly GCA_043753995.1 of Fibrobacterota bacterium. Lineage (GTDB taxonomy): Bacteria > Fibrobacterota > Fibrobacteria > UBA11236 > UBA11236 > JAYUVP01. Next base: position 13,084 of record JAYUVP010000122.1, read on the forward strand.
AAGCGCCCCAGATTTTTTCGAGATAGGCCTCTTGCAATTCCATATAGGCCACATTGACCTTGCCCACGGCCTTAAGGCCCGAATCGATGGGCATTTCGGCATTCAGGCGCAATTGGCTGATATAAAAGCCACCTCGCCCCTGATTGCTCAAGGGATTTTTAATGCTCGGCCAGGCGGCGCCGTTTTGGCCGTATTGATAGCCCAATTGCAGGCCACCGGAAAATTGAGGCTTTCCTAAGGTTTCTTGTGACCAGGTTAAGGAGGCGAGAGCGAGGGTCAAAAAAGCGAGGCTTTGGCTTACGGAGATCATAGCGGCTTAACATACCAAATAGGGCTTGGGTGGTATCTTTTAACCATGCCTTCCAGCCCTCCCATCGCCCCCCTGACTCGCAAACCCGCCTGGCTCAAAGCCCGCATTCCCGGTGGGCCGGGTTATTCTCAATTGCGCGCCACCGTGGACTCCCATCGTCTGCATACGGTTTGCGAAAGCGCCAATTGCCCCAATCTGGGAGAATGCTGGTCCCAGGGTACGGCCACCTTCATGATTTTGGGTAATACCTGTACACGCGGTTGCCGTTTTTGCGATGTCCCCAAGGGGCGTCCCGGCGAATACGATCGCCAAGAACCCGATCGCGTGGCGGCCTCGGTCAAGCTCATGGCCTTGCGTTATGCCGTCATCACCTCGGTGACCCGCGATGACATTCCCGATCAAGGCGCCGAGGTTTGGGCCGATACCATCGCCGCGGTCAAAGCGGCGTCTCCCGATTGCAAGGTCGAAGTGCTTATCCCCGACATGCAAGGCCGACTCGATCTCGTCGATTGGATACTCAATGCCGGTCCCGATGTGCTCAATCACAATTTTGAAACCGTGCCACGCCTGCAAAAATCCGTGCGCGGACGTGGCAATTGGCGCGACTCCAGCGCAGTATTGACCCATGCCAAGGCGCGAGGTTTTCTCACTAAGACCAGTGTCATGCTCGGCCTCGGAGAAGAAGAACAAGAGGTGCGGGATTTGATCGACACCGTCGCCGATTTGAAAATCGACATTCTCACCTTTGGCCAATACCTAGCCCCATCCGCTTCACATCATCCCGTGATTCGCTATGTGCCTCCCGCCGAATTCGACGCTCATCGCGATTATGCCTTGTCGCGCGGCATACCGGTTTGTGTTTCCGGCCCTCTGGTGCGCAGCAGCTACAATGCCGATGCGGCGGCCTTGCCGCTTTTCGAAAAAGGTTGATTCCGAGGCTAGACCTCGTTCAGGGCGCGCACTTCTTCAGGGAGTAGCCAGCGAAAAGAACCGACTGCGCTTTCCGGATCCAGGACTATGGGCCCAATGGCAATGCGTATGAGACGCTTCACGTTATAGTCCAGAGTGTGAAACATGCGACGAATTTGGCGATTGCGGCCTTCATGTAAAACCACTCGAACCCAAGGACCACCCTCGGCTTCCGCCTCGCATGGCAAGGTGATTTCGCCTTGTATTTCCAAACCTTGTCGAAAGCTTTGCAAATCTTCGGGGCGCGGTTGGCGATCCAGTTTGACGCGATAGGTTTTGCTGACCTTGGATTCGGGCCCGCTCATTCGGCTGGACCAAGGCCCGTCATTGGTGAAGAGAAGCAAGCCTTCGCTGTCCTTGTCGAGACGACCCACGGGGAAAAGCCATCCCTGCCGCGCTTCTTCGGGGAGGCAAGAATACACGGTAGCTTCGCGGCCCATTTCGTCGTCACGCGTGGTAAGCAAGCCCTTGGGTTTATGCAGAACTCCATAGCGATGGGTTTCTGCTTTCAGCGCCGCCGCCCCCTGCCAATGAATAACATCTTGCCGCCAATTCACCCAGCGACGCGGGTCCAACTCCCTAGCGCCATTCACCGTGACCTCGCCGCCGCGAATGGCATTCGCGGCCAAACCGCGCGAGAGCAGGCCTAATTTACTGAGTGCCCGCTCCAAGTGTACGCGCTCGCCCGACCTTTCTCCGCCGGGCGAATGGGCGCTGGGCTCCTGCGGAATATTCACGGGCTTCCGTTAGATGGATTCGACGATGTGACGGCGGCGGCCAAGGCCGCGTCGTCCAAGACCTGGCCTCGCCAGCAGCCTTCGACATAGAGACGGACCTTATCCAGGGCGCTGCGATCTTCGGGCAGGGTCGCGGTATCTAACACGGGGAAAAAAGTCACGGTCACATCGAAGGGTGGCTTGCCGCGTCCGCGCGCCTCCAGGGCATTGCGCGAGCCTTGAACCAAGGTCGGTAAAACCAAGGCTTTGGACATCACAGCCAACCGCGCACCACCCGGTTTGAAAGGCAATATGTCTCCGCTGCGGCTGCGCGTGCCTTCAGGGAAAACCACGATGCGAGAGTTGCGCATGGAGGCCGCTACCTCATTCAAGGTGCGCTGGGCTTCACTTTTATTGGCACGATCGATAAAGACGCAGCCGACCTCGCGCATCCAATAGGCCAGCAGGGGAATGCGGCTCAATTCTTTCTTGGCGACAAAACCCATGCTATGGTTGGTGGCCGCCAATAGGGAGGGAATGTCGACCTGGCTTTGATGATTCGATAGAATCACCATAGGCCGCGAGCCGGGATCCGGAATATGCTCGCGCCCGCGCACGATGAGGTTAACCTCAAAGACTTTTAGGCAATAATGGGCCCAATGCACAAAAGCGCGGCGCACATAGTCCTCACCGGCCTGGGCACCCTGCATGCGCGCCAGGGCAAAGCCGAATATGCGGAAAAACATCAAGGCCAGTACGCGTATCACGCGGAAAACCATGCGAAAAACCTTTCTGGAAAACTCGTGTCCCTCAACTAAAACCGACGCCGTAGCCCATTCGTGTTTTCCCTGACCTTCGACGCCCCATTTCATGGGGACAATCTTCACGGAAAATTGAGAAAAAATAGGTCGAGTGAGTTGCCTTAAGCGGAAGGGTTACCGTACAATCGCCGCTGGATGAGGTAAAAAACTTCCCATCCACCCTATTCTTTCCTCGGAGGACGCCTGGATTCTCAACCCGGCCAGGAAGCCAAAGCATTTCGCATACTCGTCGTCGACGACGAAGCGGCCATTCGCAGCCTGATATTCGATGCTTTGCAAATCTTCGGTTGGCAGTCCGTCACCGCCCAGGACGGTGAGGAGGCGCTTTCCCTGCTCGCGCGGGAAAGCTTTGACATGATTTTGTCAGATATCAATATGCCGGGTATGTCGGGGTTCGATTTACTTCAGCGAGTGGCCGTAGCTTATCCGCATGTGAAGCGCGTCCTGATGACGGCCTATAATCCCGACGACTATATGCGAATGGTGCGCGATCACAATGTGGGCAATGTCATTCCCAAAAGCGCGCCGCTGAATCTCAAGGAAATCCGAGAAATTTTGCATTCGCTGTTGAACAATGCCATTTTCGGGCTCGACCCTTATATGATTTCCCCGTATACCAAGCACAGTTATAGCTTGGTCATGCCCAGCCAAATCGACGATATTTCCATTGCCATTTCAAACAGCTTTCAAGGGCAGAATTTGCACCACCGGTTTCGCGTGTCCTTGGTCGAACTCATGACCAATGCCTTATTTTACGGAGCACGCGACGAAGCAGGCGATAAGAAATCCGATTGGGTGAAAGACTTTCGCTTGCCCGATGAAGAGGCCGTGCAAATCACGCTCTCCGTCGACAAGGAAAAGCTGGGCGTTTCGGTGCTGGACCGAGGCGGAAAGCTCGATAAGAATACCGTCTTGTATTGGCTCGACAGGCAAACAACACATGATGAAAATGGTTTGCCCCATGGCATTTTCGACGTGCATGGACGGGGCTTTTTCATCACGCGCAAATCAGTCGATCGCTTCATTGTCAATATTGAGCGCGGTCGCAGATGTGAAGCCATCATCTTTAATTACTTCGACGCGCAAACCAATCACAATAAGCCGATACTCATCAACGAAATTTGATTGCCGGTGTGAATTCGGCTGCACATAAAATCGGCCTAAAAAACAAAAGGCCCGCCGACGAAGGCGAGCCTGCTGCCGCTAGTGTTTTTTAGCACTTAGTGAGGTTGCTCCATCCGCTCTTTAGTGGTCTTGCGAATGGCGGCATTGCGCTTGCGCTTGCGTTCTTCCGAAGGCTTTTCGTAGCGCTGGTTCTTCTTGACATCCGAAAGGATGCCCGACTTCTCGCAGGTCTTGGTGAACCGACGCAGGGCCTTTTCGAAGGACTCTCCTGGTCTTACAACGACTCCCGTCATGGTTTGAAATTCACCTCGATTCCGAATTTTTTTCCCGATTCTTCCCTGGTGGTGAAGAGGGGGTTAAGGTTGGTTAAGCCCTTGATTGGACAGGTCCTAAAGGTATCAACCGCGGCCTAGCCATGTCAAGACAAGGCTGCACTTGATCTTTTGGGATAGAATGCACGTGCAACCAGAAGCGAATTAGGCTAAAATTACCGAAAATCAAAGGGTTATGGTTGTTGGGACACCAAAAGCCAAACGAACTATAATTTCAAAACCCACGGATGCAACCAATTGTAAGGGAATCCGACAAGGAAAGGGGCCAGTTGTGGCGAATATCCGCCTGCATGCCTGCCTAGCCATTTCATTGGCAGCATTTTTATCGGCCTGTAATAAAGACAAGCCCGCTCCTGCTGTGGTGGAAGAAACCCCCATGGAAGCGGCACCGACCAATACCGACACCTCAGCTGTCATGCAAGAGGAACCGGCCTTATCCCAGGTGGGTGGAGGCAAGGTCAAAAACTCGCATCAAACCGCTCCCGCTGGCATTGTACAAGACGGTCGCTATGTGGTTCAGGTTTCCGTATTCAAGAGCGCTCGCAAAGCCGGTGCCTTGGTGGAAAAGCTGGCTGCATCGGGCTATCCCGCCTATGTCGCTGAAGTTCAAGATCCAACACCCGAACTCTCCGGCGCTTATCACCGTGTGCGAGTCGGTACCTTCCGCACCCTGCAAGATGCCCGCCAATTTGGCGATAATACGGTAAAACCCCTTGGTTATGACTTTTGGGTCGACAAAAAATCCATGGATAATGTCGGCGTTCGCGATGGCGGCTCCGGTTCTTATTCGGCACCGGCCCCGGCAGCAGAATCGAATTCCTCGATTTCCGAACCGACGGAACCTAGCGGCTCTTCTTATACCCCAGCGCCTTCCCTTCCGGAACCCCCGGCACCGAGCCAGCCTTCGGCGCCTGCCGTGGAAACTTGGGAGTCGACTCCTAGCCCCGCCCCGGTGGAGCCTGTTGCACCCGCGACTCCGGCCCCCAGCGCTCCGGAACCTCCCGCGCCCGCCTCCACCTCGGGTTGGGGTAATCCCAGCGATTCCGCCGCATCCTCGGCTCCCGCCGACACCGGTGCTCCCAAACTCGATGATTGGTAAGCGGCAAGTAAGCGGAATGGCTGCCTAAAACTTAGAAATCCGGGCAGCCCAACCCGATTCAGGCCGGTTCTCATGGACCGGCCTTGTTTTTATAGGCATTTTTCCCGTCCCATGCCGAAAACCCGTTCCAAAACCGAAGCTCCTGCGCTGGAAATCAGCCGCAAGGTGCGCATTGTCAATCTGGGCTGTTCTAAAAACCAGGTGGACAGCGAAAACATTTTGGGTGAATTCGGCCGCGCGGGCTTCACGCTCGCCACCGATGAAGACACCTCGCAAGTCACCGTGATCAATACCTGCGGCTTCATCGAAGCGGCCAAGGAAGAAAGCATTCAAGAAATTCTGGGAGCTTTGGAACATCGCTCCAAGGGTGAAAAGCTGGTGGTGGCAGGTTGTTTATCCCAGCGCTATCGCGAAGACCTCCTCAAAGACATTCCCGAAGTCGATCTCTATGTCGGCACTTATCATCCCGGTGAAATCGTCGAGCGCCTCGGACTCAATTCGACCTTGCCCTCGGATTGCAAGGTGGGGACGGCCCCGCGCCGCCTCATGGGCGAAGAACCGCACCATGCCTATTTGAAAATCGCCGAAGGTTGCAATCGCGTTTGCGGCTTCTGCGCCATACCGGGCATGCGCGGCAAACAAGTGTCGCGCGGCATTGCCGATATTGTGCGCGAGGCCCAGGAGCTGGAAGGCTGGGGGGTAAAGGAAGTCACCCTCATCGCCCAAGACCTCACCTTTTTCGGTCGCGAAAAAAACGCCGAGGGCAATCTGGAAAGCCTTTTGCGCACTTTGTTACGCGAAACCGGCATACCCTGGTTCCGCATGATGTATGCCTATCCCGCCTTTGTGACGGACGGGCTCATCGACGTGATGGCCAATGAAAAGCGGGTTTGCAAATATCTCGACATGCCGGTACAACATGCCAGCGACCGCATGCTGCGCGCCATGCGCCGCAACTATACCGCCGACGATTTGCGCACACTGATAGGCCGGCTTCAAAACGGTATTCCCGAATTGAGCCTGCGCACCACGGTTTTGCTGGGCTATCCCGGTGAGCAAGAAGATGATGTGAAAACCCTGCTCGACTTCATGGAAGAAACTCGCTTTCGCCACCTGGGCGGCTTTACCTACAGCGACGAAGACAGCACCCATGCCTATGATCTCACTGAAAAAGTGCCTGTGGCCGACATGGAAGAGCGCCTGGCACGCGTCATGAGCCTGCAACAGCAAATCGCCTTCGAGGAAAACGAGAGCCGCATTGGCCGGGAATACACCGTGATACTCGACCGCGTGGCCGAAGGTGCCGATCATCATTTCGAAGGCCGCACCCAGGGTGATGCCATCGAAGTGGACAGCCGGGTGCTGGTTCATGGCGCCCAAGACGCCGAGATCGGCGGCTTCAGGCAAGTGCGCATCACCGATGTTGCGGAATACGATCTCGAAGCGGTTTTATTGCCTTAAAGGAGCTGAAGCCCTGATTCTTCCTTTGACATCGCCTTTTCAAGCGGTGTATCTTGCGAAGCATCCGGGCCGCGAATCAGATGTCGCTGCCCCACCTGAAAAGGGGTGCTCATGTCGGTTTTAATGCGTTCGGTTTCTGGTATTCGCGGTATAGTCGGCCCCGATTTCAATCCTGCCCTGATTGCGAATTATGTCAATGCCTTCGTGCAAATCACGGGAGCGCGCAAAGTCGTGATTGGTCGCGACACACGCCCCACCGGAGCCATGGTCGAAGGCATAGTGGCGTCGGCCTGCCAGGCCTCGGGTGCCGAAGCTGTTTTGCTCGGCATGGCGAGCACGCCCACCGTGGAAATGGCGGTGATGGATCAAAAGGCGGGCGGAGGCATTATCATCACGGCCTCGCATAATCCTATCGAATGGAATGCGCTGAAATTCTTGACCGGCGAAGGCATTTTCCTGGATGAAGACCAGGTCAAACGCCTTTTCGCCTTGGTCGATTCGCAATCCTTTGTTTGGAAAGCCTGGAATGACGTGGGAGCCTTGTCTCGCTCCGAAGGCGCGGATGCTTTGCATATCGACGCCGTCCTTCGCCTTTCTTGCATTCAACCCGATTTGATTCGCTCCCGGCATTTCAAGGTTGCCTATGATGCCGTGAACGGCGCGGGCAGCCTTATCATTCCCGAGCTTTTGCAAAAGCTCGGCTGCGAGGTGCATGCCATCCATGTCATACCCGACGGCATTTTTCCACATGGCGCTGAGCCCACGCCCGAAAACTTGGCCGACTTAGGGGCTGCCGTGAAGCAACAGGGTTGTGCTGTCGGCTTTGCCACCGATCCCGATGCCGATCGCTGTGCCCTGGTCGATGAAAAAGGCATTGCCATCGGCGAAGAATACACTCTGGCCTTCGCCACGGAATTGATGCTTTCCAAGCGCAAAGGACCTATCACCTTGAACCTTTCCACTTCACGGCTTTCAGAAGACATCGCGGCCCGCTATGGCGTGCCCTGTGATCGCGCCAAGGTGGGCGAAATCAATGTGACGGTGCAAATGAAAGCCAATGGCAGCGTCATCGGCGGCGAAGGCAATGGAGGCGTCATACTCCCCGAATTGCATTATGGCCGCGACGGCATTCTAGCGGTGGCCATGACCCTTCAGCTTCTCGCGGAAAAGCAAAAGCCCTTGAGCGCCTTGGTTGCAGAGTTACCCAGCTATCACATTGAAAAGCGCAAGCACGCCGCCACCTCGGCGCAATTGCAAGCCGGACGCGTGGCATTGCAAAGGCGTTTCGCCGACGCTATATGCGACGAGCGTGACGGCCTACGCTTCGCTTGGCCCAAATCGTGGGTGC
>JAYUVP010000123.1:0-7695 GCA_043753995.1 Fibrobacterota bacterium
AATTGTCAACCAGGCGAAATCCTGGAATATAAGCCGGATAAACCGGAAGCAGAATAAAACCCATAGCCATGGGCCGGAAATTTGAGAGCGCAGGAAAACCTGCGGGTGCCAAGGCTTTGTCAAAAAAAATCGATTGTTTACCAAAGAAAGGGAAAACATGAAAAACAAACAACTGGCAAAGGTCGCTGGCCTCCTCTATTTGGGAAATATTCTTACGGGAGTATTCAGCCAACTTATTGTTCGTTCGAGTCTAATTGTTCCCGGAGATGCGGCAGCAACCGCAGCGAAAATAACGGGCTCCGAATTTCTTTTCCGCCTGGGAGTGCTCAGCGATATGGTGATGATGGTGCTTTTCCTTTTATTCCCCTATTGCCTTTTCCTGCTTTTGAAATCCGTTCGTAAAGACCTTGCTCTACTGATGATGTTTTTCGTCGCCATCGGCGTCGCCATCTTGAGCATAAACATGGTGAATAGTTTCGCGCCCTTGCTTCTTCTAGGTGGAGCCGACTATTTGCAAGCATTCTCTGCCGATCAATTAAAGGCCATGGCCCTGTTATTCATGAGCCTGCATGAATTCGGATATGTCCTTGCCGCCATTTCTTATGGCACTTGGCTGCTTCCCCTGGGATACCTGGTCTACAAGTCGAGAATTTTTCCAAGTAAACTGGGGATTCTGTTGATGGCTGCAAGTCTGGGTCACCTGTCGCAACTGGTTCAAGTTTTACTGGCACCCAAGATAGAAGCCATCAGCTACCCAGGTTTGGCCATAGCAACCGTGGCCGAGTTTTCATTTTGTCTTTGGTTATTGATCAAAGGTGCCAAAGAATTCGACGGCACCCTCGCCGAAAGCAAACCCTTGGTACTCGCATAATTGGAAACGAAAGGCCCATCTATGTTAGAAAACCCGATAATAAATATCCGAATAAAGCTATCCGCCCTTTGGGTAGTATTGATGCTCCTGTACATCTACCCCGACATACTCATGTTCGTGCAGCCGGGTAATATCAAGGAGATCATGGACGGGGTGCTGGACGGAATTGAAATCACGCAAGGGCTCCTACTCGGAGGCACCGTGGCCATGGCCATTTCGAGCGCCATGGTTTACTTGTGCCTTGTATTGAAGCCCAGTATCAATCGATGGATAAACATAGTGCTGGGGTTTGCCTATATCGGAATGGTCGTGGCATTTTTACCCGGCAATTGGGCCTATTATATCTTCAATAGCTGCCTGGAAATCCTGGTTTCCGCACTAATTATCTGGCATGCATGGAATTGGCCGAGACAGGGAAACCTTGCCACACTGAACAAAATGAAATCGGAGGTACATAAATGAATAGCTTAGAATCAAATCGGCTTGTTCTAATACTTGCAGCTACCCTATCCATGGTGTCTTTGTCCGAAGCCAATGAATGGAAAAAAGAAAAAACCGATGACGGCAAAGTCATGGTGGAGTATCGGGTTTCCCAGATTAAGGATACCGCTGGCGAGGAGGCCCCATTCATCGAGTACAATACATCCATGACGGATAGTGTCGACTTCGAAAAGTGCATCTCCGTTTTGTTGAATGTTGCCAACCACAAGACCATCAATGACGATGAAGGCAGCGAGATTGTCAAGACGATTTCGGAAACGGAATGGATACTCTACTATACCTTGAAAATTCCATGGCCTCTGCCCAAAACCGACTGTGTCGTGCGTATGAATTTTTCCAGGGATACCGTGAATAAATCCGCGCAGTTCAACTTAATTGCCGATTCTGGCCAGCTCCCATCGAAAGGAAAAAAGCGATTCAGTGTCCATCAAATTTCCTATACCTTCAAGGATTTGGGAAATGGAAAGGTCGAATTGAGCACGGTAGGGAAATCCTCTCCACCCTTTAAGATTCCCTTATGGATGATTCGAGCCAACTTTCCAAATGGGGCTTCTGATCCGCTCAGGAATATTGTGAAGCTCGCAAAATCGGGACGATAAAAATCAGTGGATTTCAGTCCGGGCATCAACCCGGCATTGCCAAATCATCGACCACTTCATGCACCAATACTTGGGCGCTTTTGCCTTTGAGTTGGGTCGCGCCGAGCATAACCGTGCGAAAGCGATCGCCGATGCTTGTGCAAACGGACTCCGTGCATAAAATTTGATCGGGACGTGCTATGCCGCATAGACGCGAAGCGATATTCACGGTATCACCAATGGCGGTGTATTCCATGCGGTTTTCGGTGCCAATGGATCCCACCACTGCTTCGCCGGTGGCTATGCCAATGCCCACATGAAATTCGGGAAGTCCCGCCACCCGCCATTTGGGTAAGACAGTAAGCAGGCGTCGCCGCATTTCCACTGCCGTTTTCACGGCCATGATTTCATGGTCGGCAACCGCGATGGGAGCATTGAATAAAACCATCATGCAATCACCGATGAATTTGTCGAGCGTGCCGCCATTGGCGAAAACGATGGAGCACATTTCGCTGAAATAAGTGTTGAGCAATTGCGCCACGGCCATAGGCGCGAGCCTTTCCGACAAAGGCGTGAAGCCGCGAATATCGGCGAAAAGCACCGTGATTTGTGCCTTTTGCGAGGTGAGATGAAAACCACCCTGGCCGCGTTCGGAAATGATGCGGTCCGCGAGATTGGGCGAAAGAAATCGCTTGAGATGGTCGCGTATGGCGGATTCGGTGCGCAATTTGCGCACCAATTCGATGTTTTCGATGGCAATACCGGCAATGCCCGCCACGCCCAAGGTGAGGTCGAGATCATCGGAGGTGAATTTGGTGCCTCGTCTTTTGCTGTCGAGATAAATGACGCCGAAGACGCGGCCTTCGCTATAAATGGGGCAGCATAGCGCGGTCTTGATGCGCAATTGGAAAATGGAAAGGGAGGCATCGCTGCCGCCGAAGGCATTGAGTGTGCCGCTATCTTCGCTGTCGAATAGAAAGCCCGCCTTGCTTTCGATGACCTTTTTCACCAAGGTCCGGCTATACAATTTTTCGTCGAGATTTTCCTTGCGTCGCCCGCGCTCATAAGCCAAGTGGGCATTCACCGCTTCGCCGTGCTTTTCGTCGATCAGAAGGCAATAGCCCGTATCGCATTGCACCACCTCGAAGAGGGTGGTCATCACGCGATCGAGCAAGGTGTCTACATCCAGGGCGGCATTCAGCGAGGTCAACATTTGCCGAAACACTTGCATGCGCTTCAGCAATTGCTGCACCTTGGGGCTGTCGGCACCTTCGGGATGGCCTTCGTCCAAGGCTTGAATGCTTCGTTGGGTTACGACCGAGAAATCGAAATTTGAATTCGACAATCCCAAAAAGGCCGTGGTATTGCCCTGCGATGCTGGGCTTTTCTCTATCGTTTCCGGAGTTTCCGGCTCACCCGCGCCTGGCACGATAGCTCCAGGTCGCTTGGGTTTACGCAATACTGGGAAATCAAGCTTGAGCTCCGAGCTACCCAAGGCCAACAAGGCACCCGATTCCCAATTCGCTTTACGAATGCGCACACCGCCCAACCAGGTACCATTGGTGCTGCTTTGATCCATCACTTCGACTTGATCGCCATTCAAAATCACCATGAGGTGGCGACCGGAAATACGTGGATCAGGAATTTCGATGTCACAACCTTTTTCCCGGCCAATCATATTTGGCCCCTCTTTCAAGGGATAGCGCTTTTGCTTGAGCGCCACCGGACATTGAGTGACTTCGATAAAGGGCATGATAAGGGTCTAATTAAACTATGCGAAGGCTTCGGCGGCAATGCCTCTTCCCAGACTTTTGTGACTTTTTTAACGACCGCCAGGGGGCATCAAACCGCCAACCTGGATTTCAGGCCGCTGTGGCGACGCAAGGACGGCGTCATGGCCCCGTCGAGGGCGGCACGGGACCCCAAAATCCATGCGGCATGCCGGGCGCGCGTCATGGCTGTGTAGACGATTTCACGGGTGAGCAGGGGATGTTGGGCCTCGGGCAATACCAGCAGCACATGGTCATATTCTGAACCCTGACTTTTGTGCACCGTAATGGCGAAGGCCAAGGTGGGCTCGGGCAAGGATGCCAAGGGCCAAAGTGCGTAGCCCTGGGGCTTGGGCAAGGCGACATAGAAGTGCCCATTCACTTCCAAAGTGAGGCCCACATCCCCATTGGACAAATCTCTCGCGGCGTCATTACGCTGCAAAAGCACGGGGGCGCCGTGGAAAAATCGTTCGTTTTGTCCCCCGCATGTCCAGAGATATTCGCGAGCGTCCGGGGTATGCAAAAGGCGATAGGCCATTTGATTCAGGCCAGTAACACCCAGGGGACCTCGTCGCAATACGGCCAGCATGCGGTTTTTATCCATGGCGGAAAAAGCCTGATTCAACAGTATTGCAGCAGGGTGATCGGAGCCCAGCATTTGCGGAAAGGCGGTTTGGCTTTCCAGAGGAAGTTTTGACAGAGAATTCAGCAAATCCACCGTCAAGGCATGGCTTAAAATCCAGTGGCGCAAGACTCCTTCCCAGCCTGCTTTTTCTTTTTGGTGATCGAAGGGTAGCCAGGCGGCACCCGAAAAATCAGGCTTAAGGTCAAGGCTATCGGCTTGAGGCCAGGCGGGAGAATCGCCGCGCAAAATCGATTGAGCCAGTCGCATCAATTCTACACCGGAGCGATGGCTGCCCATCAAGGTTACCCAGGGTAGGACCGCGGATGGGCCTTCAGTTGAAACCAGGGCTTCCTCCGGACCCAAATCGGCGAAAACCGATCCCGCTTCGACACTGGGCAATTGATCTTTGTCACCGAGCAAAATCAGGCGCGTGTCCGGACTCAAGGCACGCAATAAAGATCGAAAGAGGATAAGGTCGACCATGGACATTTCATCGACAATCAATAAGTCGAGGTCGAGCATCCAGTTTTCATCACGTCGGAAGCGACCGCCATGGGGATCATAGTCCAGCAGGCGATGCAAGGTCACCGCCTCCAACTCGGCAGCTCGCAAATCTTCGCTTTCTGGGCTAGGCAAGGCGAGCAAGCTCTTACGCAAAGATTCCGTCAATCGCTGTGCCGCGCGGCCAGTAGGAGCGGCCAAGCCGATACGCAGCTGGGAACCATAGTAGCGCAAATGCGCTCGTAAGAGGTTGGCGCAGAGCGAGGTTTTGCCGGTGCCTGGTCCTCCGCTGATGGCCAAAAGCGGCGAAGCAAAGCTGGCCTCTAAGGCACGTCTTTGCTCGGGCGTGAATTCCATGGCGCGGCCTTGACGCCCGGGCAGGGGAGCAGAGAGCAGAATATGCTCAAATAGGGAGGCCAATGGACTAGCGACCTCCGGGTGGCTCGTCACCCCCGACCCTACAGACAAAAGCCGACGTAACCTAGATGCGACCTCCGTTTCGGCCACATGCAGCCGCTGCACATAAAGAAAGTCGCCGTCGCGAATCAAGGGCTTGTAGTCGCCTGGATTGCCCACTAATTCGGTGTAGGCGCCTTGTTCCAGTTTAAGAACAAATTCCTGAATGGCAGGCTGGGAAAGGGGGAATCGCACATGTCCTTGCTTGAGTGCCAAGGCCATGGCGGTCAAGCCTTGCCATAGTGTTTCGTCTAGAGGATGTCGCGCGAGTTTGCAAAGCGTCTCAATAAGCAAATAATCGGATGTATCAAAGGTGCCGTTTTCCAGGAGTTCGGATGCCAACCTGGATCCTAAGGGCAGGACGGTCTCGTTCATGGGACCTCCGCCTGAATATTCGGGGAAGTCCAAGCCCGCAAAGTGGAGTCAGCCACATTCAAAGTCCGCGCTAAATACGAGGGATAATGCGTTTCCAAATCGTCTGCGGAGGGCCGCCAGGCATAGACGCCTTCACTTTCCGGACCGAGACCGCGTAGGAATAAATAAAAGACACCGCCGAAATGAGTTTGCGGTTCATAATCCGATTGGCGAGACTTCAACCAACGATGAATGGCGAGGGCATAAAGCTTGCCCTGCAAGTCATAGGCGGATTCGCGCATGCAGTTATTTAAGGTTTCGTGACGATAGTCGCCAAGCCAATTCGATTTCCAATCGAGGATATAGGTTCGCCCACCGTGACGAAAGACCAAATCGATATACCCCCACAAATAGCCATCCGCAGCCAGGGTTTCCGGAGGCGTTTCGCCTTCGGCATTTCCAAAAGGCAACATGAATTCCAATTCCGGTAAGCCTTCGCGAACATCACAAAGGCGGAAGGATTCGCCGCCTGCAGGGTCGTCCAGCGGGGTGGTCAAGGTCACATGTAGGAGACGTGCCAGTTCCGGCAGCAAATCCTCGGCGAAGCCGTATTCTCGCATCAGGCGCAGCAATACCGTCTTAGACGGACCTTCGGCGAAGGCCAGGCTGTCCTCATCCGGCGACGCCCAGGCGAAGTCGAGGCTTTCCAGGCAGGCATGCAGTAAATTACCGGTGCGCGCTCCTGGCGGCAAAAGCGGCTTTTCCTTGGGTAATATATCGGGGGCGGAAGAGCCGCTCCCTTCGTCGGGTTGTAAGCGGTGACCTTCTTGGGTCAAAATTTCCGTCAAAGGTTCCACCTTGCGACTCAAGGCCAATTGGCTATAGGACGCGAGGCGACGTCTACGTTTGTCCATTTGGGGCAGGGGCGGAATGGGTATCTCATCACGCTTTGCTTTAGGTTGAGTCGCCACTTCCTCAGTGTCGGGTAATCGCTCAAGGCCACTGATGTCGATCGGCGACTCACTGACATGGCGATGAAATAAATGAGGCTTTTCTTGTTGGGCCGCACGCAAAGCCAATCCGACAAAGCTTGCCAATGCCGGAGGCGGCTCTTGGCCCTTGCCTTTATCGGTCAGCGGAGGAAGCGGGATATAAAGCTTGTATTGCGCGCGAGTGAAAGCGACATAAAACAGCCGCTTGTTTTCCGCTATGGTTTCCTCGCGTAAGCGGGCGGCCGCAGCATCGCCAGGATCGCCGAGGAAAAAGGTTCGACCTATACCTTGCTCATGTCGCAGTCGCGGAATGCCGAGCCGCGAACCTCCCGAACCATAGGCAATGAATACAACGGGGAATTCGAGGCCTTTGCTGGCATGCATGGTGAGCAAGGTCACCTTGGGTTTTTCCGTGGCCGCGCGCATGGCATCGCTTTCGACCTCGGTTTCGCTTTCTACCGGCAAATGTCGCCATTCGCTCAAAATATTAGCGAGGCCGAGTGCATCTAGGCCTTGAGTTTGGGCTTCGCGGCAGAGGCGTTGCACTATTTGACGGTAGCGTCCCATCTTTTCGCCCCCATCCTCGCCTTGGCGCAGGCGATGGCGTAGGCTTCCTTGCTGGAATAGGCGGCGGAAAAGCGCGGACCAACGCCCGCCCTCAGCCAGAGGGGTCAGTTCCTCCAGTAACGGATGCATGACGTCACTGACCTGATACGGTTCGGGGAATTCGCAAAGCAAAGCGCTGAGATTGGCGGCGACTTGTCTATCCGGATCGGATCGATGAGCCAAGGCCATGAGCACGGCGGCCAAGTGTCCGGCTTCGTCGCTGCGGAATAAGCCGCGCTGCTTATAAACATGAAAAGGAATGTTCAGCCGGCGCATGCCCCTTTCCAAACCCAGCTTATCGGCGTGGCTGCGAAACAGGATGCAAATGTCGCCGGCATGCATGGGGCGAAAACCACCCAGGCCATCGGGCAATTGCAGGCGCTCGGGATGGCTCAACAAATCAACCAAGGTCGCAAGCACAAAGCTATCGCATTCAAAACGA